>NZ_JBIAQQ010000015.1:0-121034 GCF_042889165.1 Streptomyces sp. NPDC002669 | reverse complement strand
GCCCGCCCCCGCCGGGCCCCCCCCCCGCCCCGGGCCGCCCCCCCCCGCCCCCCCCCCCCCCCCCCCCCCCCCCCCCCCCCCCCCGCGGTACTAGCTCTTCACGCCGAAGAACGGCTCCAGCGGCTTCGGCAGCTGGTCGTTGCAGGCCAGCTGGGCGGACTTGGTCAGGGCGTCGTTCACGCAGGTGTAGTAGTCGCGGTAGACCAGCTGCACCGTGAACGTCGTCGCGACGATCGAGAGCGCGATCAGCGCCGTCACCAGGCCGCTGATCGCGGCCGTGGTCTGCTGCCTGCCGCCGCCCTGGACCGCCGGGGCGCCGGGGGCGCCGGGCGTGGCCGCCGGGACGTGGCCGGAACCGGAGCCCTGGAGCGGTCCGCCGGCCGGGGCGGCCGGAGCCGTGGCGGAGTCGGCCCGGCCGGCGGCCTCCCCCGGCTTGGCCCGCAGCGAGCTGATCGACCAGTACACGGCGAGCGCGCCGAGCAGCAGGGCGATCTCCGGGAAGTCGAAGATCGCGAAGAAGAAGGCCCACATGCCGCAGAGCAGTGCGTAGCGCGCCCGGCGCTGGGCGGGGTCGGTCGGGTCCCAGCGCAGGCCGCCGGGGTTGCCCTCGGGCCCGCCCTGGCCGTTCGGGCCGCCCTGGCCCCCGGAGCGCCCGCCGAAGCCGCCGCCGTGGCGGCCCGGCTGCCGACTGCTCCACTGGCTGCCCCGGCCGGACCGGTCGTCGGAGGAGCCGCCCTCGGACGACCCCTCGCCGTTCCCGCCGCCGTTGCCGGTGTTCGAGGGGAGGCGGGGCCGCCAGGGCTGGTCGGGCCGGTTCTCGGGCGGCGCGGCGAACGGGTTGTCGTCCGCGGGGCCGGGCGTTCCGGCGGACCCCGGGGTGCCGGAGGAGGAGTCCGCGGAGGACTGGCGCTCCCGCATCAGCAGTGAGGGCCGCTCGGGCAGCGGGCGGCGGAAGGCGGTGCTGCGGCGTGGGTCCGGCATGTGGTGAACGTCTTCCCCATCTCGTCATTTCCGCCCTGCGGACGGTTCGCTGTCCCCTGACGCTACCTCCCGGCCAGGAGCCGCCGAAAGCGGGGAGCGGAGCACGGACGGCCGATGCCCGTCACCCGGGCGCGGACGGCGGGGCCGGGGCCCGCGACCCCCGTCCCGTGGGGGTGCTCCACGGTGCCGGTATCGTTGCTGGCGGTCGACTTGTTCGTAGAGTTCCCCGTATGGAGGGGCTCGGTTCTTTCGTACGACCATACAAATCAGCACCGCTCTGCTTCATCACGCGAGAAAGGGCCCAGCCGTGGCCTCCCCGCCCCCCTCCACCGCCCCGGCCCGTCTGGTCGTACTGGTCTCCGGCTCGGGCACGAACCTCCAGGCCCTGCTCGACGCCATCGGTGACGACCCCGAGGGCTTCGGCGCACAGGTCGTCGCGGTCGGCGCCGACCGCTCCGGCATCGCCGGCCTCGAACGGGCGGAGCGCGCCGGACTGCCGACCTTCGTGTGCCGGGTCAAGGACCACGCCACCCGCGAGGAGTGGGACGCGGCGCTCGCGGCCGCGACGGCCGAACACCGCCCGGACCTCGTGGTGTCCGCGGGATTCATGAAGATCGTGGGCAAGGAGTTCCTCGCCCGGTTCGGCGGCCGGTTCGTCAACACCCACCCCGCCCTGCTCCCCAGCTTTCCCGGTGCCCACGGGGTGCGCGACGCCCTCGCGTACGGCGTGAAGGTCACCGGGTGCACCGTCCACTTCGTCGACGACGGCGTCGACACCGGCCCGATCATCGCGCAGGGCGTGGTCGAGGTGACCGAAGAGGACACGGCGGAGGGCGAAGAGGCCCTCCACGAACGCATCAAACAAGTCGAGCGCAAGCTGCTCGTCGAGGCCGTCGGCCGGCTCGCCCGCGACGGCTATCGCATTGAGGGACGAAAGGTTCATCTCGGTCATGTCGGTGAATAAGCCCATCCGCCGCGCCCTGGTCAGTGTCTACGACAAGACGGGGCTCGAAGACCTCGCCCGCGGTCTGCACGAGGCGGGTGTCGAGCTGGTCTCCACCGGCTCCACCGCCGGCAGGATCGCCGCCGCCGGAGTCCCGGTCACCAAGGTCGAGGAGCTGACCGGCTTCCCCGAGTGCCTCGACGGCCGCGTCAAGACGCTGCACCCGCGCGTCCACGCCGGCATCCTCGCCGACCTGCGCCTGGACGCCCACCGCGAGCAGCTCGCCGAGCTGGGCGTGGAGCCGTTCGACCTGGTGGTCGTGAACCTCTACCCGTTCAAGGAGACCGTCGCCTCCGGCGCCTCCGCCGACGAGTGCGTGGAGCAGATCGACATCGGCGGCCCGTCCATGGTCCGCGCCGCGGCCAAGAACCACCCGTCCGTGGCGGTCGTGACCAGCCCCGGCCGTTACGCCGACGTCCTCGCGGCCGTCGGGGCGGGCGGTTTCGACCTGGCCGCCCGCAAGCGCCTGGCCGCCGAGGCGTTCCAGCACACCGCCGCGTACGACGTCGCCGTGGCGTCCTGGTTCGCGGACGACTACGCCGCCGCCGACGACTCGGGCTTCCCCGACTTCTTCGGCGCGACGTACGAGCGGAGCAACGTCCTGCGGTACGGCGAGAACCCGCACCAGCCCGCCGCGCTCTACACCGCGGGCACCGGCGGCCTGGCCGGGGCCGAGCAGTTGCACGGCAAGGAGATGTCGTACAACAACTACACGGACACCGACGCCGCGCGCCGGGCCGCGTACGACCACGCCGAGCCGTGCGTCGCGATCATCAAGCACGCCAACCCGTGCGGCATCGCGATCGCCGACGACGTCGCCGAGGCCCACCGCAAGGCCCACGCCTGCGACCCGCTCTCCGCCTTCGGCGGCGTCATCGCCGTCAACCGCCCGGTGACCGTCGCGATGGCCGAGCAGGTCGCGGAGATCTTCACCGAGGTCATCGTCGCCCCGGCGTACGAGGACGGCGCCGTCGAGGTGCTGGCCCGCAAGAAGAACATCCGCGTGCTGCGCTGCCCCGACGCCCCGGCCGCCGAGGTCGAGGTCAAGCCGATCGACGGCGGTGCGCTGCTCCAGGTCACCGACCGGCTCCAGGCCGAGGGCGACGACCCGGCCAACTGGACCCTCGCCACCGGCGAGGCCCTGACCGCCGACGAGCTGAAGGAGCTCGCCTTCGCGTGGAAGGCGTGCCGCGCGGTCAAGTCCAACGCGATCCTGCTCGCCAAGGACGGCGCCTCGGTCGGCGTCGGCATGGGCCAGGTCAACCGCGTCGACTCCGCGAAGCTGGCCGTCGAGCGGGCCGGCGAGGAGCGCGCCCGCGGTGCGTACGCCGCCTCCGACGCGTTCTTCCCGTTCCCGGACGGGCTGGAGATCCTGACCGCGGCCGGGGTGAAGGCCGTGGCCCAGCCGGGCGGTTCGGTCCGTGACGAACTGGTCGTCGAGGCCGCGAAGAAGGCCGGCGTGACGATGTACTTCACGGGCACGCGCCACTTCTTCCACTGATTTCGCCGACGGTTCACCACACCGTTCCGCGACGCCGGCGCACAACACGAAGGGCCGGAACTCCGGGAGGAGTTCCGGCCCTTCGTGTTGTGGAACGGAAAAGGCGTCGCGTTACTTCTTGACGACGATGGTTCCGGCGGCGCGGTCGTGCCAGCCCTGGAGCTTGCCGGAGTTGTCGAAGAACGGCGACAGGTAGACCAGGAGGGCGCCGATGTAGCAGAGGAACGCACCGACGATCGGGATGATCCAGCGGATGAAGCCGCCGCCGAGGCCCGGGTTCTGACCGGTGTTCTCCTTGACGACCTTCAGGCCGAGGGCCATCTTGCCGAGGGTCGCGCCGGCCAGCGCGATCATCAGCCACTCGTAGAGCAGCGTGATCAGACCGAAGAGGGCGACCATGCCGAGCATGGTGACGATGATGCTGCTGCTCGCCTCGTTGATGCAGGACTGGTAACCCGGGTCCAGGGCGGAACCGCAGTCGTCGGCGCTCTCGGCGAGACCCAGGGCACCGGCCACGCCGACCGCGGTGAGGATGCCGTAGAGGACGCCGATGATCAGGCCGTCGAGGAGACGCGCGCCGAAGCGGCGGCCCATCGAGGCGACCTGGACCGTGCCGAGGACCGGGACGTTGATGTAGCCGTTGTTGGCCTGGAGCGTGCCCGGGGCCTGGGGCGGGTAGCCGTAGCCCGGCTGGCCCTGCTGCGGGTAGCCGTAGCCCGGCTGACCCTGCGGCGGCTGCTGCGGGTAGCCGTAGCCGGGCTGGCCCTGCGGGGGCTGCTGGCCGTACGGATTGTTCGGGTCCGGGTTCGGGGCGCCGAAACTCATGTGGGCGTTCCTCCAACGTGCATGCGGGGACGATGCGGCCGCGCGGAGGAAAGAAGAGTTCAGTGGTCCGCCCCCCGGGTACTACTGCGGCACTGCGGTGTTAATCGTTATAAATGAAAAGTAAGTTTGTCCAGTCGCGGCCGGTGGATGTTGCCCAAGTGCAACATCGTGGCCGCTCACAGCACCTGGAATTGGTATGGGGGCGGGGTCATCCGCGAGTATGGGGACATGACTGCCCAGATTCTCGATGGCAAGGCCACCGCAGCCGCGATCAAGTCCGATCTCACCGTCCGCGTGGCGGCCCTCAAGGAACGGGGCATCACCCCCGGCCTGGGAACCCTGTTGGTCGGGGACGACCCGGGCAGCCGTTGGTACGTGAACGGCAAGCACCGCGACTGCGCCCAGGTCGGCATCGGCTCCATCCAGCGCGAACTCCCCGAGACCGCCACCCAGGAGGAGATCGAGGCGGTCGTGCGGGAGCTCAACGAGAACCCCGAATGCACGGGTTACATCGTGCAGCTCCCCCTGCCCAAGGGGATCGACACCAACCGCGTCCTGGAGCTGATGGACCCGGCCAAGGACGCCGACGGCCTGCACCCGATGAACCTCGGCCGCCTGGTGCTCAACGAGACGGGCCCGCTGCCCTGCACCCCGCAGGGCGTCGTCCAGCTGCTGCGCCACCACGGCGTGGAGATCAACGGGGCGAACGTCGTGGTCGTGGGCCGGGGCGTCACGATCGGCCGCCCGATGCCGCTGCTGCTGACCCGCAGGTCCGAGAACGCCACCGTCACCCAGTGCCACACCGGTACGCGTGACCTCTCCGCCCATCTCAAGCAGGCCGACATCATCGTCGCCGCCGCCGGGGTGCCGCACATCATCAAGCCCGAGGACGTGAAGCCGGGCGCCGCCGTGCTCGACGTCGGCGTCAGCCGGGACGAGAACGGCAAGATCGTCGGGGACGTCCACCCGGGCGTGGCCGAGGTCGCCGCCTGGATCTCCCCGAACCCGGGCGGTGTCGGCCCGATGACCCGCGCCCAGCTGCTCGTCAACGTGGTCGAGGCGGCCGAGCGCAACGCGGCCGCCGCCCTCTGAACCGGCCGACCCGAATCCGGAAGGAACCCCATGGGTGCTGGTACGAGTCCGGCCGACCCGACCGCCGAGGACACGCGTACGGACGAGGCCCCGGAGACGGGTGCGGGGACGAACGCAGGGGCCGGGGCGGAGACCGGAGCGGGCCCGGGGAAGAAGAAGGAGACCGGCCCGGAGCCGGAGAAGAGTGCCGCCGGTGGCGAGGCACGGCCGGACGCGGGTGAGGACGCGGACTCCGCCGCACCCGGACCGGACTCCGGGAAGGACGAGGGTCCCGGGGAGGCGAAGTCCGGTACTGCGGGCACGGCCCCGGACGTCGCCTCCGGCAGCACCCCGGCCGGGGGCTCCGGCACCGCTCCGCGGGCATCCCGGCGGTTCCCCCTGTTCACCAAGGACACCGCGCGCCCCGAGGGCGGCGGCCGGGCCGCGCCCGGGGACGCGCCCGCCCCGGCCCGGCAGTGGCCGCTGCTCGCCGTGCTCTGCACGGCGGGGATCGGGCTGCTGATCGTGGCCGTCGACCCCTTCGCCGAGGCGTTCCGGGTCGGCACGATGCTGATCGGCGCGGCCCTCATCGGCGGCGCGGTGCTGCGGATGACGGTCCGGTCGGTCGGCATGCTGGCGGTCCGTTCCCGCTTCACCGACCTGGTGACCTATGGAGTGCTCGGCTTCCTCATCGTGATGCTGGCCCTGGTGGCTCAGCCCAAGCCGTGGCTGGACATCCCGTTCCTCGAACAGGCCGTCCACTTCACGATCCGCTGACTCGCCAACTCGCCGACGCGTCGACTCGCCGATCCGTGAACGGTCGGCGAGTGGCCGGCGAGTGATCGGCCGGTTCGCGGGCCGTCGGGCCCGGCCCGTACGGGCGGTCGCACGGTTGCGGACGGTGCCCGTCCCCTCCCCCGAGAAGGGACGGACACCCGGGGCGAGCCCCGGTCCGAAACGCTTCCGTCCCAAACCGCGGCGACTTGACCGGCCTCGCCCCCGTCCTGCGTTCAGCCTGGTCGACGGGGTGAAGGTGTTCAAGGGACGGCTGGGGCCTGTGGCACGGAAGTGACCATTCCGCCAAGGTGTGATTGTCCGGCAACGGAGTGGCGAACAAGGGCGCGCGACAGGCGCGCACCTGGTTCCGAACACCCCCGTGCGCCCGCCCTCGGCCCCTCCTTCCGCCCGTTCCCTCCGTCCTCCTCCGAGTGACCGGATTCGTCCGGGTGAGCGCTGTGTGACGGGTTGTGTGCGGTGCCACAGGGGGCCGGGCCGCCGGAAGGTTCCGGGTCGGATAGCCTGACCGCTGGATATCTCTTCACGTCAAGATTCAGACCGGGGATGTCCAGCACCAGGGGCAGGGACCCCCACCGCCAGCTGTCTAACGGAGATCGCCATGACCCGCACTCCCGTGAATGTCACCGTGACCGGCGCAGCCGGCCAGATCGGCTACGCGCTGCTCTTCCGCATCGCCTCCGGCCACCTGCTCGGCCCGGACGTGCCGGTCAACCTGCGTCTCCTGGAAATCCCGCAGGGCCTGAAGGCCGCCGAGGGCACCGCGATGGAGCTCGACGACTGCGCCTTCCCGCTGCTGCGCGGCATCGAGATCACCGATGACGCCAACAAGGCGTTCGACGGTGCCAACGTCGCCCTGCTGGTCGGCGCCCGCCCGCGCACCAAGGGCATGGAGCGCGGTGACCTGCTCTCCGCCAACGGCGGCATCTTCAAGCCGCAGGGCAAGGCCATCAACGACAACGCCGCGGACGACATCAAGGTCCTCGTCGTCGGCAACCCGGCCAACACCAACGCCCTGATCGCCCAGGCCGCCGCCCCGGACGTACCGGCCGAGCGCTTCACCGCGATGACCCGCCTCGACCACAACCGCGCGATCTCGCAGCTGGCCGCCAGGACCGGCGCCGCCGTCTCCGACATCAAGAAGCTGACGATCTGGGGCAACCACTCGGCGACCCAGTACCCGGACATCTTCCACGCCGAGGTCGCCGGCAAGAACGCCGCCGAGGTCGTCAACGACGAGGCGTGGCTGGCCGACACCTTCATCCCGACCGTCGCCAAGCGCGGCGCCGCGATCATCGAGGCCCGTGGCGCGTCCTCCGCCGCCTCCGCCGCGAACGCCGCCATCGACCACGTGTACACCTGGGTCAACGGCACCGCCGAGGGCGACTGGACCTCCATGGGCATCCCGTCGGACGGCTCCTACGGCGTGCCCGAGGGCATCATCTCGTCCTTCCCGGTCACCACGGAGAACGGCACGTACAAGATCGTCCAGGGCCTGGAGATCAACGACTTCTCCCGTGCGCGCATCGACGCCTCGGTGAAGGAGCTCACCGAGGAGCGCGACGCGGTCCGCGAGCTCGGCCTGATCTGATCCGTACGCCCCTTCGCGCGTACCCCGTCGCCCCCGGCAGCACCCGCTGCCGGGGGCGACGTGCGTCGGCGGACGTACCGGAAGGGGTTCGCGCCCCGGCCGGGAACTGATCGCGCGGCTCACAGAGTCTGGGCTTTCATGCGCGTGACGATGATCCTCCCGGCACTGACCGAGGCGACCAGCCCGCTGTTCCGGCCCATCAAGTACTCGCTCTTCCCGCCGCTGGGCCTGGCGACCCTCGCCGGGTACCTCGACCCGGACGACGAGGTGACGCTCCTCGACGAGCACGTCGAACGGGTGGACATCGAGGCGCTCGAAAGCCCCGACCTCCTGGTCGTCCAGCCGTACATCACCTCCGCGCGGCGCGGCTACGAGATCGCCGACCACTTCCGCGCCCGGGGCGTCCACGTCGCCATGGGCGGCCTGCACGTGACCTCGCTGCCGGACGAGGCCGCCGCGCACGCCGACACGATCTTCACCGGGCCGGGCGAGGACACCTGGCCGCTGTTCCTCAAGGAGTTCCGGGCCGGGGCGCCGGGCCGCCGCTACGACTCGAAGCTGCGCACCCTGGCCGGGCTCCCGCCCGTACGACGCGACCTGATCAAACGTCATCTGTACCTGGTGCCGAACTCGATCGTCGTCTCGCGGGGCTGCCCGCACCACTGCGACTTCTGCTACAAGGACGCCTTCTTCGAGGGCGGGAAGTCCTTCTACACCCAGGCCGTGGACGACGCGCTCGCCGAGATCGAGCGGCTGCCCGGCAGGCACCTGTACTTCCTCGACGACCACCTGTTCGGCAACCGCCGCTTCGCCGAGGCGCTGTTCGACGGGATGGCCGGCATGGGGCGGCTCTGGCAGGCGGCCGGCACCGTGAAGTCCGTGCTCCGGCCGGACCTGCTGGAACGCGCCGTGGACGCGGGGCTGCGCAGCCTGTTCGTCGGCTTCGAGACCGTCAACGGCGCGAACCTCGCCGAGCGGCGCAAGAACCAGAACATCGGCGAGGACTACGGGGCGGCCGTGCGCCGGCTCCACGACGCCGGGGTCATGGTCAACGCCAGCTTCGTCTTCGGGCTCGACCACGACGGCCCGGACGTCTTCGACCGCACGGTGGAGTGGGCGGTCGGGCAGGGCATCGAGACGGCCACCTTCCACATCATGACGCCGTACCCGTCCACCGGGCTGTGGAAGCAGCTGGAGGCGGAGGACCGGATCGTCCACCGGGACTGGGACCTCTACGACACCCGCCACGTCGTGTACCGCCCGAAGGGCATGACCCCGGACCAGCTGGAGGACGGCTACTGGCGCGCGTACCGCGACTTCTACCGGTGGTCCAACATATGGCGCGGCGCCGCGGCCCAGCCGGGTACGCACGAACGGCTCAGGCACCTGGCGTACGCGGGCGGCTGGAAGAAGTTCGAGCCCGCCTGGGACGCCCTGATCCGCTCCCGCAACGTGGTGCGGGCCATGCCGGCGCTGGAACGGACCCTGGCGGCCTTCGGCGGCAGAGGGGCATGACCGGGCCGCCCCCCGGCGGACGGGCACGGCCCCCTGCCGCCCGGCTACGCCTTCCGCAGCTCGTCCGCGATCTCCCGCACGGCCGCCAGGGCGCGGCGCTGGAGCCCGGGGCCGAAGGTGATCCGGGTGGCGCCCAGCTCGCCGAGCCGGTGCGGGGCCGGGCCGTCCGGCAGGGCGAGGGCGTTGAGCGGGCCGGGGACGGCGGCGGCCAGCCGGGGCAGCGCCTCGGGCGGGGCCAGGATCGGGTAGACGCAGTCCGCGCCCGCCGCCACGTACAGCAGGGCCCGGCGCACCGTCTCCGCCTCCGGGTCCGCGGTGCCGGGGGAGCCGTGGACGTACGTGTCGACGCGGGCGTTGACGAAGAGGCGGTCGCCCGCGGCCTCCCGGACCGCGGCGATCCGGTCCGCCTGCCGCTCGGCCCCGACGAGCGTGCCGTCGACCGAGTCCTCCAGGTTGCAGCCGACGGCCCCGCTCTCCAGGAGCCGTTCCACGAGCTCCTCCGGAGCCAGCCCGTAACCCGCCTCGACGTCCGCCGAGACGGGCACGGAGGCCGGGACGGCCCGCACGATCCTGGCCACGGCCGCGAACATCTCGGCGGCGGGCGTCGCCCCGTCCTCGTAACCGAGCGAGGCCGCGATCCCGGCGCTGGGCGTCGCGAGCGCCGGGAAGCCCGCGTCGGCGAAGGCGCGGGCGCTCGCCGCGTCCCACGGGCCGGGGAGGACGAGCGGGTCGCCCGGGGCGCGGTCGTGGTGCAGGGCGCGGAGGACGGACGCGGTCATGCGTGACTCCTGTGGGTGCGGGCCGGAAGACGGACGAGGGGCGGGGAGACGGACGCGGATGCGCCGGGTGGCACCGGGCACGTGACCCGGCGCGCGGTGGGCGGCGCGCGTGCCGGGCGCCGCGGTCGGGCCGGGTCAGTGCTTGATGTCGCCCGGCTTGTAGTGGCCGGGAACCATGCGGGTGGTCACCGCGAAGCGGTTCCACGCGTTGATCGCGACGATCGCTGCGATCAGGTGGGAGAGCTCGGTCTCGTCGAAGTGCTCGGAAGCCTTCTCCCACACCTCGTCCGGCACGAAACCGTCGGTCAGCACGGTCACCGCCTCGGTCAGCTCGATGGCCGCGATCTCCTTGGGCGTGTAGAAGTGCCGCGACTCCTCCCACGCGCTCAGCTGGACGATCCGCTCGACCGACTCGCCCGCCGCGAGCGCGTCCTTGGTGTGCATGTCGAGGCAGAAGGCGCAGTGGTTCAGCTGCGAGGCACGGATCTTCACCAGCTCGGCCAGGACCGGGTCGATCCCCTTCCGGGACGCCCCGTCCAGCCGGACCATCGCCCGGTAGACGTCGGGGGCGAGCTCGGCCCACGGCTGCTTCATGCGGGGGGCGTGCTCGGGGTTGAGGCCGGAGGCCGGTGCGCTGTTCTCGTTCGTCGTCATGAGTACGACACTACGAGCCAGGTGGCACACCTGTATGGTCCATTTCCATGACGGATTCCTGGGCCACTTTCGGCGCCGACCTGCACCTCGACACCACCGGGTCGACCGGGCTGCGGGCCGGGCTCATGGACGCCCTGCGGGAGGCCGTACGGACCGGCAGGCTGGCCCCCGGCACCCGGCTGCCGTCCTCCCGCGGGCTCGCCGCCGACCTCGGCATGGCCCGGAACACCGTCGCCGACGCCTACGCGGAACTGGTCGCCGAGGGCTGGCTCACCGCCCGGCAGGGCTCGGGCACCCGGGTGGCCCGGCGGGCCGAGCCGCGCCCCTCGGCCGTCCGGGTCACCCGGACCCGGACGGCGCGCTCCCGGCCCGCGCACAACCTGCTGGGCGGGTCGCCCGACCTCTCGACGTTCCCGCGCGCCGAATGGCTCAAGGCGGCCCGCCGCGCCCTGACGGCCGCACCCCACGACGCCTTCGGGTACGGCGACCCGCGCGGACGCGTCGAGCTGCGCACCGTGCTCGCCGACTACCTGGCCCGCGCCCGGGGCGTCCACGCCGACCCGGAACGCATCATGATCTGCGCCGGCTTCGCGCACGCCCTGAAACTGATGGGGACGGTGCTGCGCAGGCGACGGGTGCGGGAGGTGGCCGTCGAGTCGTACGGGCTGGACATCCACCACGACCTGCTCCGGGAGGCCGGGCTGCGGCTGCCCTGCCTGCCGGTCGACGACCGCGGGGCGCGAACCGGCGAACTGGCCGGACTGCGGGGCGTGGGCGCGGTCCTGATGACGCCCGCGCATCAGTTCCCCACCGGGGTGCCGCTGCACCCCGACCGCCGGGCCGCGGCGGTGGACTGGGCACGGGCCACGGGCGGGCTGATCCTGGAGGACGACTACGACGGCGAGTTCCGCTACGACCGCCAGCCGGTCGGCGCGCTCCAGGGCCTCGACCCCGAACGCGTGGTGCACCTGGGGACGACGAGCAAGTCGCTGGCCCCCGGCCTGCGGCTGGGGTGGATGGTGCTGCCGGAGGACCTGGTGGGGGAGGTGTCCGAGGCCAAGGGGGTGAGCGACTGGTCGTCGAGCGCGCCGGACCAGCTGACGCTCGCGGAGTTCATCGGGTCGGGCGCGTACGACCGCCATGTGCGCTCGATGCGGCTGCGCTACCGGCGCCGCCGCGACCAGCTCGTCGAGGCCCTGGCGGAACGGGCCCCGGAGGTCCGGGTCAGCGGCATCGCCGCCGGACTGCACGCCGTGCTCGAACTCCCCGAGGGCAGCGAGCCGTCCGTGCTGCGGGCGGCCGCCTGGCAGGGGCTGGCGCTGGAGGGGATCTCGCGCTTCCGCCACCCCGACGCGGCACCGGGGCGGGACGCGCTGGTCATCGGCTACGGCACACCCACCGACAGTGCCTGGACCGGCGCCCTGGACGCCCTCTGCCGGGTCCTGCCCACCCGGTGACGCACCGCGCCCGCGCCCCGCCGGGGCCCGGGACCTGTCCCGCCGGGGCCCGAACCCCCCGCGCTAGTCTGATGAACGGTCGCGTTCGATGGTCACACTGGCTTGATCTTTACTACGGGGGAGACAGAGACATGGCTGTACGGAGGCTGCGGTCGAGCACGGTGGTGCTCGGCGGCATGGGGGTGCTCGCCGCGATGATCACCTCCTGCGGTTCGGAACCGGACAAGCGGTGCGTCGACCCGGTCAGCCGGGACAGGCTGCCGAGCTACGAGTGCAAGGGCGGCGGCAAGGGCTCGTACTACTACGGCGGCAGCAGCAAGAACGGCAAGGTCGAGGGCGGCAGCTTCAACAAGTCGGCGGTCGACCGGGGCGGTTTCGGCTGCTCGGGCACCGGCGGCGGCTGAGCCGGCATGGAGCGCCGCACCACGCAGCCGCGCCCCGGCTGGCAGCAGACGGTGGAGGAGCAGGGGATCGTCTTCCCGCTCACCCGCTACCCGGACGGATCGCTGCGCCCGTACTGGGACGAGAGCGCCTACTACGTCTTCTCCCTGCCCGAGGTCGAGGCCCTGGAGGACGTGGTCGAGGAGCTGCACGCCATGTGTCTGGCCGCGGCCGCGCACATCGTGGAGAAGGACCGGTTCGCCGAACTCGGCATCACCGACCGCAGACTGGCCGGCCTGATCACCCAGTCCTGGCACCGCAGGGCCGAACTCCCGTCCCTGTACGGCAGGTTCGACCTGCGCTACGACGGGAGCGGCCCGGCGAAGATGCTGGAGTACAACGCGGACACCCCCACCTCCCTGGTGGAGGCCGCGAGCGCCCAGTGGTTCTGGATGGAGGACCGCTTCCCGGGTGCCGACCAGTGGAACTCGCTGCACGAACGGCTCGTGGACGCATGGCGGCGGCAGGCCGCCCTGCTGCCGCCGGGGCCGCTGCACTTCGCCCACTCCGACGGGGACGAACTGGGCGAGGACCTGATGACGGTCGCCTACCTGCGGGAGACCGCGGAACAGGCCGGCATCGAGACCGAGGCGCTCTCCGTCGAACGGATCGGCTGGGACCGGCTGAGCGGGCGGTTCGTCGACGAACGGCTCCGGTTCATCCGCAGCTGCTTCAAGCTGTACCCGTGGGAGTGGCTGGCGACCGACCGGTTCGGCCCGCACGTGCTGGACACCCTCGACAACGGCGGCGGCAGCGGCACCACCTGCTGGATCGAGCCCGCCTGGAAGATGCTGCTGTCCAACAAGGCGCTGCTGGCGATCCTCTGGGAGCTCTACCCGGGCCACCCCAACCTGCTCGCGTCCTACCTCGACGGCCCCCGCGACCTGGCGGCGGGCACCGGCGACGGACCCGGCCCCGGCTACGTCGCCAAGCCGCTGCTCGGCCGCGAGGGGGCCGGGGTCACGGTCCACGGACCGGGCAGCCCCGCGGTGCTGCGCGACGAACCGTGCTGCTACCAGGAGCTCGCGCTGCTGCCGGACTTCGACGGCAACCGCGTGGTGCTGGGAGCCTGGGTCGTCGAGGACGAGGCGGCCGGCCTGGGCATCCGGGAGTCCGCCGGACCGGTCACGGACGAGTACGCCCGCTTCCTGCCGCACGTCATCCTCTGAGGGCCGGTCAGGACAGGTCCGGTCAGGGCCGACGGGGCGGCGGGGCGGCGGGGCGGCGGGAAACCGTCGCCCCGTCAGGCCCGGCCGCGCGCAGCCAGCCGATCAGGTCGTCCGTCACGGGTTCGCCCGCCGCCGCGACGTCCGGGCAGATCGCGCCCAGCCCGAGCCGGTGGACCGAGACGCGGTCGCGGCCGTGGCGGCGCATGAAGAACCCGTCGCCCCCGCCGTCGTCCCCGACCAGCACCCAGTGGGGCGCGTACCGGGCCACCTCGAAGGTCTCGTTGCGCTCCGCGACGGTGTGCGGGCCGTAGACGTGGACGCCGTTGCCGAGCAGCACGCCCGGCGTCGAGCGCCACAGCCGGGCGATCGTGGGGTTGGGGCCGTCCCGCAGTCCGCGCAGTTGTGCGGCCCGGACGGCCAGGAACCCGGCGAAGGACTCCGCCACCGGGTACTCCTCGCCGTCGACGCCGTCCCGGCACACCACCGGGTGCTCCCCGGCCCCGGCCTCCCCGCTCCGGTCGAGGGCGAAGGAGTAGCCGTCCCCGCAGTCGGGTTCGACGGCGAAGCACAGCCGGGCGCCGCTCAGCCGCCACGCGGCGGTGATGGCCTCGTACATGTCGTCCTCGGCTGCCCCGGCGGGCCCGGCCGTCGCGATCTGCGCGTCGCCGGCCCGCCCGTGGCCGAACTCGGCCAGCCACCACCGGTACGAGGGCGGCAACGGGCCGACGCGCGACTCGGCGTCCCGGATCGCCTCCTCCGGCACGGCGGCGGCCGGCCCGCGACCGAACCCCGGCGACTCCTCGACGAGGTCCCGCAGTTGCGTCAGGTCAGGTCTCACGGCGCAGAGTCTGCCAGGCCGCGCCGCCGCCCCGGGCCGCGGGAGAACACCCCCGGCGGCCCGAGACCCCCGGCCCGGAGGCCCGAGACCCCCGGCCCGGCGCGCCGGCTCCCGGTCAGTGGCGCAGGACGCCGCGGAGCTGCTCCAGCCCCCAGTCCAGGTCCTCCTTGCTGATCACCAGCGGCGGCGCGATCCGGATCGTCGAGCCGTGGGTGTCCTTGACCAGCACCCCGCGCTCCATCAGCTTCTCGGAGATCTCCCGGCCCGTGCCGAGGGCCGGGGCGATGTCCACGCCCGCCCACAGCCCGCGGCCCCGCACCTCGTCCACCGCGCCGCCGCCCACCAGCAGCCCCAGCTCCCGGTGCAGGTGCTCGCCCAGCTCGGCCGCCCGCTCCTGGTACTCACCGGTGCGCAGCATCGCGACGACCTCCAGCGCGACGGCGCAGGCCAGCGGGTTGCCGCCGAACGTCGAACCGTGCTCGCCGGGCCGGAACACCCCGAGCACCTCCCGCGAGGAGACCACCGCCGACACCGGGACCACCCCGCCGCCCAGCGCCTTGCCGAGCACGTACATGTCCGGCACGACGCCCTCGTGCTCGCACGCGAAGGTCTTCCCGGTCCGGCCCAGCCCCGACTGGATCTCGTCCGCGATGAACAGCACGTCGCGCTCGCGCGTGAGCTCGCGCACCCCCGGGAGGTAGCCCGGCGGCGGCACCAGCACCCCGGCCTCGCCCTGGATCGGCTCCATGAGCACCGCGACGGTGTTCTCCGTCATCGCCTCCCGGAGCGCGGTGAGGTCCCCGTACGGCACGATCTCGAACCCCGGCGTGTACGGGCCGAAGTCCTCCCGCGCCTCCGGGTCCGTGGAGAAGCTGATGATCGTCGTCGTCCGCCCGTGGAAGTTGTTCGCGGCGACGATGATCTTCGCCATGCCGTCCGGGACGCCCTTCACCCGGTAGCCCCACTTGCGGGCCGTCTTCACCGCGGTCTCCACGGCCTCCGCCCCGGTGTTCATCGGGAGCACCGACTCCATGCCGCACAACTCGGAGAGCTGCGTGCAGAAGTCGGCGAACCGGTCGTGGTGGAAGGCGCGCGAGGTGAGGGTCACCCGGTCCAGCTGCGCCCTGGCCGCGTCGAGCAGGCGCCGGTTGCCATGGCCGAAATTGAGCGCCGAGTAACCGGCGAGCATGTCGAGGTAGCGCCGGCCCTCGACATCGGTCATCCACGCCCCCTCCGCCGTGGCGACCACCACGGGGAGCGGATGGTAGTTGTGCGCGCTGTGCGCCTCGGCGGAGGCGATGGCGGTTTCCGTGGTCGACACGGGGTCTCCGTTCGTCGTGGGCATGGGCGTGGGCGGGGTGGTGCCCACTTTGTATCGTCGGTCGGATCCGGTCCGAGGAAACCTCCGATTCCCGGCGTGCCCGACCGGCCGGGCACCGGTGCCCGCGCCCGCCGCCCCGGGCCCTTGCGTGATCCTCGTCTCATCCGCGGTGGCGCGCGCCGCCGGTCCGGGCGCCTTCCGCACCGGCTGCCGGAGATCGCTCCGGTACCTGAGACAATGAGTCCCATGGCCTCTGAACGCCCCCGCGTGCTCTCCGGAATCCAGCCCACCGCAGGCTCGTTCCACCTCGGCAACTACCTCGGTGCGGTCCGCCAGTGGGTGGCGCTGCAGGAATCCCACGACGCCTTCTACATGGTCGTCGACCTGCACGCGATCACCGTTCCGCAGGACCCCGCGGAGCTGCGCGCGAACACCCGGCTCGCCGTCGCCCAGCTCCTGGCCGCCGGTCTCGACCCCGAGCGGTGCACGCTCTTCGTCCAGAGCCACGTCCCCGAGCACGCCCAGCTCGGCTGGATCATGAACTGCCTCGCGGGCTTCGGCGAGGCGTCGCGCATGACGCAGTTCAAGGACAAGTCCGCCAAGCAGGGCGCCGACCGCACCACCGTCGGTCTCTTCACGTATCCGATGCTGATGGTCGCCGACATCCTGCTGTACCAGGCCGACCAGGTCCCGGTCGGCGAGGACCAGCGCCAGCACCTGGAGCTGACCCGCAATCTCGCCGAGCGGTTCAACGGCACCTACGGCGACACCTTCACCGTGCCGGACCCGTACATCCTCAAGGAGACGGCGAAGATCTACGACCTCCAGGACCCGTCGGCCAAGATGAGCAAGTCGGCGGCCACCCCGAAGGGCCTGATCAACCTCCTCGACGAGCCGAAGGCCACCGCCAAGAAGGTGAAGAGCGCGGTCACCGACACCGACACGGTCATCCGCTTCGACCGTGTGGAGAAGCCCGGCGTCAGCAATCTGCTGACCATCTACTCGACACTCACGGGCACCGGTATCGCGGATCTGGAGCAGAAGTACGAGGGCAAGGGCTACGGTGCGCTCAAGACCGACCTCGCCGAGGTCATGGTCGAGTTCGTCACACCGTTCCGGACCCGCACCCAGGAATATCTGGACGATCCGGAGACGCTGGACTCGATCCTGGCCAAGGGTGCGGAGAAGGCGCGGTCCGTCGCGGCCGAGACCCTGGCTCGTACGTACGACCGAATGGGCTTCCTGCCTGCGAAGCACTGAGTCCAAGGACCCTGGCGGTTTCGGGGCCGCAGGCTGCACACTGGCGACGGAAGCCGACCCGGTGGGTGGCCGAAAACAGGTCATCGACCATCGAGGATTGAGGAGAACGACGTGGGGACCGTAACGCTCGGCGTTTCGATCGCGGTCCCGGAGCCCTACGGCAGCCTGCTCCAGGAGCGGCGCGCGAGCTTCGGGGATCCTGCCGCGTACGGCATTCCCACCCACGTCACCCTGCTTCCGCCGACCGTGGCCGACGCGGCCGCCCTGCCCGCGATCGAGGCGCACCTCGCCCAGATCGCGACGGGCGGCCGTCCCTTCCCGATGCGGCTGTCCGGCACGGGGACCTTCCGGCCGCTCTCGCCGGTGGTCTTCGTGCAGGTCGTCGAGGGAGGCTCGGCCTGCTCCTGGCTCCAGAAGCGGGTCCGGGACGGCTCGGGGCCGCTGGTCCGCGAGCTCCAGTTCCCGTACCACCCGCACGTGACCGTGGCGCACGACATCTCCGAGGCGGCGATGGACCGGGCGTACGAGGAGCTCTCCGACTACGAGGCGTCCTGGACCTGCGGTTCCTTCGCGCTGTACGAGCAGGGCGCGGACAGCGTCTGGCGCAAGATCAACGAGTTCCCGTTCGGTGCCGGGGACGGCATGCCGGCCGTTCCCGCACAGGGCGGTTCGTCCGTGGACGAACCCTCCCTCCAGTCCTGATCACCACCCTCCGCACGCCCCCTTCGACCCCGGCGTGCCCCGGGTGACCCCTTCGCCCGTCCGGTTCAGAGCGGCAGGCGCCGGAACAGCGGGCGCGGCACGTGCCGCAGCGCCGACATCACCGCGCGGAGCGACCCGGGCACCCAGACCGTCTCCGAGCGCCGTCGCAGCCCCGCCACGATGGCCTCCGCGACCGCGTCCGGGGTCGTGGTGAGGGACGACGCCTCCAGCGGCGCCGAGGCGAACCGGGCGGCGGCGAGCCGGGCCGCCTCGACCCGGGGCGCACCGATCCACGGCGCACCGGCCCGCGACATGCCGATCCGTGACGCGCCGATCCGGGTGCCGCCGCGCGTACCGCTTCCGTTTCCCGCGGCGTCCGTCGGCTCCGTGCTTCCGGCCGCCACCGCCACGGGTTCCGCCACCGGCTCCGTCACCGCCCCCGGGGCCCCGGACCGTACGAGGCCGGGGCGCACGACCATCACATGCACCCCCGTGTCGTGCAGCGCGTCGCCCAGCCCCTGCGCGAACGTGTCCAGGCCCGCCTTGCTGGACCCGTAGATGAAGTCGGCGCGGCGCACGCGCTCGCCCGCCACCGAGGACAGCACCACCAGCGAACCGTGCCCCTGCGCCTGGAGCGCGCCGGCGCACACCAGCCCGGCGGAGACGGCCCCCGTGTAGTTGGTCTGGGCGACCCGGACCGCGGAGAGCGGCTCCTCCTCGTCGCGTTCCTGGTCGCCCGCGATCCCGAAGGCGAGCAGCACCATGTCGACGTCGCCCTCGGCGAAGACCTCGCCGAGCACGGCCTCGTGGGACCCGGAGTCGAGGGCGTCGAAGTCGACCGTGCGGACGTCGGCGCCGCGGGCGCGCAGTTCGTCGGCGGCCGCGTCGAGGGCGGGGGAGGGGCGCCCGGCCAGCCGGACCGTGCGGGTCCGCAGCGCGATCAGCCGCCGCGCGGTGGCCAGGGCGATCTCCGACGTGCCGCCGAGTACGAGCAGGGACTGCGGGGCCCCGAAGGCGTCCTTCACGAAAACGCTCCTTGCAGACAGGGGTGATGGCCAGGGGTGGTGACCGGAGGGATGACAGGGTGTGCGGAACGCGGCGCCGGTCAGAGCGACAGACGCCGGGAAAGATCCGAGCGGAACGCCCCGTACGGGTCCAACTCGGCGCGCAGCGAACGGAATTGGTCCAGCTTCGGATACATGGCGGCCAGCAGCTCGGGCCGCAGCCGGGAGTCCTTCGCCAGGCAGACCCGGCCGCCGGCCGCCGCCACCTCCTCGTCCAGCGAGTCCAGGAACCGGGCCAGGCCGGGCAGGGCGGCGGGCAGGTCGAGGGCGAGCGTCCAGCCGGGCACGGGGAACGACAGCCAGCCCGGGTCGCTCGCCCCGAACCGCTTCAGCACCGCGTGCGACGACGGGCAGCGCCGCAGGGAGAACCGGCGCACGATCCGCCGCAGCGCCTCCTCCTGCCCGAACCCGACGGCGAACTGGTACCGCACCGACCCGGCGCGCCCCCGGGGCCGGTCCCGGACCGGCCCGTCCAGGAGACGGAAGAACTCGGCGGGCTGCTGGAGTTCGCCGGGCCGGTACCCGGGCGCGCCGCGGTACCGGAGTTCGCCCAGCAGGGCGGCGCAGACCCCGCCGGGCAGTGCGTGGGGCACGAGGGCGGAGAGCGACGGCAGCCGGCCCGGGCGGAGCGCGAACGGGGTGCGCCGGGTGTGCGCCGGCCGCGCGTACCGGGGCGCCCGCCCGTCCACGGGCACGGGCTCGCCCCGGGTGAGCACGGCGCGCCCCGTCGCCCGGCCGCGGGCGAGGAGGTCGATCCGGGCGGCCGAGTAACGGTAGCGGTGGTCCCCGGCGGAGAGCCGGTCCAGCAGGTCGTCCAGGTCGACGGCGCGTTCGGTGTCGACCGACAGCCACGGCCCGGGGGCGCGGTGGCAGCGCAGCGTCGCCGAGAGGATCACACCCGTCAGGCCCAGCCCGCCCGCGGTCGCGTGGAAGAGGACGGTGCCGGGACGGACCGTGTGGATCTCGCCGTCGGCGGTCAGCAGCTCCAGCTCCTGCACGTGGCGCGAGAAGGAGCCGGAGTGGTGCTGGTCGTGGCCGTGCGCGTCGGCGCCGATCGCGCCGCCCACGGTGACGTACCGGTTCGGGGACGGGGTGGGCACGGACCAGCCGAGCGGCCGCAGGACCTCTGCCAGCCGGTGCAGGCCGACCCCGGCGTCGCAGACCACCAGCCCGGTGGTGGCGTCGACGGTGCGGATCCGGTCGAGCGCGGTCATGTCGAGGACGGAGCCGCCCGCGTTCTGCGCCGCGTCGCCGTGGGATCCGCCCAGCCCCCGGGCGATGGAACCACGGGGTCCGCAGCCGCGTACCGTCGCCGCCGCTTCCTCGTACGTACGCGGACGGAACCGCAGAGCGGTCGTCGGGGCGGTACGGCCCCAGCCGGTCAGGGACACCGTGTCGACAGACATGACGGTGACCGTAGCGCCAGGGAAAACCCTTTTGGGGGATTTGTTACAGTGCTCACCGTTATGGGTGATTGAGGGGGTGTCGGGCCGCACACCGAGGGGGCCGGGTACGGTTCCCGGCGCCCGGACGGGTAAGCCGTACGTCATGGACTGGCTGAAGAAACTCCCCGTCATCGGGCCGATCGTCTCCCGGCTGATGGCGACGCACGCCTGGCATTCCTACGAGACCCTGGAACGGGTCCACTGGACCAGGCTCGCCGCCGCGATCACCTTCACCAGTTTCCTGGCGATCTTCCCGCTGATCGCGGTCGGTGCGGCGATCGGTGCCGCGCTGCTCTCCGACGAGCAGCTGCGCAAGATCGAGGACAAGCTCGCCGAGCAGGTGCCGGGCATCTCCGACCAGCTCGGCATCGAGGGCCTGGTGGCCCACGCGGGCACGGTCGGGGCGGTGGCCGGTGCGCTGCTGCTCCTCACCGGGATCGGCTGGCTCGGCTCGATGCGCGACTGCCTGCGCGCCGTCTGGGGCCGGGACGACGTGGACACGGGCAACCCGGTCGTCCGCAAGCTCAAGGACGCGGGGCTGCTGCTCGGGCTCGGCGGCGCGGCGCTCGCGACCCTCGCGGTCTCCTCGGTGGGCACCGTCGCGGTCGGCCGGACCGCCGGCCTGCTGAACATCTCGGACCGGGGCGCGGGCGGTGTGGTGCTCCAGGTGGCCGCCATGGCCGTGGGGGCGCTCGGAGGTTTCCTGCTGCTGCTCTACCTGTTGACCCTGCTGCCCGGCGTGGAGCCGCCGCGGCGCCGTCTGCTGGTCGCGGGCGCGATCGGCGCGATCGGCTTCGAACTGCTCAAGCTGCTGCTCGGCAGCTATATGAAGGGCGTGGCGTCCAAGAGCATGTACGGCGCCTTCGGGGTGCCCGTGGCCCTGCTGCTCTGGCTCAACTTCACGGCGAAACTGCTGCTGTTCTGCGCCGCCTGGACGGCGACGCAGAACAGCGGGGGCGTCGAGGACGCCGAGGGGACCGGGGAGGGGACCGTCAGCGACGGGGGAGGCGACGCACCAGGTCCGGCAGCGGCCAGCGCCGGTTGACCAGGAACACCCCGCCGGCCAGCAGCACCAGGACGCCGCCGACGATGCCCAGCGCGATCCCGGCACCGCCGCTGCCGCCCGCGTCGGCGGCGACGGCCTTCTTGCCGCTCTCGGGGCCGTGCCCGCCCTTGTCCTTGCCCTGCGCGGCCGGGGCGCCCTTGCCCGATCCGGTGTCGGCGGACTTCGGGGGCACCAGCTCGCCGACCGGGGTGACCTTGCCGCTCGCCTCGAAGCCCCAGTCCAGCAGGCTCGCGGCCTCCTTGTAGACGGCGTGGGCCTCCTCGGACGACGGGTTCATGACGGTGACGAGCAGCACCTTGCCGTCGCGTTCGGCGACACCGGTGAAGGTGTTGCCGGCGTGCGAGGTGTAGCCGTTCTTGACGCCCGCGATCCCCTTGTACGGGTCGACGCCGTCCGCGCCGGTCAGCAGCCGGTTGGTGTTCTGGATGCCGAAGCTCTCCCGCTTCCCGCCCTTCTTCTCCGCGCCGGGGAACTCCGCCTCGGCCGTCGAGCAGTACTCCCGGAAGTCCGCCTTCTGCAGCCCGCTGCGGGCGAACAGCGTCAGGTCGTACGCGCTGGAGACCTGGTCGGGCGCGTCGTACCCGTCGGGCGAGACCACCTTCGTGTCGAGCGCCTGCAACTCCTCGGCGTGCGCCTGCATGGCCTCGACGGTCTTGGGCACGCCGCCGTACATCGCGGACAGCACGTGCACCGCGTCGTTGCCCGAGCGCAGGAACACCCCGAGCCACAGGTCGTGGACCGTGTAGCTGAGGTCCTCCTTGATGCCGACCAGGCTGCTGCCCTCGCCGAGGTCGGCAAGGTCCTCGTCCCGGACGGTGTACTCACGGGTTTTCGGCTGGAGCGCGGGCATCACGGTGTCCGCGAAGAGCATCTTCAGGGTGGAGGCGGGCGGCAGCCGCCAGTGCGCGTTGTGCGAGGCGAGGACCTCGCCGTTCTCCGCGTCCGCGACGATCCAGGACCGGCCCGTGAGGTCCTTCGGCAGCACCGGTGCGCCCGACTTCAGCTGGACCTGCGTACCGCTCCTCCCCAGCAGTTCGCCACCGACCCGGGACATGCCGGCGGGCGGCTTCGGCGCGTCGTCGGAGGTGTCCTTGCCGACCGCCGAGGCCGGCGCGATGGCAAAACTGGACAGCAAGGCGGCTGAGATGACCGTCAGTGCGGTCTTTTTGAGAGCAGGCACGGTCGGAAACGTACAGGCAGATGATATGAAAATGGGTACGGATGGCTTGACCCGCCGCATGCGCCGCCGGGACGGCCCACCCCGGGCGGCCCTGCGGGAACGCGGCGGAGATACTGAGTCCATGAAGCTCAGCCGCCCCGTCTCCTGGTTCCTGCTCGCCTTCGGGGTGTGGAGCTGGTTCATCTGGATCACTTTCGTCAAGAACCTGTGGAAGGACGGCAGCGGACTCGCCTTCGACGACGCGGGTGACCCGACTGCGTACTTCTGGGTGCATCTGCTGCTCGCCATCACGTCCTTTCTCCTGGGGACGGTCATCGGTGTGATCGGGTTCCGTGGTGTCAAGGCACTGCGCCGCGAACGCGCGTGACGAGCGGTAGACCGGGTGGGGAGCAAGCTGGTGGCAGTGGCCGGTTTCGTGGTGATGGTGGTCGTGGTGCTCGCGCTGCTCGGCGGCGTGCACCGCTATCTGTGGTGCCGACTGGTCCGTGACACGACGGCGGGAGGAGGCGTCCCGCGCCGGATCGGCACCGCGGCCGCGTTCGTCCTGCCGCTGCTGAGCCTCGGCGCCCTGGTCTCCGGCCGCGTGGGAGCGCCCTTCCCGCTCCAGCAGGTACTGGCCTGGCCCGGCTACCTCTGGCTGGCCGCGGTGCTGTACCTGACGCTGGCCCTGCTGGTGGGGGAGGCGGTGCGACCGGTCCTGCACCGGGTGCTCGCGAGGAGCGGTGGGGGCGGGGGCCGGGCAACCGGTACGAGTGACGGGAATCACCCGGACCGCTCCCCGGTCGCGGAGCCGGTCACGGAGTCGGCCGGGCCGGCCACCGGGCCCCGGAGGACCGTGACGGAGGCGGAGGCCGGGGCGGCCGACGCCCCCGGCTCCCTGGCGCTCGCCACCACGGCCGACCCCCCGGCCTCGGGCGTCTCCGGTGCCCCCGATGCCTCCGGCACCTCGGACCTCTCGGACGCCCCGGGTGCCACCGCCCCCGCCGATGCCCCCGCCCCGCGCCGTCCCGTCGTCGACCCCTCGCGCCGGCTGTTCGTCTCCCGGGTCGTCGGCGGCGCCGCCGCCGTCGCGGGGCTCGGGACGGTCGGCCTGGGAGCCCACGGGGTGCTGCGCGGGCCGAAGGTCGAGCGGGTCACCGTCCCGCTCGCCAAACTGCCCCGCTCCGCGCACGGCTTCCGGATCGCCGTCGTCAGCGACATCCACCTCGGCCCGATCCTCGGCCGCGCCCACACCCGGCGGATCGTCGACACGATCAACCGGACCGGGCCGGACCTGATCGCCGTCGTCGGGGACCTCGTCGACGGAACCGTCGCCGACCTCGGCCCGGCGGCGGAGCCGCTCGCCGGACTGCGCGCCCGGCACGGCAGCTTCTTCGTCACCGGAAACCACGAGTACTACTCCGGTGCGGCCCAATGGGTGGACCAGGTGCGGGAGTTGGGCCTGCATCCGTTGGAGAACGCCCGGGTGGAGATCGACGGGTTCGATCTCGCGGGCGTCAACGACGTCGCCGGGGAGAGCGAGGGGCAGGGCCCCGACTTCGCCCGCGCGCTCGGCGACCGGGACCGGGCCCGCGCCGCCGTCCTCCTCGCCCACCAGCCCGTCGTCATCCACGACGCCGTCGCCCACGGCGTGGACCTCCAGCTCTCCGGCCACACCCACGGCGGCCAGCTCTGGCCGGGCAACTTCATCGCCGACCTGGCCAACCCCACCGGTGCCGGGCTCGACCGGTACGGCGACACCCAGCTCTACGTCTCGCGCGGCGCGGGAGCCTGGGGACCGCCGGTACGGGTCGGCGCCCCCTCCGACATCACCGTCGTCGAACTCGCCTCGCTCCGGGCCTGACCTCGCGGTTCGCGGCAGCGGTCCGTAGGGAATGGCAGGTTCCGGCCTTTTGGGCGCGGCGAGGTTTCAGGCGCCCAACAAAAGGCTATGAATGTCTGTTTCACTCTTCCAGATGTGAATATCGTGTGATTGGGTGAGCGAGAGCATGCGGTGATGTGCATATCTGAAGCACGACACCGGGGTGGGGTTGGTAAGGGAGAGCACGACCATGCAGTCGATCCGGCTACGGATTCTTGCGATCATCGGGGTCTTGGTTGTCGTAGGGGTCGGTGTCTGGCAGTTGCTCCCCTCGAAAGATGTGGACCAGACCCCGATCGCGGTCGGCACCACGGACGTGGTCACCTCGCTCGACCCGGCCGGCGCGTACGACGCGGGCTCCTGGGCGATCTACAGCAACATCTACCAGTCCCTCCTGACGTTCAAGTCCGGGGCGACCGTTCCCGAGCCCGATGCCGCCGAGAGCTGCGGATTCATCGGCCAGAAGCTCCAGACGTACCAGTGCAGGCTCCGTGACGACCTGACCTTCTCCAACGGTCGGAAGATCACCGCGGCCGACGTCAAGTACTCCATCGACCGGATGCTCAAGATCAAGACGGATGCCGGTCCGTGGGTGCTGTTCCCGAGCCTGAAGAACGTGGTGACCGAGGGCCGCACCATCACGTTCAACCTCTCCTCGCGCGATGCGACCTTCCCGCAGAAGCTCGCCACGGGAGCCGGTTCGATCGTCGACCGCGAGGCGTACCCGGCGGGGAAGCTCAGGAGCGGCAACACGGTCGACGGCTCGGGGCCGTTCATCCTGAAGTCGTACCGTTCGGGCGTCGTCGCCGAGCTGGTTCCCAACCCCCTGTACAAGGGCGCGCTGAAGGAGTCCGGCGTCCCGGTCACCGTCCACTACTACGACAACTCCGACAAGCTCCTGGCGGCCTGGGAGGGCAAGCGGGTCGACATCGCGCACCGCGAGCTGCCGCCGGCCATGCTCGCCGAGCTGAACCCCGGTGACCCCGACCTGCGCGTCACCGAGTCGGACAGCGCCGAGATCCGCAACCTCGTCTTCAACGTCCGCCCCGGTTCCCCGCTGGCCAACAAGAAGGTCCGGCAGGCGATCGCCTCGATCGTCGACCGCGGACCCCTGGTGAGCAACGTCTACAAGAGCACCGTCGAGCCGCTCTACTCGCTGATCCCGCAGGGGGTCATCGGGCACAGCACGCCGTTCTTCGACGCCTACCCGACGCCCGACCCCGAGCGGGCCAGGAAGCTGCTGGGCGAAGCCGGTGTGCAGACGCCGGTGCGCATCAACTTCGGCTACCGCGGCGGCGACGAGATCCAGGCGAAGGAGACCGAGGAGCTCCGCCGCCAGCTGGAGGAGGACGGGCTGTTCAAGCTGGAGGTCCACGCCGTCGAGTGGACGAAGTTCCAGAAGGAGTACGCGGCCGGCAAGTACGACGCGTACACGGTCGGCTGGTTCCCCGACTACCCGGACCCCGACACCTTCAGCCAGCCGCTGGTGGGCCGCGACAACGCCCTCCACAACGGCTACTCCAGCAAGAAGGTGAACAGCCTGATCGGTTCCACGCTGCAGTACAGCGACCGGGGCCGCACCACGGACGACTTCAAGGCCCTCCAGGCGCAGGTCGGCGAGGACGTGCCGCTGATCCCGCTGTGGCAGAAGAAGGAGTACTCCGTCAGCACGACGGAGGTCGCCGGCTCGCAGTACCTCTCGGACGGCACCGGAATCTGGCGGCTCTGGGAGCTGCGGCGGATCTGACGGACCCGCAGGAGCGGACCTCGCGGGGGCCGTTCCCCCGGGGCCGGACCTCGCAGGACGGTCCGCAGGACGAACGAGGGGCGGTGCGCCCGGCCACACGCCGGAGCACCGCCCCTCGGTCCGTTCCGCCCCCGCCCCTCAGGGCTTCTTCGGCCCCGGCCCGCCGGCCGGCCGGCCCTTGGCCCTCGCCGCGCCGGGCAGGAACTCCTCCAGCACGTCGTGGATCTGCCGCACCACCGGGCGCAGCACCCGGAACCGGGAGAGCGCGATGACGCGGGCGCCGATCGGGGTGCAGCGCTCGACCAGCCGGCGGCTGCGTTCGGCGTGCTCGGTCCGGTCGTACACCCAGTACAGCACCAGGCCCATCTGGACCAGCCACATCAACTGCGGCAGGTAATCGTCCAGTTCGGGGTCGGTCTTGGTGTCGGATCCGTCCAGGCACCGCCGGTGGATGGCGATCGCGGCCTCGCGCGCCGCGACGGACTGCGCCGAGAACGGGCTGAGCGGACTCTCCGGGTCGGCTGCGTTCTTGAAGAACTGGGCCGCGAAGCGGTGGTACGGCTCCGCCACGTCCAGCCAGATGAGCAGGACCCCCCGCATGCGCGTCGCGAGGTCCTTCTCCTCGTCCAGGACCTTCTGCACGGCCGCCGCGTGCTCGGCGGCGAGCCGGTCGTAGAAGCCCTGGACGAGGTGCTCCTTGCTCGTGAAGTAGTAGTAGGCGTTCCCGACGGAGACCCCGGCCTCCTGGGCGATGGCCCGCATCGTCGTCCTGTCGTAGCCGCGTTCCTGGAAGAGCCGGAGCGCGGTTTCGAGGATGAGGGTGCGGGTCTGCTCGCTCTTGGGAGCCTTGACTGTCTTCACGTCTTTCACTTCCTTCACCACGGTCCTGAGGTTATCGGCCCGGGGCCGTGCGGCCCCGGGCCGGTGGTGACGGGTCTCAGTGCCTGGGCGGTACGGGGGCGGCCCATGGGCCGGCTCCCGGCGGCATCGGCCAGCCCTGCGGCGTCACCGGCGGGATCTTCCCGCTCTCCATCAGCCGGCGCCGCCGGATCGTGCTGAGCACGAGGACGTTGCCGAGGTGCATCACGCCGAGCACGAGCAGGACGACGCCGAGCTTCACGGACAGCGCCTCGAACAGCCCGCGGGCGTCGGTGACCTCGTCGGTCCGCCTCAGGAAGAGTGCGATGAAGCCCAGGTTGACCAGATAGAAGCCGACCACCAGCAGATGGTTGACGGCATCGGCGAGCTTCTCCTTGCCCTGGAGCACCTCTTCGAGGAACACCTTGCCGTTGCGGCTGAGCGTGCGCGCGACCCAGACGGTGAGCGCCACGCTGAACAGCAGGTAGATGACGTACGCGACGACGGTGAGGTCCATGCCCCCGCCTCCCTTGAACGCGTTCAAAAGCTTGTGTCATGGACTGTAGACCTGCTTTTGAACATGTTCAAGCGGGTGCCCCGGCGACCGGCCCCGGCGGTGGAGGGCACACGACGGGACGGGCCGTGGACAGGGACCGCAGGGGCGGGCCGGAGGTGCGGGCCGCGGACGGGAACGGCGGTGCGGGGCGGCCGGAGGGGCGGCGTGCGCTCAGACGCTCATGGCGCGGGCCGTGTTGAGCTGGGCCATCACCATGGGGAAGGTGTCCTGGGAGACCGCCGGGATCATCGTCGAGTGGTGCCGGCCGCCACTGGTGACCGTGACCTGGATGAAGCCGGTCGTCCGCTTCTCCTTCATCAGCAGGAACAGCAGACCGATCAGGCAGAACAGCGCGAAGACGATCGCGAGCACGATCCCCACCGTCGGGATCTTCTCCTCGGTGCGCGACAGGTCCGTGGCCGTCCACACCGCGCCCTTGAGGGGCATCGGCCCGGCCGGCGTCACGATCTGGTCGTTCATGACGGCGATGTCGCCGAATGTCAGCACCGGCATGCCCGCGCCGGGCTGCATCCCGGGCTGCGGGAAACCGGCGCCGGGCACGCCCGGCTGGGCGGCCCCCTGCGGATGACCGGGGACGGGACCGGGCTGGGACCCGGACAGCGGCTGCGGATAGCCGTACGCCGGGGCGCCGCCGCTCCCCTGGCCGTCCCCGGCGGTGGGCGGATTGCCCTGCTGCCCGGGGTCCGGGCCCCACTTGTAGGAGTCGTCCGCGTACGGATTCGGATCGCTCAACGTTCCCCGCTCTCGGTCGGTCCTGCGCGTCCCGGAGCCCTGCAGCGCCGGGGCGGTGAACCGGTGCCCGGTTCCGCACGACCGTACCGTCAAGTCCCGGGCCGCGCAGCAAAGGGCCCCGGCTCCCGCAGGAGTTCCTGCGGGAGCCGGGGCCCTTTGCGGCCGGTGACCGGCGGAGCTCAGAAGCGGCGCGTGATCAGCGCCCGCTTGACCTCCTGGATCGCCTTGGTGACCTCGATGCCACGCGGGCAGGCGTCCGTGCAGTTGAACGTGGTGCGGCAACGCCACACGCCGTCACGGTCGTTGAGGATCTCCAGGCGCTGCTCGCCGCCCTCGTCGCGCGAGTCGAAGATGAAGCGGTGCGCGTTGACGATCGCCGCCGGGCCGAAGTACTGGCCGTCGTTCCAGAACACCGGGCACGAGGACGTGCACGCGGCGCACAGGATGCACTTGGTGGTGTCGTCGAAGCGCTCGCGGTCCTCGGGGGACTGCAGGCGCTCGCGGGTCGGCTCGTTCCCCTTGGTGATGAGGAAGGGCATGACGTCGCGGTACGCCTGGAAGAACGGCTCCATGTCGACCACGAGGTCCTTGAGGACCGTGAGGCCCTTGATGGCCTCGATCGTGATCGGCTTGTCCGGGTTGATGTCCTTGATCAGCGTCTTGCAGGCGAGCCTGTTCTTGCCGTTGATCCGCATCGCGTCGGAGCCGCAGATGCCGTGCGCGCAGGAGCGGCGGAACGTCAGGGTCCCGTCCATGTCCCACTTGATCTTGTGAAGGGCGTCGAGCACGCGCTCCTTCGGGTCGATCGAGACCTGGAAGTCCTCCCACCGGGCCTCGTCGGAGACCTCGGGGTTGAAGCGGCGGATCCGGAAGGTCGCCGTGATGTACGGCGAGGCGGCGGACTGCGCCTCGACCTTGTCCAGAGTCGGGGTTGCCATCAGTACTTACGCTCCATCGGCTGGTAGCGGGTCTGGACGACCGGCTTGTAGTCGAGCCGGATCGACTCGGTGCCGTCGGCCGCGACCTCGCGGTACGCCATGGTGTGGCGCATGAAGTTGACGTCGTCGCGGTTCGGGTAGTCCTCGCGGTAGTGACCGCCGCGGGACTCCTTGCGGGCGAGCGCGGAGGTCGCCATGACCTCGGCCAGGTCGAGCAGGTTGCCCAGCTCGATGGCCTCCAGGAGGTCGGTGTTGAACCGCTTGCCCTTGTCCTGGATCGACACGTCGAGGTAGCGCCTGCGCAGCTCGGCGATCTTGTCGACGGCCGTCTTGATGGTCTGCTCGGTGCGGAACACCATCACGTTGGCGTCCATGCACTCCTGCAGCTCCTGGCGGAGCGCCGCGACGCGCTCGGTGCCCTTCGAGTCGCGCAGGCGCTCGACCTGCTCCTCGACCAGCTGCGCCGGGTTCTCGGGAAGCTCGACGAAGTCGTGATTCGCGGAGTACTCGGCGGCGGCGATGCCCGCGCGACGCCCGAAGACGTTGATGTCGAGCAGCGAGTTGGTGCCCAGGCGGTTGGCGCCGTGCACGGACACGCACGCGACCTCGCCGGCGGCGTACAGGCCCGGGACGACGGTGGTGTTGTCGGCCAGCACCTCGCCCTCGACGTTGGTCGGGATGCCGCCCATGGCGTAGTGCGCGGTCGGCTGGATCGGGATCGGGTCCGTGTAGGGCTCGATGCCGAGGTAGGTGCGCGCGAACTCGGTGATGTCCGGGAGCTTGGCGTCCAGCTGCTCCGGCGGCAGGTGCGTGAGGTCGAGGTAGACGTGGTCGCCCTCGGGACCGCAGCCGCGGCCCTCACGGATCTCCGTGTAGATGGAGCGGGACACGACGTCACGGGACGCGAGGTCCTTCATGACCGGCGCGTACTTCTCCATGAAGCGCTCGCCGTCCTTGTTGCGGAGGATGCCGCCCTCACCGCGGGCGCCCTCCGTCAGCAGGATGCCCATCCGCCAGATGCCCGTCGGGTGGAACTGGAAGAACTCCATGTCCTCCAGCGGCAGACCCCGGCGGTAGCAGGCGGCCTGGCCGTCACCGGTCAGGGTGTGCGCGTTCGACGTCACCTTGAAGAACTTGCCGGTGCCGCCCGAGGCGTAGATGACCGACTTCGCCTGGAAGACGTGGATCTCGCCGGTGGCCAGCTCGTAGGCGACGACGCCGGCGGACTTCTTGACGCCGTCCTCCTCGACGACCAGCTGGTCCAGGACGTAGAACTCGTTGAAGAACTCCACGCCCTCCTTGACGCAGTTCTGGTACAGCGTCTGGAGGATCATGTGGCCGGTGCGGTCGCCCGAGTAGCAGGCGCGGCGGACCGGGGCCTCACCGTGGTTGCGGGAGTGACCGCCGAACCGGCGCTGGTCGATCCGGCCCTCGGGCGTACGGCCGAACGGCAGGCCCATCTTCTCCAGGTCGAGAACGGCGTCGATGGCCTCCTTCGCCAGGATCTCGGCGGCGTCCTGGTCGACCAGGTAGTCACCGCCCTTGATCGTGTCGAAGGTGTGCCACTCCCAGTTGTCCTCCTCCACGTTGGCCAGCGCGGCGGCCATGCCGCCCTGCGCGGCGCCCGTGTGGGAGCGGGTGGGGTAGAGCTTGGTGAGCACGGCGGTGCGGCTGCGCTTCGTGGACTCGATGGCCGCACGCATACCGGCGCCGCCGGCGCCGACGATGACGGTGTCGTACTTGTGGATCTGCATGATTTCCTCTGGTCCCTCTGCCCGGCGCCTAGCGGATGTTCGGGTCGAAGGTGAAGATCACCAGCGTGCCCAGCAGGACGGTGAACACCGTGGCGGTGTACAGGAGCATCTTCAGCCAGAAGCGGGTGTTCTCACGCTCGGCGTAGTCGTTGATGACCGTACGGAGGCCGTTGGCGCCGTGGAGCATGGCCAGCCACAGCATCGCCAGGTCCCAGACCTGCCAGAACGGCGAGGCCCAGCGGCCCGCGACGAAGGCGAAGCCGATCTTGGAGACGCCGCCGTCCAGCACCAGCTGGATCAGCAGGTGGCCCAGGACCAGGACAACCAGGACGATGCCCGACAGGCGCATGAAGAGCCAGGCGTACATCTCGAAGTTGGTGCGCGAACCCTTGGGGGTCTTGCCGGTGCGCTTGCGCGGCGGCTCGATGACCGGGGCCGGGTTGTCGACGTCGTACAGGCTCACGCCCTCGACGGAGCCGATCGCGGCGGAGGACTCGGTGGACATTGGCCTCAGCTCCCGAAGAGTTCACGTACGGCGTGGCCGAGGACGGGGTACAGGGCCCCGACCATCAGGACGACCCAGATGCCCACGACGGACCAGAGCATCTGCTTCTGGTAGCGCGGGCCCTTGGCCCAGAAGTCCACGGCGATGATGCGCAGACCGTTCAGCGCGTGGAAGAGAATGGCGGCCACCAGGCCGTATTCGAGGAGCGCGACGATCGGCGTCTTGTACGTGGCCACGACGTCGTCGTACGCCTCGGGGGAGACACGGACGAGAGCGGTGTCCAGGACGTGTACGAACAGGAAGAAGAAAATGAGGACACCGGTGACTCGATGAGCCACCCAGGACCACATGCCTTCCCGGCCGCGGTACAGCGTTCCAGCCGGCACGGAAGAACCCTCCGGGAGCGGGGATTGGGGTCGGCCGGCTTGACTGTCGGTCTGACCCGGCCGGGTACGGTCCACCGGCCCCGGCCATCGTAGCGACGGATTGTCGGTTCGTTCGCGCCGGGGCCCACGGTGTGATCAAAGTGGCAACCAAACGGGCACGGACGGCCTAGAACGCCCTGCTGACCCCTCCGACCGAGCCCGTTCCGTTATGAAGCCGATACCAGGTCGATGATGCGGCCCCGGGCGAGCCGCCGCATCTCGTCGGCCGTGACCACCCGCTCGTGGTCGGGTTCGTGCCCCAGCCTGGTCCGGATCGCGGCGAGCACCTGGTCGGGCTGCTCGGCCGGCTCCATGCCGTCCAGGCAGATCACGAAGACATGGCCGAAGCGGCTCTCGTACGCGGCGTGCGCGGCCCGCAGCGCGAGATGGGCGGAGGGCGGGGCGGCGTCGTGCAGACCGGGGGAGACCTCGGCGGCGAGCGCCTCGGAGAGGTCGGCGGGCGCCAGGTCGTACCCCGCCTCGTCGGCCGCGGCCAGCAGGGCGCCGAGATCGGGGTAGGGGCGGTGGAGCATCAGCCGGTGCGCCCAGCGGCGGCTGCCGCAGCACGTCAGCAGGGCCGCCTCGGCATCCGCGGGCGGCACGGCGTTGAAATGGTCGAGCCCCGGGTGACGGGCCGGGCCCCGGGCGGGCACGGGCCCCTGGACGGGCAGGGCCGTCCGGGTGACCGGTTGCCACAACCGCTCCGGGAGGCCGGCGTGGGACTCGCTGGACCTGGACAGCGTGGGCTCCTCGGATCAACGGCATCTGTGACCCTGGGTGGGAAGGGACGGGTGAGGCCGGACAGATGCAGGGTGAAGGGAGAGACGAATGTGCCTCAAAGCTACCGAGGCGGGGCAACAGACGTCCGACGGATGCGCGAATTTCACCCGGACGAGAGGGTTTCGGAACGGCTGAGGGGCCGCGATCCGGTCTGATGGGCCGTGCCCCCGAGGAGAACGCCCGGCACGGGCCTCCTCGTTCCCGACCCTTCCCGAGCGCCCCGGCTGTCGTCCGACCTGCCTCCCGACCGACCTGCTTCCCGTCCTGCTTCCCGCTTCCCGCGAACAATGGAGGTTCCTGACCATGTCGCCCTCACGCGGCGCCCTCGTGGCCGGCGCGGTCCTCACCGCGGCGGCCGCCGCGACGGTCGCCGTCGTCGTCTGGCCGGAGGGCTCCGACCGCGGGCTCGCGGGGCAGACCTCGGCGCCCCGAGCCCCCGCGCCCTCCTCCGCGGCCCCCTCGCCGACCCGGAGCTACCCGCTCTCCGCGGCCCCCCGCACCATCCCCGCCGTGCGGGAACACCGGGCGGCCCGCGGCCCCGGCTGGCGCCCCGGCCCGGACGGCGGGGTCGTCGTCGCCGAGGGCAGCGGGACGCTCGCGGACGAGGGGCGGCTGCTGGCCCAGGAGCTGAAGATCCGCTACCGGGGCGACGTCCCCGCCCGCGCGGGCGACGTGGAACTGGCGATCGTCCCGGGCGGCGGCGCCCCCGAGTCGTATACCCTCGACGTCCGCGACGGGCGGGCGCGGATCAGCGGGCCCGACCAGGCCGGCGTCTTCTACGGGACCCGCACGCTGAAGCAGTCGGTGCGGGCCGACGGGGTGATGCCGGAGGGCGAGGTGCGCGACCGCCCCGACCGGCCGCAGCGCGGCCTCAACCTCGACATCGCGCGCAAGCACTACACCGCCGCCTGGATCGAGGACCGGCTGCGCGAGATGGCCGACCTCAAGCTCAACCAGCTGGGCCTGCACTTCTCCGACGACCAGGCCTTCCGCATCGAGTCCGACACCCACCCCGAGGTGGTGTCGCCGCAGCACCTCACCAAGGCGGAGGTGCGGCGGATCCTCGGGCTCGCGGGCCGGCTGCACATCGAGGTCGTCCCCGAGATCGACTCCCCGGGCCACCTCGGCGCGGTGCTGCGGGCCCACCCCGGCCTCCAGCTGCGCAGCGCCTCGGGCCGGCTCTCGCCCGGCTCGCTGGACATCTCCGACCCCGGGGCGGCGAAGCTCGTCGACGAACTCCTCGGCGAGTACACCGAGTTGTTCGACGGCGCGTACTGGCACCTCGGCGCCGACGAGTACCTGGCGCTGATGGCCCGGGACCCGGCGGCCTCCTACCCGCAGCTCCAGCGCGCCGCCCAGCGGAAGTACGGGGCGGGGGCCGGGATCAAGGACCTCGCCACCGGCTGGCTCAACGACCGCGCGGCCGTGGTGCGCCCGCGCGGCAAGCAGCCCAAGGCGTGGAACGACGGCTTCTTCCGCGACGGGTCCGTCCCCGCCGACAAGGGCATCGAGGTCGAGTACTGGACGGGCAAGGAGTACGGCGCCCGGCAGCCGGAGGAGTACCTGCGCGAGGGCCGGCGCGTGGTGAACCTCAACGACGAGTTCCTCTATTACGTGCTCGGCCAGCCCAACAACTTCGTCTACCCGACGGGCGAGCGGATCTACGAGCAGTGGACCCCGCTCGTCCTGCGCGGCACGAAGCCGGTTCCGGCGCGCTGGTCGGGCCAGATCCTCGGCGGCCGGTTCGCCGTCTGGGGCGACTTCCCGCAGGCGCAGACCCCGGCCCAGGTGGCGCGCGGTATCCGGATGCCGCTGCGGGCGACCGCCCAGAAGCTGTGGGTCCCGGGCAAGCCCGCGCTGACCTGGGACGAGTTCCGGGCGCTGGCCGCACGGATCGACGGGACGGGCTGAGCCGGACGGACGGGCCGCGGGGCCGGGGACGGGTCGAGCGGGCGAGTGGGCCGGGGGCGGGAGGCAGGTCGGGCGAGCCGCGGGGACGGGCGGGCGAGCCCGGGACGACCCGGACCGGGCGGGGCGAATCGTGGTGGACAGTGCGGTGGGCGGGGGTTACGTTCGCTCGCCGCGTGCGCCCCGGGGAGAGGCGGGCGCGGCTCCGTCCGTTTCCGAATGCCGTTTCCGAATCCTGGGGGTTCCTTTCCGCGCTGTGTTCCACCTGCCGTCTCAGACCGCCGGTCACCGACGACGGACGCTGCTCGAACTGCGCCGGCCCGGCCGGGGCGGCGGCCCCGGTGCCGCCCGCCCCGGCCTTCGTCGCTCCTCAGCAGTACCTGCGTTCACCGGACGGACTCGCGAAGGCCCTCGTCGTGCTGCTGTCGCTCGTCGCGGTGACGGATCTGCTCGCCGTCGCGGCGGGGCTGAACCTCCGCGGGCTGATCACGGACGGCCTGGCGAACGACTTCGAGACGTACGACGAGTCGGCGGCGACCATGGCGGACAACCTGTACGGGTCCGCCGGCGTGCTCCAGGGCGTCATGATGCTGGCCACCGGAATCGTCTTCATCGTCTGGTTCCGGCGGGTGCGGCTGAACGCCGAGGTGTTCGACCCGAGCATGCAGCCGATGGCGCCGGGCTGGGCGGTCGGCTCCTGCTTCGTCCCGGTGGCCAACCTGGTGCTGCCGCGCCGGATCGCGGGCGGCGTCTGGACCGCGAGCGCCCAGACCAACACCGACGGCAGTTGGCGCACGGTCCCGGCCACCCTGATGAACCTGTGGTGGGGCGGATGGGTCTGCACCCTGCTCTTCTCCTGGATCACGACCCGGCTGTCCTGGCGGGCCGAGGAGGTGGAGGAGATCATCGACGCGACGGACCTGACCATGGCGTCCGACGCGTTCGACGTCGTGGCCGCGGTGCTCGCCATCCTCTTCGTGCGCAGGCTCACCCGCATGCAGGGGGAGCGGGCGGCCCTCGGCCTGTATCCGCTCGGCACCCGGTCCTGACGCGCCGGCCCCCCGGCGGCGTGACCCGGCCGTCCCGCAGCGACCCGGTCGTCCTGCCGAACCTTCCTGCCGAATCTTCCAGGGGATGGGATTTCGGCCTCCTCGGGTGACGATTTTGAGCCATTCGGCGCTGGAAGCGATAACAGGAAGCGCCGCGTCCGGGTGTGTGCACGCACCCGGACGGGCCGACAGGAGACGCCGATGAGCCTGCTGGAACTGATCGCCGCCGCCGACGGGCGGAGCCTCGCCGTGAGTGCGGTCGCCTGCCTCGACCGCTGTCTGCCGCGGCCCGCGGACGGGTCCGAACCCGATCCGCTGCGCCCGTTGCGGGCGGTCCGCGCGGACGGCCGGGAATGGGACGCCCGACTGGGGGCCGCCCGTGCGGCGATGGAGGAACAGGCACCCGCGGACGACGTGGCCGAACAGGTCCGGCAGGCGCTCGCCGCCGCGCCCGGCGACTTCTCCGCCGCCCCGCTCCGGGAGTGGGCCGACGCCTGCTCGCTGCTCGCGCTGGAGGTCCACCGGCGGTTCGACACCCCGGGCGGCGACCCCGGAGCGGACGGCGCGGACCCGCTGCGGCGCTGCCGCGCGGGCGACCCGGACGGAAGCGGTCCGCTGGTCACCGGCGAACTGCGCCGCCAGATCCAGATCCTGGAGATCCTCACGGAGGCCGCGGGCACGGCGGGCGACGGCGCCGCCCTGCGCCGCGCGGTGGATCTGTCGACCGAGGGCCGCCGGGTGCTGCGCGCGGTGGCGTCGCGCCAGGCCCGCGGCCGGGGCTGAGCGCCCGCCGGGACCGTCGTACAAGAGGTGCCCGTACGGAAGGTGCTCGTACGAGAGAGGCCCGTACGGAAGGTGCTCGTACAAGAGGTGCCCGTACGGAGGACGTGTGTACGGGAGGAGCCCCTCGGGTCAGGTCCGAGGGGCTCCGGTCCGTGCGCCCCGCTTCCGGGGCGGTTCTTCCGGGCGCGTCCTGCTAAGGGGCCAGGGTGAGCCCGATCCGGATGCCGGTCGGTGAACCGAGCGCCGTCACGCCGTAGTAGAGGGCGGTGTCCGCCTTGATGCCCGAGGTGCTGGTGTTGTCGATCTGCAGGACCGTGCCGTTGCCCGCGTCCTCGCCGTCCGCGCCGGTCGCGATGTCCGCCCGGCCGTAGCCGGAGAGGTCGGTCAGGGAGACGGACGAGCCGAGCCGGTCGCCCGCCTCGGTGGAGCCCGGGACGCCCGCGGTGTCCTGGCTGTATCCGACGGCCCCGGTGCCGGTGGGCCCGGTGGCGGAGCCGCGGATCAGGAGGACCTGGCCGGCGTTGCCCCGGTTCACGCCGTCGCGGGTGAGGTCCTCGCCCGGTGCGCCGGTGAGGATGTCGCCGTAGCCGTCGAGGTTGACGTCGCCGATGGAGACGGACGCCCCCATGTCGTCGCCGGTCTCGCCGCCGCCCGGTACGCCTGTGGTGTCCTGGTGGATCGTTCTGCGGCCGGTGGAGGTCAGGCCGGTGGCCGAACCGAACACGGCCGTGACCGCGCCGCCCTTGGCGGTGTGCCCGGACTCGGTGGCGGACGGCTGGCCGACCGCCAGGTCGGTGGCGCCGTCCCCGTTGATGTCACCGGCGGCCAGTGAGCGTCCGCCGCGGGCGTCGAGGATGCCGACCCGCTGGAGCCCGGTTGCGGACCCCTTCAGCCACAGCAGGCGTCCGACGCCGCCCGGGTCCCGGTAGTTGATGGCCGCGTCCGCGTACCCGTCCTTGTTGAAGTCGCCGGTGACCGCGGCCGCGTAACTCACGGCGGCGGTGTACGCGGAGGTGTTCAGGTAACCGGACTTGGCCGCACCGGATTTGCCGTCCCAGGCCCACCAGCGGCCGGGCTTGCCGGGCGCGACGGAGAGGACGTCCGCCTTGCCGTCGGCGTTGAAGTCGCCGGAGGCGACGGTCGTGCCGAGCTTCTCGCCGCCGGTCCGCGCCGAGGAGGTGACCGAGTAGCTGCGGCCGGTGGTGAGGCCGGGGCCGTACATCAGGACGACCGTGCCGTTGTCGGCCTGGGTGAGGTCCTCGCCGGGGCCGCCGACGACCAGGTCGGCGTACCCGTCGCCGTTCACGTCGCCCCAGGCGTTGGACGAGCCGAACAGGTCGCCCGCCTCGGAACCGCCGGGCACCCCCGGGCTGTTCTGGTTCAGCGTCCGCTTCGCCGTCGTGCCCGGACCGCTCCTGGTCCCGGGCAGCACGGTGACGCGGCCGTCGCCGCCCGCCTTCGGGAGGCCGACGACCAGGTCGGTGACGCCGTCGCGGTTGAAGTCGGAGGTCGGGATCGCGGCGTTGCGGGTGGCGTTGGTCGCGTACGTGCGGATCGAGCCGAGCCTGCTGTACAGGTTCGCGCCGGGGCACTTCGTGGCGAACCCGTCGCGGTGCCCGGCGACGGTGTTGAACGTGACGTCACCGGCGGGCCGGGTGTTGCCGTCGGCGTCGGTGACGAGCCGGGTCAGCGTCACCTTGGCGGTGGGGCTCACCCCGTACTGCCCGAGCTTCCAGGCGGCGATCCGGGCGGCGGACTGCAGGGCGGCCGGGGTCGGCCTGCCGGTCTCGAAGTCGCCGAGCAGCGAGATGCCGGTCGAGTACGAGTTGAAGCCGTAGGTGTGGGCGCCCTTGACCGGAAGGTCGGCGCCGCCGCCCCGGCCCTCGAAGATCTGGCCGCACTTGTCGACCAGGAAGTTGTAGCCGAGGTCGTTCCAGCCCTCGGTCTTCACGTGGTAGGTCAGGATCGCCCGGACCATGGCGGCGGAGTCCGCGCAGCTGTAGCTGTTCGCGTCGGCCGTGTGGTGGATGTAGACCGCCTGCACCTTGTCGATGTACTCCGGCGGATCCTCGACCAGCGACTCGTCGGCACCCCACTGGGCGCGGCCGATGATCGGCGGCCGGTTGACGGTCGACGGCGGCGCGGTGGGCACGGTCGTCGACGGCTCGGGCGAGGGCGCGGCGGTGGCGCTCTCCGACGCGGAGGCCGTGGCGGTGGCGGGATCCGTCGGGGTCGCGACGTCCGTGGCCGTCGCGGTGTCGGCCGGGGAGGCGGACTGCGTGGGCGGCTCGGTCGGTGCGTCGGTCGTGGCGGGCGCCGACGGGCTCGTGGTCTCCTCCGTGACGTACGCGGCGGTGTCCAGGGAGCCGGGGGCGCTGCCGGCGGGGTTGCGGGACTCGGTACGGCTGACGCCCGGGTCCACCATGTGGAGCCGGAGGCCCTTGGGCAGTGCCCGGCCCGAGCCCACCTTCACCTGCACGGCGTCCGAGGTGCCGACCCACAGCGGTTCGGTCGCCCGGCGGGCCCCGGCCCGCTCGGCCCCGTCCGGCCCGTCGGCGGACATCTCCAGCTCCCGCCAGGGCGACCACTTCCCGGTTCCGGCGGCCCGGGTGCGCACCCGGGCGGCGCCGTTCACGTCCGCCGCCCCGTCCCAGCCGATGCCGACCAGCGAGAACGGTTCGGTCTTCGTCGTCGGCAGCTTCCGCTCGGTGGCGGTGCCCCCGTCCAGCGCGAGCGACCGCAGCTTCGCCGGGCGCTGCTTCGGCCCCGACGGACCGGCCGGCCCGTCGGACGGGTTGGCGATGGCGACCGTCACCACTCCCGCCCCGCCGAGCACCACGGCACCGACGGTCAGCCAGGCGCGGCGCTTCAGGCTCATCGGTCTGTACGCATGCGAACTGCGCGAGCTCAAATGCCCCACCTCTCAAGAGAGTTCACGTACCCAGAAGTTCACGGGCCGCAGCTGTCGCGCAGACGACCCGGGGTACCCAGCGCAGCAAGGGACCCAAACGTCACACCGAACCGCGCGGGAGTGACATACCTCACTCCCGCAGGGGGGTCCGGGGGGATCTGTGACATTTCTGTGAGATCGGGCGCAGAAGGGTGCAGGGGAAGATCGGTACCACCGCCCCGGCGGGGCACGGGCACGACAGCCGGTGCCGGACCGGGCCGTCGGCTGGGGATGTGGTGGGAACGGGCGAGGAACAGCGACGCAGGCAGGTGGACGACGTCGAGCTCGGCGATGCCGTCGAACGTGCCCGGCAGGGGGACGAGGACGCCTTCGCCGTCGTGTACCGGATGGTGCAGCCGGGCCTCCTCGGCTACGTGCGCGGGCTGGTCGGCGACGACGCCGAGGACGTGGCCTCCGAAGCCTGGCTGGAGATAGCCCGTGACCTGGGGCGCTTCCGCGGCGACGGGGCCGGGTTCCGGGGCTGGACGGCGGTGATCGCCCGGCACCGCGCGCTCGACCACCTGAGGAAGGTGAAGCGGCGGCCCCGCGTCACCCTGCTCGAACAGGACGTGCTCCACCTGCCCGGCGGCCACGACACGGCCGACGCGGCGCTGGAGACGCTCTCCACCCGGGAGGCGCTGGAGACCATCGGCGCGCTGCCGCAGGAGCAGGCCGAGGCCGTGCTGCTCCGGGTGGTCGTCGGCCTGGACGGTGCCGCGACGGCGCGCGTGCTCGGCAAGCGCCCGGGGGCCGTCCGCACCTCCGCGTACCGGGGGCTCAGACGGCTGGCCGAGCAGCTGTCCCCGGGTGGCAGGACGGGTGACAGGGCGGCCGACAGGACGAAGAAGGCGCGCCGCGTGCGGGGTGACGGAGCATGAGGGACGAATCGCAGCGGCGGCCGGACGGGCCGGACACGGACGGCGAGCGGCGTGCCGTGGCCGCGTTCCGGGCCGCCCGGGACGGGGGCGCGCACGCACCGGTGCCCTGGTGGCGGCGGCGCCGGCGCGACGACTGGCGCCCGGCGCAGCGGCGCCGCGGCACGCGCCCGGTCCGGGGAGTGCTCGGCGGGATCCTGGCCGCGGCGCTGCTCGGCGGGGTCGCGGTGGCGGCCGGTTCGGGGACGCTGCCGAACCCGTTCGGCGGCGACGGCCCCGACGGCCCGGGGCCCGTACGCCCGGCGCCCACCGCCCCCGCCACCCCCGGCGGCCACCGCACCGGCGGGGCCCCGTCGCCGGTGGACGACGACGGCACGGGGCGGAGCACCGGACCGGGCGCGGGCCCCACGAAAACCCCCGACGGCCCCCGGTCCTCCGACCGGGCCCGGAACGTCGCCGCCCTGTGCCGGGCGTACCTCGACGGCCGGGGCAACGGCAGGGCCATGGACGCCACCGCCTTCGAACGACTGGAGGCAGCCGCGGGCGGCGAGTCGGAGGAGGCGGTGAGGGCCTACTGCGAAGCGCTCCCCGAACCCCCGTCACCGGGGGAGACGAACAGGGGCCGGGACGGCCGGGGCCGGCGGGACGCGGAGGAACGGCCGACCACCCCCGAGGAGAACCGGGGCGCACCGGAGCCGCCGGGAACGAACGGCCCGGGGAGCAACGGCGGCACCCCCGGCGTTCCCGGCACGACCGGCGCCACCGGTGCCGGTGCCGGCTGAACCGCGGGTCACCGGGACGGGGCGCGTCGAGAGGGGTGCGGCGGGCGCGGGAGTTGCCGGACCGGCACCGCGACAGCGAGGGGAGAGAGGAATGAGGACGACCGGGGCCGCCACCCCCCACAGGAGAGGCCCCGGTCGTCTTCCGACAGGGCCGTAGGACGACCCCGTACTCCTCTCAGCGCCGTCGTCGCGTTTTCTGTCACACCACATCGTGGCCGGGCGATGTTGCGGGTTGTACAAGTCATGGACGCGGGCCCCGCGAAGGACGTAGCGTGCTGTGTCGCGCAGGGTGGCGCGAGCAGTGATGACCAGCTGCGATTCGCGACGGCAGGGCAGGTTGAGGGAGTGCTGGGGGACGACGCGGAGTTGACTGCCGCGGTGGTCGCGGCGCAGGACGGGGACGAGGACGCCTTCCGTACTGTGTACCGCGCCGTGCAGCCGCGGCTGCTGGGCTACATACGGACACTGGTGGGAGAGCCGGATGCCGAGGACGTGGCCTCCGAGTCCTGGCTGCAGATAGCGCGCGACCTCGACCGGTTCAGCGGTGACGCCGACCGCTTCCGGGGATGGGCGGCACGCATAGCCCGCAACCGGGCGCTGGACCATCTGCGGATGCGCGGCAGGCGCCCGGCCGTCGGCGGCGACGAGTCGGAACTGTCCGAGCGGCCCGCCGAGTCCGACACCGCCGACGAGGCGATCGAGGCACTGGCCACCGGCCGTACGATGTCGCTCATCGCCCAGCTGCCGCAGGACCAGGCCGAGGCGGTGGTGCTGCGGGTGGTCGTGGGTCTGGACGCGAAGAGCGCCGCGCAGACCTTGGGCAAGCGCCCGGGAGCGGTGCGCACGGCGGCGCACCGGGGGCTGAAACGGCTGGCCGAACTGCTGCGCACGGACGGGGCGGGCGGCTTCGGCACCGGCTCCCGCGCGGCGGACGGCGAGGGTGACGGCGCCCCCGCGGACCGCGCCGCCGGGGAGGACCCGGCCGACCCGGCCGCCACCCGCCTGGGTGCGGCGGGCCATACGGCGGAACTCGATGCCGTACCCACCCAACGCCCCGTCCGCAATGGTCTGGCGGCGCCGGCGGGTGTGACGCATTCGCGTCCCTGGACGCAGAAGGACATGTGATGGCCGACGAGCAGTACGAATGGCTTGACAAGGAAGCCGCGGAGAGATTGCTCCGTGGCGAACCGGTCGATCCCGTCGGTGGTCACGCGTGTACGGAGGCGGAGAGCCTGGTGGCCGCGCTGGACGCCGCCGCCCGGGCCGCCCGCCCGGCCACCGGTGAACTGCCCGGCGAGGCCGCGGCGCTGGCCGCCTTCCGCACCGCCAGGCGCTCCGCACGCGATTCCGCGCGCGCCCGGAAGCGGGCGGGCGCGCAGGCGGGCGGCGTCGAGAGCGCCGTCCGGCAGACCGGGACCGACACCCTGCCCACGGTGCGCATCAGGGCCGCGTCCGCCGCGTCGGGAGGCTCGGGCCGGAACCGCATCTCGCGTTGGAGCCGTCCCGTCCGCTTCGGCCTGGTCGCCTCCTTCGCGGGCTGCGCGCTCGGCGGGGTGGCCGTGGCGGCGGGTACGGGAATGCTTCCCGGGCCGTTCGGCGGCCGCGCCCCCGTGCCCGCGACCTCGGTCTCGGCCGCGGCGACCCCCGAGGAGCTCGGCTCCCGGCCCCCCGAGGGCGAGGCCCCGCGGACCCCGCCGCCCGCCCCGGAACGGGACGCGTCCGAGCCGGCGCCGCACCGTTCCGTCCCGCCGTCCGGCCGGCCGGACGGCACCGGATCGAACAGCGCCGAAGAACGCGGTACGCGCGAGCCCGACGGCTCCGCGAACGGTTCGACGAAGAACCCCGGCAAGGGCGGGCTGCCCGATTACTCCGGCGGGGGCTCGTCCGGCGAGTGGTACGCCAAGGCGCTCAAGGCCTGTCGCGACTACCGCAACGGCAACCTGGACGACGACCGCAGGCGCAAGCTCGAAACCCTGGCCAAGGGGGCCCGCAACCTGGAACGGTTCTGCGACCGCGTGCTGGAGGGGGCGGACAAGGGCGGGAACGGCACCCCGGGCAGCGACGGCGGCGGCAGCGGTGACGGCGACGGGGACCAGGACGACGGACGGGGGGACGGCGACAGCGACAGCGACGGCGACGGGTCGAACGGCGAGGACGGTTCGACCGGTGGCGGCACCCCGGCCGACGGCGGTTCCGGCGGCGGTTCCGGCGAGTCCCCCACGCCCACCCCCACCCCCTCGCCCTCCGTGGCCCTGTTCACCACCGGCGCTCCGGCCTCCTCGCGCTGACCGAACCACTGACCGAACCACTGATCGGCCCACGGACCGGGCCTCCGGCCGGCCCGCCGATCGAACCGCGCGCGGGCGGCTGAATCCGACTGGCCGAATCAGGTCGACCGAATCGGGCGGACCACTGCCCCGGCCGCGTCGTACCGTCCCGGGGCGCCCCGTGCCGGCCGTGCCACAAGCCGGTCGAACCGCAGGCCGGACCGGTCGGCCGCCCCGCGCGCGACCAGGTCTCTCCGGCCCCGGAACATCGGGTGTGACACTTTTCGAGGCTGTGACGCAGTACAGATTGAGCCGACTGGTCATCGGCAGCGCACAGAGCCGGGGTTCCCCCCGTACCTGCGGCTCAGCGCACATGGCGCGGGCGGGACACGTTCCCCCGGTCCCGTCCGCGCCCCTTCTCCTCCGGCCCGAAGGCCCCGCTTCCCGCCCGGTCCGACCGGGCCCGTTCGGCCCGCCCGCGGCCCGTCAGTAGACGACGACCTTGTCGCCCGTCTTCACCTGGTCGAAGAGCGAGGCGATCTTCCCCTCGTCCCGGACGTTGACGCAGCCGTGCGAGGCGCCGTTGTAGCCGCGGGCCGCGAAGTCCGCCGAGTAGTGCACCGCCTGGCCGCCGCTGAAGAACATCGCGTACGGCATGGGAGTGTCGTAGATCGTCGACACGTGGTGGCGCGATTTCCAGTAGACCGAGAAGGTGCCCTCGCGGGTGGGCGTGTACTGGGAACCGAAGCGGACGTCCATTGACGAGCGCACCCGGCCGTCGATCATCCACGACAGCGTCCGGCTGTTCTTGCTGATGCACAGGACCCGGCCGGTCAGGCAGCGCTTGTCCGGCTTCGCGACCGGCCGGGTGGTCGGCGGGTTCAGCTCGGTGGCCGTCGGCCGGCGCGTCATGGCGAGCAGCTTCTGCCAGGTGAGGGTGTCCGTCCTGCCGGTGCGGGAGAGGCCGCGCTTGCCCTGGAACGACTGGACGGCGGCGACCGTGACGGTGCCGTAGTAGCCGGTCGGGCTGCGGTCGAAGTGGCCGATCTGCCGCAGCCGCGCCTGGAGTTCCCGCACCTGGCCGCCCTGGGAGCCGCTCGACATCAGCGTCCTGCCCTGCGGGTCCGGCTTCGGCGTGGGCGACGCCGTGGCCGTCGGTGACGGGGGCGAGGACGACGGGGAGGGCGGGGCCGGGGTGGTGGGCGAGGGCGGCGGGGCGGACCTGCCGTCGTCGCTCGCGGTGGCCCGGGGCGACGACGGCCGGTCCGCCGGCACGCTGCCGGTGGCCTCCGCCCTGCAACCCGCCGCCGTGGTCACGGCGAGCACGGCGAGTGCCGCGGTCGCCCCCGCCCGGCCCCGCGGCCCGAACCGCCGTGCCCTGTCCGGTATCCCCGTGCGTGCCGTGCTTCCGGTGGTGCGATGTCTCATCTCGGCCCCCTGGGTGTCCGTAACTCATGAGACGGATTCCCGCTCTGCCCGGTTGCCAAAGCCCGCGCATGATGGGGGAACGGTGCCGGAACCGTGGTCACCGGCGAGCGGCCCCGGCGGGAGGCACAACGGATGACGCGAGAGTCGGAGTCGGGACTGCCCATCGAGCCGGTGTACGGGCCGGAGGCGTTGGAGGGGTGGGACGCCGGTGAGCGGCTGGGGGTGCCGGGGGGTTATCCGTTCACGCGCGGGGTGTACGGGTCGATGTACACGGGGCGGGCGTGGACGATGCGGCAGTACGCGGGGTTCGGGACGGCGGCGGAGTCCAACGCCCGCTACCGGCAGCTGATCGCGAACGGGACGACGGGGCTGTCGGTGGCGTTCGACCTGCCCACGCAGATGGGGTACGACTCCGACGCCCCGGTCGCGTCGGGGGAGGTGGGCAGGGTGGGGGTGGCGGTCGACTCCATCGACGACATGCGGGTCCTGTTCGACTCCATCGCGCTGGACCGGGTGTCCACGTCGATGACGATCAACGCGCCGGCCGCGGTGCTGTTGCTGCTGTACCAGCTGGTGGGCGAGGAGCAGGGGGTGGCGGGGCGGGATCTGACGGGGACGGTGCAGAACGACGTGCTCAAGGAGTACGTCGCGCGCGGTACGTACATCTTCCCGCCGGGGCCGTCGCTGCGGCTGACGGCGGACGTCTTCGAGTACTGCCGTGACGAGCTGCCGCGGTGGAACACGATCTCGGTCTCCGGGTACCACATGGCCGAGGCCGGTGCCACGCCGGTGCAGGAGGTCGCCTTCACCCTGGCCGACGGCATCGAGTACGTGCGCACGGCCCTGGCGGCGGGCATGGACGTGGACGCCTTCGCGCCCCGGCTGTCGTTCTTCTTCGTCGCCCGCACCACGCTCCTGGAGGAGGTCGCGAAGTTCCGGGCGGCCCGCCGGATCTGGGCGGGGGTGATGCGGGAGGAGTTCGGGGCGAAGGACCCCAGGTCGCTGATGCTGCGCTTCCACACGCAGACCGCCGGGGTCCAGCTCACCGCGCAGCAGCCCGAGGTCAACCTGGCCCGGGTCACCGTCCAGGCCCTGGCCGCGGTCCTGGGCGGCACCCAGTCCCTGCACACCAACTCCTACGACGAGGCCATCGCCCTGCCCACCGACAGGTCCGCCCGCCTGGCCCTGCGCACCCAGCAGGTCCTGGCCCACGAGACGGACGTGACCGCGACCGTCGACCCGTTCGCCGGTTCGTACGCCGTGGAGCGGATGACCGACGACATCGAGACGGCCGTGCTGGAGCTGATGGGGCGGGTCGAGGCGATGGGCGGGGCGGTGCGCGCGATCGAGCGGGGCTTCCAGAAGAGCGAGATCGAGCGCTCCGCCTACCGCGTCGCGCTGGAGACCGAGGAGGGCCGCCGGGTCGTGGTCGGCGTCAACCGCTTCCGCCTCGACGAGGAGGAACCCTACGAACCCCTGCGCGTCGACCCCGCAGTCGAGGCCGAACAGGCCGCCCGCCTGGCGAGACTGCGCGCCGGGCGCGACCGGGACGCCGTGGCGGCCGCCCTGGACCGGTTGCGCGAGGCCGCCCGGGGCACCGACAACGTCCTGTACCCGATGAAGGACGCGCTCAGGGCCCGGGCCACGGTGGGCGAGGTCTGCGACGCCCTGCGCGAGGTGTGGGGGAGGTACGAGCCGTCGGACGCGTTCCGAGCGGGCGGGGTGTACCCGCGCGGGTGATCCCTCGCCGAATGCCTCCGGCCGTGGATAAGCTCGTGAACAGTGGTCCCCGAAAGGAGGATGCCGTGGCCGTAATACAGCACGAGGAGCAGGTGCACGTGCAGGGACAGCCGGAGCTGACGCTCGGCGAGGCAGCCGACCAGCTCGCTCGCTCGCTGCCTGGGCATCGCGTGGAGATTCTCCAGGGGAGGCTCACTGTGACACCACCGGCGGACGGAACGCACGCTCTGGCGCTGTCCTGGCTCAGCGAGGAGTTCGGCGCACGGGCGCGCACCGTGGGGCTCAGGCTCGTCCAGGGGGTCGGGCTGTGGTTGCCCACGGGCCCCGAGGACTACGCGATTCCCGACCTGTCGGTCGTCGATGCGGACTTCCGGGACCATCACGCCATGAAGAACTGCTACGCCGCGCATGTCTTCCGCATGGTCGTGGAGGTGACCTCGACCAACTGGGCGGACGACCTCGGACCCAAGGTCGAGGACTATGCCCAGGCCGGTGTTCCGGTCTACGTCGTGGCCGACCGCAAGCACGACCGGGTGCTGCTCTGCACCGACCCGAGGGGCGGCGAGTACAAGAACAGGACGCACCACGGGCGCGGGACCTCGTTCACCGTGCCGGAAGTGGCCGGGGTCGAGATGAAGCTCTCCGTGGACCGGCTTCTGGACGGCGACGAGGACTGACCCGGGCCGTATCCGCCCGGGGTTTCCCGAACTCTGGAATCCCCTGGACAGGGGGCCGTACTGGCGTGCGACACTCCGCTCCATGCTGGGTGTCACCGATCTTCCGACCTATCTCGTCGGCCTGGTTCTGATCGTCCTGTTGCCGGGGCCGAACTCGCTGTACGTGCTGTCCGTCGCCGCCCGGCGCGGGGTGCGGGCCGGGTACGTGGCGGCGGCCGGGGTGTGGACCGGGGACACCGTGCTGATGACGCTGTCCGCGCTCGGGGTCTCCTCGCTGCTGCGGACGAACCCGATGCTGTTCACCGTCGTCAAGTTCGCCGGTGCGGGCTATCTGACCTGGATGGCCGTCGGCATGCTGCGGGCCGCGGTCGCCCTGTGGCGCGAGCGGCACCGGAAGGCGGCCGGGCCGGCCGTCGAGGGCGCCGGGGCCCCGGCGTCCGCGACGATGGAGCGGCCGTACCGGCGGGCGCTGGTGGTCAGCCTCTTCAACCCGAAGGCGATCCTGTTCCTGGTCTCGTTCTTCGTCCAGTTCGTCGACCCCGACTACCCCTATCCGGCGCTGTCCTTCCTGGTGCTGGGCACCCTGCTGCAGATCGCCAGCGCCCTCTACCTGTCGATGCTGATCTTCGGCGGCACCCGGCTGGCCGCCTCGTTCCGCCGCCGCAAGCGGCTGTCGGCGGGAGCCACGTCGGCGGCCGGCCTGCTGTTCCTCGGGTTCGCCACGAAGCTCTCGCTCAGCAGCGTGTGACGCTCCGGCCCGGCGGCCGCTCGACAGGCGCTCAGGAGGCCGTGACCGGGGCGAGCCCGAACCGGGCCAGGTACCGCACCAGCTCCGAGGGGGCCTCGCCCGCCCAGCCGAGGTAGCCGTCCGGGCGGACCAGGAACAGGCCCTCCCCGTACGCCTCGTGGGAGCCCGTGCGGTGTACGTGGACCAAGTCGCCGTCCAGCAGGGGGAGTTCGGCGCTCGTGCCGACCGCCAGCAGGGTGAAGTGCGGGCCGCGGAAGACGTCGAAGAGGCGTCGCCCCCCGTCCGTCGGGCCGTCCGGGGCGCGGTCGCCGGGGTGCAGGACCCCGGCCCGGCCCACCGACAGCGGGCCGGTGCGGTAGCCGAGGCCGAGCTGCTGGACCGCCGCGCCGCGCTCCTGCTCGCCCCGGTGGATGCGGGTGGACAGGCCGAGCACGTCGGCGGCGACCGGGCGGCGCTCCTGCTCGTAACTGTCCAGCAGGGCGTCCGGCGCCCCGTGCCGCAGGACCTGGCCGAGCTTCCAGCCGAGGTTGTACGCGTCCTGCACGCCGGTGTTCAGCCCCTGGCCGCCCGCGGGGGAGTGCACGTGCGCGGCGTCGCCCGCCAGGAGGACCCGGCCCGCGCGGAACCGGTCGGCCAGCGCGGCGCGCGGCCGGAAGTCGGAGGCCCAGCGGACCTCGGTGACGTCCCGCGCCGTCAGGTGGGTACGGGCGGCGACCAGGGCGCGCACCCCCTCCGGCGACGTGTCGGGCCCGCCCTCCTCGAACCGGGCGACCAGCTGGAAGTCCGCCGTGCCGGGCAGCGGGCAGAGCGTGAGGAAGCCCTGGCCGTCGGGCATCACATGCCAGTTGAGCCGGTCCAGCGCGTCCTCGGCCAGCCGCACGTCGGCGACCAGCATCGGCGCCGGGTCCACCTCCTCGCCGGTCATCGCGATGCCCAGCGCGCGCCGCACCGTACTGCGCCCGCCGTCCGCCGCGACCAGGAAGGCGGCCCGGACCGGGCCCGTGGTCAGGTGGGCGGTGACGCCGTCCGCGTCCTGGTCGAGGCCGGTCAGCGCGGTGGAGAAGGCGACGTCGCCGCCCAGTTCGCGCAGCCGGGCCAGCAGGATCTCCTGGGTGCGCCACTGCGGCATCAGCCACGGCTCCCCGTACGGCTCGGTCCCGGTCGGCGCCGCGCGGCGGAACATGTCGTGCTCCCGCAGCCGCTCCCCGTCCTGCCAGACCATCCCCACCGGGGCCGGCCCGCCGTGCTCGCGGACCGCGTCGCCGACGCCGAGGTCGTCCAGGACCTCCCGGGTGCGCGGCTGGATGCCCTTGCCGCGCGAGCCGGGGAAGAGGCCCGGCTCGCGCTCGGCGACCAGGACGCGCACACCGCGTCGGACCAGGTCGCAGGCGAGGGCCAGCCCGCAGGGACCGGCGCCGACGACCACGACCTCGGGCCCGGACGCCGCTGCCGTCCCCGTGGGCGCCGTCGCGCCGCCCCTTTCCTTAACGCTGTTAAGTTCCATGGTCGGGAGTGTGGGCTTAACGCTGTTAAATTGTCAAGGTGGGTACGACGAAGATCGACCGGGCCCGGGTGGCCGACACCGGGTTGCGGCTGTTGAACGAGGTGGGCCTCGACGGCCTCACCCTGCGCGCCATCGCCAGGGAGCTGGACGTCAAGGCGCCCGCCCTCTACTGGCACTTCAAGGACAAACAGGCGCTGCTCGACGAGATGGCCACCGTGATGTACCGCCGGATGCTCGACGAGGGGCTGCCGGGGCCGGCCCCCGAGCGCTGGCAGGACCAACTCGTCGCGTACAACAGCGGATTGCGCGCGGCCCTGCTGCGCTACCGCGACGGGGCCAAGGTCTACAGCGGCGCCAGGTTCACCGGCACCGACCACGCCGAGGGCCTGGAGACCCATCTGCGGACCATGGTCGACGCCGGGTTCGAGCTGTGGCAGGCGGTGCGGGCGAGCACCACGGCCTACTCGTACACGATGGGCTTCGTCACCGAGGAGCAGGGCGTCCTGCCGATGCCGGACGAACGGCGGGACGGCTTCGACATCGGCGAACGGGCCGACCGCATGGCCGCTTACCCGCTCGCCGCGGCGGCCGGTGCCGAGATCTTCGCGCACTACGACGAACGCTTCGAGGACGGGCTGCGGCTGATCGTCGCGGGCATCGAGGCGCGGTACGGGGTGCGCTGACCCCCGCATCACGCCGTCGGCACCCGCCTCGCACCGCTGACGCCCGTACGCACCGCTGACCCCGACGCGCCGGAGGGCGGGGGCCCCTGTCGTGGCCCCCGCCCTCCGGGGTGTGGCACGGCCCGCCCCCGGCGCGGGCCCGAGAATCAGTCGTCGGCCGGCCGGGGCAGGGCCGTGCCCCGGAACAGGGGTGCGGGCTGTTCGCCGTCCGCAGCGGCGCGGGCGAAGGTCTGCTGGACCTGGTAGACGCGGGTCTGGTTGTCGGCGGTGCGGAAGGTGTAGGCCCAGGTGGGGCCGCTGCTGTTGGTGTAGGTGAAGGCGGTCGGCACGGTGGCGGCGACCTCGGTCGTGGGCCGCTGCCAGGCGCGCCAGGCGCCGCTGCCCTGGGCGGTCTCGCCGGTGTTGTGGACGGCGCCGTCGGTGCCGCGCGCGGTGATCTCGGTGAGGCCGGTCAGCGGGGAGATCACGGCGCTCGGCGCGCCGTCGGCGGTCAGCCCGTCGATCGTCTCCCAGGCGCCGTACGCGCCGTTCTCGGCGGACTGGGCGGCGGTGATGACGTGCCCCTGGCCGTCGTTGGCGAACACCCGGATGCGGTAGCCCGGGTAGACGACGAGCGACGGCTCGCCGCTGATGTTCTGCGCGCCGAGGCCGGACCACGCGGAGAGGGCGCCGTCGGCGAACCGGGCGGTGGTCAGGGTGCCGGAGGCGGTGGTGGCGAAGAGCTGGATGCCGTCGCGGACGGTGACCGCCCGGAGGGTGCCCCCGAGACCGGAGCCGGCGAGCGGCATCCAGCCCAGGAAACCGACGTTGGCCCGCTGCTGGATGCGGTACCAGGGCTTGCCGTTCGCGTCGACGGCGAACTGTACGAGCAGCCCGTCCGGGGTCTTCGCGCCGACCGGGTGATGGGCCATGGCGCCGGCCAGGTCGATCCAGCCGGCCCAGTCCGCGGACGCCTTGGCGGTCTGGTTGCGCTGCCAGACGCTGCCGGAGGTGTTCTGCGCGGTGATGACGACGCGGCCGTCGGCGTGCCCGGAGAGGGTGGGGCGGCCGGTGAACGCCTCGTTGCCGGAGAGGGTGGTCCACTGCACGCCGTTGAAGTCCGAGGCGTCCGCCATCCGGCCGTGCACCAACCGCCCGATGTTGTCGGTGTACGCGAACTCCAGCGACCCCGTGGCGGACTGGGCCACCTCGGCCGGGGTGTAGCTCTCCAGCGGCACCGAGGGGGAGGCGGGGGTGTGGTTCGCGGTGATGCGGCAGGCGTCCGGGGCCCCGGTGACGTTGGTGAAGCCGGCCCAGCCGGAGGCGCCGACGGTCTTCTTGTAGACCGCGTAGTCACCGGTGTTCTCGTCGAACCGGTAGTAGTGGGCGGCGCCGGCCGCCGTCACGCCGATCAGGGTGTCCCCGCCGATCGAGGTGATCCCCTTGGAGTACTGGCCCCAGTCGGCCAGGCTCTCCACCACGTGCCGCTCGATCCAGCGCTGGCTGGTGAAGTCGTAGCGCGAGCGGTAGAGATGGCCGTCGGTGGCGGAACGGCCGTAGATCACGCCGGAGTCGGCGGCCACGATCAGGTCGTACTTCTGCCAGCCCTGGTCGATGACCTTTCCGCTGTCCTCGCTCCAGCTGTCACCGGCGGAGTCGTACTTGTACGTGCGCAGCTCACCGGCGTTGTCCAGCACCCAGATCCGGTCGCCCCGGTCGACGGTGACCTGGTCGCGGTCCTCGGCCCTGGTCAGCCAGCCGAAGTTCGGGCTGATCTTCTTGTGGTGGATGTCCCAGGTGCCGGTCGAACCGACCCGATGGCTCAGATAGAGGCCGTCGGACTTGATCCCGTAGAAGCGCGCGCCCTGACCCGCCAGCACCCGGCCGTACCCGCTCCAGCCGGTGTCGATCGTGCCCGGGGAGGCGAGGGTGCCCCCGGAGAGGGGCGTCGGCATGTCGTGGCGCAGCAGCTTGCCCGCGGAGTCCACGGCGTACACCGGTCCCGTGCCCGCACAGGTGGCGGCCTCCGCCGCCTGCGCGGTGGAGGGCAGGGCCACGAGCAGCGGGAACGCGGCCGCGGCAGCGGTCAGGACGGCGGTCCAACGCGCGGTACGTGGCGTCGAGTTGGAAGTCATGCAGTCGGACGCTAGGCGAGCTGCGGTGAACGGTGCGGTATCGGCCGGGTGAAGAAAGCGCCTTCGATGTTGACGGGTACATGAACACTCTGTGCTCGTCTCGACACACCGTCACCACGGTCCTCAACATCAACTGGTCCGTCATCGACCGGTCCGTTCCACGACGCACTTGGGGGAGCCGTGCCCGCGTACCGAAGAATCGCGCGACGACTGAGGATGCCCCGCGCGGTACGCGGTCCCTGGGGCAGGGCCGTCGGCCTGGCCCTCGTCGTCTCGCTGGCGATCGGCTCGCTGGCCCTGGCCGGGACCGGCTTCCCGATGTTCCCGGAGCGGCCCGGGGCGGCCGAGGGGCCCGGCCAGCGCTGGGGGAGCGCCGAAGGGCGCGGCCACACCGCGGGCGGCCCCGGCAACACCGAACCGCCGAGGTCGCTGCGGGCCAAGTACCCGCTGAAACCCCCGCGTCCGGCCCGGCCGGAGGTCCGGCCCAACAGCGTCGAGGTCACCGCGCCGCCCGCCGGGCGGGTCACCGGATTCGACCGCGCGACCAGCGAGGAGATCGTCGCCGAGCGCGACGCGCGCAGCCGCACCTACGCGAACCAGGACGGCACCCGCACCACCGAGATCTCCACCACTCCCATCAACTACCGTGATGGCAAGGGTGGTTGGCGCCCGATCGACGCGAAGCTGACCGGCCGCAAAAGCGCCGGGAACGGAAGCGGCGGTGACGGACGCGCCGCCCGCGATGCCGACGGCGGCGCGTCCGGCTGGACCAACACCGCCGACTCCGTCGGCCTCGCCCTGGCCGCCCGCGCCGACGCCCCGCGCCTGGCCTCCCTCACCCTCCCCTCCGGCGAGTCCTTCGGCTACGCGCTGAGCGGCGCCGCCGCCGTGCCGGGCCGCGCGGACGGCACCCGGGTCGCTTACGAACGGGTCCTGCCCGACACCGACCTGTGGCTGGACTCGCAGGCCGGCGGCGTCAAGGAGACCCTGGTCCTGCACTCCGCGTCCGCCCCCGCCGAGTACCTCTTCCCGCTCGCGCTCGACGGCCTGGACGCCGCCGTCCGGGACGGCGCGGTCGTGCTCACCGGCTCCGACGGCCGCACCAGGGCCGTCATCCCGGCCGGGTTCATGACCGACGCCCGGGGCGCCACCTCGTACGCGGTCCGCTACGCCCTCGTCGACCGCGACGGCCGCCCCGCCCTGAAGGTGACCGCCGACCGCGGCTGGCTCACCGACCCGGACCGGGTCTTCCCCGTCCGCGTCGACCCGTCCGTCGACACCGGCGCCGCGTCCACCTCCATGTACGTCCGGGACGGCGGCCCCTCCGTGATCGGCGCCGACGAACTCCAGGTCGGCCGCGGCCCCGCCGGGGCGACCCAGTCCTTCCTCGGCTTCCCCGGCCTCGACGAACGGCTGCGCAACCACCGGATCTTCGGCGCGCAGCTCCAGATCGTGAACTTCGACTCCGCCTCCTGCCGGGCGCGCCCGGTCTCCGTGCACCCGGTCACCCAGTCCTGGACCGCGAACACCTCCACCGCCTACCCGGGGCCGTCGGTCGGCGGGGCGCTGGCCTCCCGGTCGTTCGCCTACGGGCACGTCGCCCTCGGCGCCTCCCGGTCCGACTGCCCCGCGGCCGGAGAACTCTTCGACCTCGGCAAGGGCGGCCGCGACCTGGTCCAGGGCTGGGCCGACGGCAGCCGGCCCAACCACGGCCTGTCGCTGCGCGCCTCGGCCACCGACACGCTCTCCTTCAAGAAGCTCACCGGCCACTCCACCGCCAACCCGCCGAAGCTGTTCGTCACCCACTCCCCGTACGGCGCCGCGTACGCCTTCCCCAAGCCCGTCCCCGACCCGCCGGTCCTGCAGAACCAGGCGGGCAAGGTCAAGGTGGCGGTGACGAACACGGGCGCCGAGACCTGGACCCCGGCCACCTACTACCTCGCGTACCGGGCCTACGACGCCAAGGGCAAGCTGGTCACCCAGCAGCGGTCCGCCAACCTCACCGGGAACGTCGCCCACGGGGCGAAAACCACCCTCGACGCCACCGTCAAGGCCCTGCCGCCGGGCACGTACCTGCTCGACTTCACCATGGTCCGCACCGGCGGCAAGGTCTTCACCGACGAACAGGTCCCGCCCGGCCGACTCACCCTGCGGGTCTTCGACATCGCCCCGGTGGTCAAGGAGCAGTTCCCGCCCAACGGCTACCAGGCCCAGACCCTCACCCCGCAGCTGTGGGCGGCCGGGGTGGACATCGACGCCCCGCCCGGCTCGGCCCTCCAGTACAAGTACGAGATCTGCGAGGCCGGCCAGGACGGCAAGCCCACCGGCTGCACCACCTCCGCCTACCAGACCTCGTCCGCCCATCCCGTCCCGGCCGGGCGGCTGAAGTGGGGCACCACCTACCTGTGGCGGGGCTTCGTCAAGGACGCCTCCAACGAGGTGCCCACCGCACAGGTCGCCCTGGTCGCCGCCGTCCCGCAGCCCGAGATCACCTCGCGGCTGTCCGGCACGCCGGGCAAGGAGTTCGACCCGAACGTCGGCAACTTCACCGCCTCGGCCGTCGATGCCTCGCTCACCACCGTCGGCCCCGACATGACCCTGGTCCGCACGTACAACAGCCTCGACCCGCGCCGCGACCTCGCCTTCGGCGCGGGCTGGTCGACCCGGTACGACATGCGGCTCACCCCCGACGACGACGGCAGCGGCAACGTCGTCGTCCGCTACCCCGACGGGCAGGACGTCCGCTTCGGCAAGAACCCCGACGGCACCTTCGCCCCGCCGCCCGGCCGGTTCGCCAAGCTCACCCTGGACACGACCGCGAACACCTACCGGCTCCAGGACAAGTCCGGCACCAGCTACGACTTCTCGACCGGCGGACTGCTCACGAAGATCACCGACGCCTCGTCCAACACCGTCGGGTACACCTGGTCCGGCGGGAAGATCCAGAGCGCCGCGCACACCCGCAGCGGCCGTCGGCTCACCTTCACCTGGACCGGCTCCCACGTCACCGCCGTCTCCACCAACCCGGTCGACGGCGCCCCGCTGACCTGGACGTACACCTACACCGGCGATCTGCTCGACCAGGTCTGCGACCCGGCCGGCGGCTGCACCCGCTACACGTACACGGCGGGCAGCCACTACGGCAGCACCGTGCTCGACTCCCGTCCCGAGTCCTACTGGAAGCTCGGCGAGAGCGAGGGCACGGCGGTGAACAGCGCCGTCGAGGCCAACCTCGGCAAGGACCGCGGCACCGCCACCGACGTCACCCCGGGCGCGGCCGGCGCGATCGCGGGCGACCCGGGCACCGCGGCCGGGTTCAACGGCACCACCTCCCGCGTCTCCCTGCCCCCGGGCACCCTCAAGAAGAGCCGCGACACGGCCGTCGAGGTCTGGTTCAAGACCCCGGCCACCGGCGTCGGCGGCCCGCTCGTCGGCTACCAGGACAAGACCTGGGGCACCGCGCCCGGCGTGGGCGTGCCCGCCCTCTACGTCGGCAACGACGGCAAGCTGCGCGGTCAGTTCTGGACCGGCACCGTCGCCCCGATCACCGACACCACCAGGAACGTCAACGACGGCAAGTGGCACCACGCCGTGCTCTCCGTGTCCGGCTCCACCCAGAGCCTGTACCTGGACGGCAGGCTCTCCGGCACCCTCACCGGCAAACAGCTCCTCGCCGGCGGCCTGACCCACAACCAGATCGGCGCCGCCCACGCCTCCACCCCGGCCTCCTGGCCCGGCTGGGGCAGCGCCGGGGCCCGCTCCTTCGCGGGCACCATCGACGACGTCGCCGTCTACCACCACCCGCTGGGCGCCACGGCCGTCGCCGGGCACTACCGTGAGGGGACCAGGACCGCCGACGTCCTGACCCGCACCACCCTGCCCTCCGGCCGCATCGCCTCCGAGGTCGGCTACGACACCGTCCGCGACCGGGTCGAGGAGTACACCGACCGCAACGGCGGCACCTGGAAGATCGGCACCCCCGCCGTCTTCGGCGACGACAAGGACCTGCGCCGCACCGTCGAGGTCCACGACCCGGTCGACTCGCCGTACTTCTACGAGTACGACGGCCTGACCTCACGGCTGCTGCGCCACGGCGAGCCGATGGCGCTCGGCGCCCGCGAGCCCGGTCCCTCGCCCGACCCCTCCGGCAGCGAACCGCCGGGGGAGGTCTGCACCGAACCCGACCCGGGCGACCCGGCGTTCTGCACCAACCCGCCCGGCGACGGCGGCAGCGAACCGGACTTCATCCGGCACCCCGCCGACGGGGTCGCCATCCGCCTCTTCGAGTACGACGACAACGGCTTCCAGACCGGCATCACCAGCGAGAACGGCGACAAGGTCACCCTCGGCTACGACGACCGGGGCAACGTCACCAGCCGCACCACCTGCCGGGCCAAGGGCGACTGCCAGACCTCGTACACCGTCTACCCGGCCCCGTCCGGCGACCTCGACCTGCGCGCCGACCAGCCCTCGCAGACCCTGGACGGCCGTTCCTCCGGCCCCACCGACACCCGCTTCCGCACCCAGTACCAGTACGACGCCCGGGGCCTGCTCACCCAGCAGACCGCCCCCGACGGCGGCACCGTCAGGAACACCTACACCACCGGCGCCGAACCCGCGGTCAACGGCGGCAACACCCCCACCGGGCTCCCGCTGACCTCCACCGACCCGCGCGGCAAGGTCACCCGCTACCAGTACTTCAACTCCGGCGACCTGGCCCGGGTCACCGAACCCTCCGGCCTGGTCACCGAGTTCACCTACGACGCGCTCGGCCGCAAGCTCACCGAGAAGGCGATCTCCGACGCCCGGCCGGACGGCGCCACCGTCACCCTCGCCTACGACAAGCTGTCCCGGCCGGTCTCCACCACCGAACCGGCCACCACCAACGTCGTCACCCTCGCCACGCACCAGCAGCGCACCACCACCGAATACGACGCCGACGGCAACACCGTGCGCACCGAGGTCTCCGACCTGCGCGGCGGCGACGCCCCGCGCGTGATGACCTTCGCGTACGACGGGAACGGGCGCCCCGGGACGGTGACCGACGCCGAGGGCGGCGAGACCGTGTACGGCTACGACGCGCTCGGCAACAGGACGTCGATGGTGGACGCGAACGGCAACCACTTCGACTACGTGTACACCGCGCGCAACATGGTGGCCGAGGTCCGGCTGCGCGACTGGGACGACGACGGCGGCGACCCCGAGTACACCGTCGTGCAGTCCTACGCGTACGACATGGGCGGCCGGGTCGTCCGCAACACCGACGCGATGGGCCGCGACCTGGTCTACGAGTACTACGGCGACGACCTGCTCAAGTCCCTCACCCTCAAGGGCTTCCACGACCCCGACGGCAGCCGCCGGGACGTCGTCGTCGAATCCAGCACCTACGACGGCGCCGGCAACGTCCTCACCGAGAAGGCGGACAACGGCAAGCTCGTCACGGAGTACACCTACGACGCCGTCGGCCGCACCAAGTCCGAGGTGACCGACCCGGGCGGACTCGCCCGCCGCACCACGTACACCTACGACCTCGCGGGCAACGTGGAGACCACCACCTCCGGCGGCGCCCCCTCCAACGTGCCGTGGCCCACCTCCGTCACGCCCGAGACCGTCCGGTACACCTACGACGACGCGGGCAACGCCGAGAAGGAGACCGTCCAGAACGGCACCGAGAGCCGCACCACGCTCTACGGGTACGACCAGCGCGGCCTGGTCACCTTCCGCACCGACCCGGCGGGCAACCGCACCGACTACGCCTACGACGAGGCCGGCCGGCCGATCTCCGCCACCTCGCCCGAGGTCCGCACCGAGTCCGGCGGCTCCGCCCCCGTCACCTCCCGCCCCACCACCTACACCGGCTACGACACCTTCGGCGCGGTCACCGAGTCCGTCGACGCCCTCGGCAACACCAACCGCACCACCTACGACCGGCTGGGCCGCACCCTCACCGTCACCGCCCCCGGCTACCGGGCCCCCGGCTCCACCGGGACCGTCACCCCGACCACCACCCTCGGCCACGACGCCCTGGGCAACACGGTGACCTCCACCGACCCGCTCGGCCGCACCACCGAATTCCACTACGACCGCCAGAACCGGCTCGTCGCCAAGGACGTACCGGTCGGCAAGGACGACGAACGCGCCCGGTGGACGTACACCTACACCCGCACCGGCGAACTCCTCACCGTCACCGACCCGACCGGGGCCCGCGCCGAGACCACGTACGACGACCTCGACCGGCCGGTCACCACCACCAGCATCGAACGCAGGCCGGTGCCCGGCGCGTTCACCACCCGCAACACGTACGACGACGCGGGCAACGTGGTCGAGCAGACCGCCCCCGGCGGCGGCGTCAGCCGCTACACCTACGACGCCCTGGGCCAGCTGACCCGGATGACCGACCCGGGCGGGGTGGTCACCCGGTTCGGCTACGACATGAGCGGACGCGAGGTCCGCAACACCGACGGCATGGGCCGCACCTCCGCCAAACTCTTCGACGGCTTCGGCCAGTTGGTGCGCGACTCCGACCTCGACGCGAACAACAGCCCGCTGCGCGCGGTCGACTACGGCTACGACACCGCCGGCAACCTGACCGCCTCCACCGACCCGCTGGGCCGCACCACCCGCTACGCCTACGACGCGCTCGGCAGGCTGACCGGCCAGACCGAACCCGTCTCCGACACCGAGTCGATCACCACCTCCTTCGGCTACGACGCCCTCGGCAACCGCACCCGCTACACCGACGGCCGCGGCAACGACACCATCTACACCGTCAACCCGCTCGGCCTGCCCGAATCGGTCGTCGAACCGGCCACCGACCGCGACCCCGCACCCGGGGACCGCACCTGGACCACGGCGTACGACGCGGCCGGCCAGGCCGTGAAGCTCACCGCCCCCGGCGGCGTCGTCCGCGAACGCACCTACGACCGGGCCGGACTCCTCACCCGTGAGACCGGCAGCGGCACCGGGGCCGCCACCGCGGCGAAGGACTTCGGCTACGACACGGCGGGCCGGCTGATCCGGGCCTCGGCCCCCGGCGGCGACAACACCTACGCGTACAACGACCGCGGCTCCCTGATCGAGGCGAAGGGTCCGTCCGGCGACGCCACGTACGAGTACGACGCCGACGGGCTGCTCACCGCCCGCACCGACGCCGCCGGCACGGCGAACTTCGGCTACGCCCGGCAGCAGCTGACCTCCGCCACCGAACCGCTCACCGGAGCCACCCGCACCTACCGCTACGACGGGGCGGGCTCCGTCGAGGAGATCGACTACGGCGCCGGGCAGAAACGCAGCTTCGGCTACGACTCCCTGGGCCGGATCGACACCGACACGATCAGCAGCAGCGGCGGCGCCACCATCGCCTCGACCGACTACGGCTACGACAACGACGACCACCTCACCTCCAAGAAGACCACCGGCACCGCACGGGCCGGGGAGAACAGCTACGGCTACGACCACGCCGGCCGCCTCACCTCCTGGACGGAGAACGGCACCACCACCGAGTACGGCTGGGACAAGAGCGGCAACCGGGTCAGGAACGGCGACAGGACCGCCACCTTCGACGAACGCAACCGGCTGCTGTCCGACGGCGAGTACACCTACGACCACACCCCGCGCGGCACCCTGGCCTCCCGCACCTCCTCCGGCCTGACCGAGGAGTTCACCTTCGACGCCTTCGACCGGCTGACGAGGGCGGGGGAGTCCGGCACCGAGTACACCTACGACTCCCTGGACCGGGTGGCATCCCGCAACGGGGCCGGCTTCCGCTACGCGGGCCTGTCCCCCGACCCGGTCAAGGACAACAACTCCACCTACGGCAGGGGCGCCTCGGACGAACTGCTCTCGGCCGCCGAGGGCAACGGCCCGGCCCGGATGACGGTCACGGACAAGCACGGCGACGTGGTCGGCGACCTGTCCGCCACCGACGGCGCGGCCACCTCGCTGACCGGATCCACCGCCTACGACCCGTTCGGCCGGGCGTCCGCGCCGAGCGACGCACAGCCGGGCACGGCGGGCTCCGCCGGCTACCAGGGCGACTGGACCGACCCCGACACCGAGCAGGTGAACATGGGGGCGCGCTGGTACGACCCGGCCACCGGCGTCTTCGACTCCAGGGACTCCTACACCTACGCCTCCGGCGCCTCGATCCTCGCGAACCGGTACACCTACGGGGCCGGTTCCCCGATGGACTTCACCGACCCGGACGGGCACTGGCCCAGCTGCGGATGGTGCAAGAAGGCGTACAACAAGATCAAGAAGAACAAGTACGTCCGGGCCGTCGTCAAGACCGCCAAGAGCATCGGCAGGGCGGTCGCCCACACGGTCCGCCACCCCGTCTCCGCACTGAAGAAGGCCCTCGGCTACGTCGGCAGGGTGGCGAAGTACATCTACCGCAAGTCCGGCCTCAAGCGGATCGTCGACGCCGGGGTACGGGTGGCGAAGAGCATCGGGCGAAGTACCGGCTTCACCCAATGGGCCCGGGAGAAGGCGGCCGAGGCCCGCCGGATCTACCGCGAGACCCGGGCCGCGGTCACCCGCAAGGCACGGGAGGCGGCCGCCTTCGTCGCCAAGCACAACCCGATACCGGACATCGTGGCCGCGGCCCGGCCGCTCATGGCGGTGGCCAAGGCGGTGGTGACGGCCGATCCCAACCTGCCGGCGATCCTCGTCGGCGCGGCCAAGAACGTGATCGCGGACGTCGCGAAGGTGACGGACGCCATCCGGGAGGCGGTCGTCGAACAGGTCGGGGCCGTCGTCGAGACGGTCCGCGACTCCGTCGACTGGGGCGCCGTCTGGGACGGTGTGAAGACGGTCGGCAACGTCGTCGGCGAGGTCACCGGCTTCAACGACATCAAGGACTGTGTCACCCGGGGGGACATGGAGGCGTGCGCCTGGGCCGTCGCCACGGTCGCGGGCGCGGCCCTCGGCGGGGCGGGCGCGGGCGTGGTCCGCGCGGCCAAGGCGGGCCGGATGGCCACGAAGGCCGCCAAGTACGCCGACCGGATCGCCAAGGGGGCCGAGAAGGCCGAGGAAACCGTCGACCGGGTCGAGACGGCGGTCTCCTGCACCACGCTCGCCTCGGACCTGATGGGCAACAGCTTCCTGCCCGGCACCGAGGTGGTGATGGCCGACGGCAGCCGGAAACCGATCGAACGGGTCGAGGCGGGCGACGAGGTCCGCGCCACCGACCCCACCACCGGCAGGACCTCCACCCAGGAGGTCACGGCCACGATCAGGGGCGAGGGCCGAAAGGAACTGGTCCGCCTCACCCTCGACACGGACGGGGAGAAGGGCACCGCCACCGACACCCTGACCGCGACCGCCGGCCACCCCTTCTGGGTCCCGTCCCTGCGCAAGTGGCTCAAGGCCGGGGAACTGAAGCCGGGCCAGTGGCTGCGGACCGGCTCCGGCACCCGCGTCCAGGTGGCGGCGGTCCGCGGCTGGACCCAGCGGGCGGCGGTCCACAACCTGAGCGTCGGCCGGGCGCACACGTACTACGTCACGGCGGGGGCCACACCGGTCCTGGTGCACAACTGCGGCGACCTCGCGGAGTACGCCGACAGCCTGCGCCCCGGTTTCCACAAGGAGACCGGCCCCTTCTTCGCGGCCAAGTACACCTCCCCGTCGGGCCGGACGTACTTCGGCCACTCGGGCCACGACCTGAAGCCGGCTCCCGGGGGAGAGGTGGACTCCCTCGTCCGGAAGTTCACGCCGGAGGGCGGTCGTTACCATGCGGGATGCGCCGAGACCATGTGCCTCATCCAGGCCGAGGCGGCCGAGGGGGCGGCCGGTCTCCGAGGGGGATCGTTCGAAGTGGTGAAGGTGAGGGGACCGAACTCACCGCCCGGAGGCGCCCACGGCAAACCCGCCACTCCGTGCCCGACGGTCTGCCAGCCCAGACTGCGGCACCAGGGAATCGGCTTCGAAGGGGATTGATGTGAGCAGGCAGCACCTCCGGGTCAACCGGTTCGGCTTCGCCGAGTACGAGGACATGACCGAACTGTCCCGTGACGTGGACGTCCCCGAACTGGCGGGAGTCCTGGGCGCGATCGTGGAGCTGGTCCTCTCGGAGGAATCGGGGCTGCTCGATTCGCTGACGGACGGAGCCCAGGCGGACTTCGTGGTTCCGCTGGGGATGTGCGCGAGGATGCTGTCGGACGGCGGGTACTCGGCGCTGGAACTGGTCTCCGCGGCCGGCACCGTGAGCTACTGCGCCCGGCCCCACCTGTCCGGGTTCCCGGACGACCTCGTGCGGTTGCTGCACCGGCTGCCCCGCTGAGACACCGCCGGACGCGGTGCGGGGCCCCGGCCCCGCACCGCGTCACGCGGGTGTCGTCCAGAGTTCACCACCCGTCGCCCCGTCGGCCACCCCGTCCTCGGCGCCCCTCAATACGTTGGGCGGCCACAAGACCGAAGGCGAGGGCCGGCGTGCCGAAACTGTCCGTTGTCGTACCGCTCCACAATGTCGCCCCGTATGCCGACACCACGCTGGGCAGCCTGGCCCGCAACGCGGCCGGGGACGTGGAGTTCCTGCTGGTGGACGACTGCTCCACGGACGAGACCCCGGCCGTCATCGACCGCTGGGCCGAGCGGCTCCCGCGGGCCCGGGTCATCCGCCACGAGGTGAACGTCGGCATCGCCACCGCCCGCAACAGCGGCATCGAGGCGGCGGCCGGGGAGTACCTCACCTTCCTCGACGGCGACGACTGGTACGCCCCCGGGCACCTGGACCGGCTGCTGAGCGCCACCGAGGAACTGGGCGTCGACTTCGTCCGCCACGACCACGTCCAGGCGACGGGCACCGCCCGGGTGGTGCGCCGCGCCCCGGCCCGGATCCGGGACCGGGCGACCGACCCCCGGGAGGGCATCGCGTACCCGGGGATGGAGACGATGGTCGACTACCCCTTCGTCTGGGCCGGCCTCTACCACCGGCGGCTCTTCGAGGACGGGGACATGCGCTTCGACCCGGCGCTGCGCACCGCCGAGGACCGGCTGTGGACCTGGCGGCTGCACCTGCGGGCCCGTTCCTGCGCGGTCCTGGGACTCCACGGGATCTTCTACCGGCGCGGGGTCACCACCTCGCTGACCCAGATCAAGGACGCCCGCCAACTGGACTTCTTCCCCGCCTACGACACCCTGCTGGCGGAGCTGGAGCAGGACCGGGACGCGGAACTCCTGCTGCCCAAGGCGGTCCGCACCTACTGCGCGCTGATCGCCTTCCACACCGAGAAGGCGGGGGAGTACGAGGCCGCCACGGCCCGCCGGCTGCGGCAGGAGTCGGCCGCCGCGCTGCACCGCATGCCCCCGCACGTGCTGGACCACATCCTGACGACGATGGACACCAGGCGCAGCACCTTGCTCCGACGCCTGCGTGACAAGCAGAAGGCCGCCTGACCATGCCCACCCGCACCCAGATCTTCCAGGTCTCGACCCTGTACGGGGCCGCCACCCTCGCCGCCGCCCTCGACGCCGGCCAGTTCGGACCGCCGGCGGACAGCCGCCGCATCCTGCTGGTGTGCAACAACGCCCCGGTGCCGGAGACCGCCGCAGGACCGGACGCGCTGCTCGGCTACGACCGCATCGCCGTCCGTTTCGACTCCGTCATCAGCTGGAACGAGACGATCCGCCCCTACCACCCCGGCGCCTGGGGGCCGCGCGCCGACGACGTCGTGCTGTGGCAGCGCGCGCTGCGGCTCGCCTGGGACCTGGGCGAGGAACCCGTCGAACTGGTCCTGGAGTCCATCCAGGTCGACCCCGCCCGCGCCCTCGCGGCGATCTTCTCCGAGAGCGCCCTGCACGTCTACGCGGACGGCCTCATGAGCTACGGCCCCACCCGCACCAGGCTGCCCCAGTCGATGGGCTGCCGGGTCCGGCGGGTGCTCCACCTCGACCTGGTGCCCGGTCTGAAGCCCATGCTCCTGTCCGAGTTCGACGTGGCGACCGAACTGGTGCCGGAGGACGCCTTCCGCAAGGTCCTGGGCGAGATCGCCGCGTCGGCGGACGGCGACCGGCAGCTCGCCGAGGCGGTCGCGCAGGCCCCCACCGCAGTGCTCCTGGGCCAGTACCTGGCCGCCCTCGACATCCTGACCGTCGAGGAGGAGGAGGCCCTGCACATCCGCATGCTGCACGGGGCCGCCCGGGCCGGTCACACCGCTGTCCTCTTCAAACCGCACCCCACCGCCCCCGTCCGCTACTCCGACGCCCTGGATCGGGCCGCGGCCGAGGCCGGGGTCCGGCTCGTCACGACGGACACGCCCCTGCTGGCGGAGACCCTCTTCGAGCGGTGCTCGCCCACGCTCGTCGTCGGCTGCTTCTCGACCGCCATGCTCACCGCCGCCGTGTACTACGGCATCCCGGTCGCCCGCGTCGGCACCGGCCTGGTCCTGGACCGCATCGCCCCGTACGAGAACAGCAACCGCGTCCCGCTGACGATCGTCGACCACTACCTGCCCGACCTGGAACGGCACGGCGGCGGGGAGGTGCCCGTCCTGCCCGCCGCCGCGCCCGCGACCCTGGGACCGCTGGTCCGCACGGTCGGCTACTGCATGCAGTCCGAACTCCACCCGGAACTGCGCGACGAGGCGGAGAGCTGGCTGCGGGAACGGCTGGACGACAGCACCCGGCACTACTTCAAGCGCCGGCGGCTCGGCAAGCTCTCCCTGCCCGGCGGCAGCACCCCGGGCGCGGCGGCCCGGCTGCGCAGCACGGTACGGCGCACCCGCAGCACCCTGCGGGTGTGACGGCCTCCCCGCCGGTCCCGCCGGCCTCCTCGCCCGTACCGCCCGTGCCGTCCGTACCGGCGGCGGGCCCGCGGGGCGGGCGCCCGTCCCGCGAGCACCGCCACGACATCGACCTGATCAGGCTGCTCTGCTCGGTCGGCGTGATCCTCTGCCACACGGGCTCCGCGTTCGTGAACGCCGTCGGCCGCGAGCCCTCGGGCGGAGCGGGCACCTACTGGGCGGGGCTGGTGGCGGACTCGGCCGGGCGGTTCGCCGTGCCGCTGTTCTTCGCCATCGCCGGGTGGGTCGTCCTGGTCGGCGCCCCGCCGAAGGACGGCGCGCAACTGCGGCGGCGCATCGTGCGCATCGTGCTGCCGCTCGCCGTGTGGACCGCCCTCCACCTGGCATGGGGGCGACTGCGCGGCACCAACGACGACCCGGTCGGCGACCTGGCGTTCGACTCGCTCTTCGCCTCGGTGCGCCCCGCCTACCACCTCTGGTACCTGTACGCCTACGTCCCCGTGGTCATGGTCCTGGCCTTCGTGGTGCTGGTGCGGTCGGGCCGGCGGCCGTGGGGGCTGGGCGCGGCGCTCCTGGTCCTGGCGGCGGCACCGTCCCTCTTCGGCGACCTCTCCCGGCTCACCGGGACCGAACTGCCGCGCTTCGGCTGGGGTTTCGGCCCGTACCAGCTGATCTACGCGGTGCTGGGCGCGTTCCTGCTCGCGCTGCCCGCCGGGGCCGCCGGCGCCACCGGCCGGAAACGGCTGCTGTGGACCCTGGTGGCACTGGTGGCACTGGCCGCGGTGATCGGCCACCAGTACCGGGTCCACTACGCGATCCCGTACGCCAATGTGCTGGTGGCCCTGTTCGGCGCGGGGGTGCTGCTCTCCCTGCACCGGCTGCGGATCCCCGAGGGGCTGCGCCCCCGCCTGACCCGGCTGGCCGACGCGTCGTTCGGCGCCTACCTGGTCCACGTCCTGGTCCTCGGCGTGCTCACGGACCTGTTCGTCTCCCCCGGCCCGTCCCTGCCGTCGGCCGCCGCGCTGATGGTCGCGGTGACGGCGGCGACCACGCTGCTGTCGTTCGGCGCGGCGCTGCTGTGGGGGCGGCTGGGGCTGAGCAGGGTGCTCGGCTGAACCGGGCCCCGGGCGGGCGGACCCGCCCGGGGCCCGGTTCAGCGCAGTACGGCCCGTCCCAGCCGACGCGCCTTCCGGGCCGCCCGCCGCACCTCCGGTCTGCGGGAGAGGGCGGCGAGCCGGCCGGGCAGACCGCCGGGGAGCCCGAGCACCGTGAGCCTGCGCCGGGGGAACAGCCGCTGCTCGTCCGGCGTGACGCCGTCCGCGAGGTACGCGGTGGCGGCCGGCCGCAGCCCCGGGTGGATCCGCGGCTGCATCGTGAACCCGATCGCCGCCACCAGCCGGCCCGTGTCGCCCGGCGTCCGGGTGCGCCCCGTCTCCAGCTCGGGCAGCAGGACGTGGGCCAGGACCGCCGGAACCCGGTTGCTGTTCTGATACGGCGTCAGCCGCTCCAGCAGCATCCCCGTACCGGTACGGGCGGTGTCCAGACCGTACAGCTGCCGCGCCGTGAACAGCGCGGTGGAGAAGCAGCCCACGACGAGCACCGGCCGCAGCCGCTCGTACAGCGTCTCCGCGAGCACCGGCGCGTCGAGCACGGTGAACTCCACACCGAGCCGGGCGGCCTCGGCCTCCAGCAGCCGGGACCAGCGGGCGGGCGCCGTCGGATGGGGCTTGAAGACGATCTGGCGGTGCCCGCGCGCGGCGGTCCCGCGCAGCATGCGCAGATGCAGTTCCTCCTCCTCCCCGGCGGTGAGGATGTCCAGCGCCGAGAGGTACTGGCCGAGCAGGAGCGCCGGACGGTCGTACGGGAGCTCCGGCGCGGGCGTGCGCGCCCCGATCTGTTCGAGGACCGCGCGGAAGGCGTCGTCGGGAACGGTCTCCGCCCCGACGCCGAACTCCGTGAGCAGCAGGGGCTTCAGCCCCGGCACCAGATCGAGGTGGAGGACCCGGCGCACCCGCGTGCCGAGCAGCGGATCGAGCTTGATCCGGGTGGGCCCGTAGCTCATCAGCCCGTCCGCGTACACGTCCACGGCCGCGCCCGTGAAGATCCCGGTGACCGCGAGGGCCGGGTTGACCTGGATGGACTCGACGGCGAACTCCACGTCGTCGTCGCCCAGTTCCCACAGCCTGCGCAGATGACGCTCCCACAGCGGTACGTCCTCGGCCCGCGGCGACCAGCCCGACGGGTGGAACGGCTCGATCGCCGCGTTCCAGGAGAGCACCTCGTCGAACCGGTCCCGGATCGCCCCGAAGCCCGGCATCGCGTCGAGCGGCGTCGCGACCTCGGGCACGGCGGCGTTGTTGCTGATCAGCAGGATGCGCCGGTCCGCGGGCCGGACGAGACCCGTGTCGACGGCCGCGGCCAGGGTGGCCGCGCCGTAGAGGGTGGACGCGCAGAGGATCTGAGTGGTCATGCGGCGGCCCTCGCGGCGGTGAAGGGACGGCGGCGCAGCCGTCGCAGCCGGGCGGACCTGTCGGCGTCCATGGCGTCGATCGTCTCTTTCAGAATGTCCTGCGGCATGCGGTGCAGCGCTGCCGCGCCCCTGTCGAGAAGACCGCGGGCCACGGCCGGCTCGAATTTCGAAATGGTTGCCAAATGGTGGGAGATCAATGCGCAATAGGTGCGCACTGCTTTCGGCAGCAGCGCGTCGGCCTCCGGATCCCGCGCGGTCTCGTCGAGTACCTGGTCGAACGCGCGAATGAAATCGAGCTGCCGGAGGTCGCCGATCTGGGTCAACGAAGAGGAAACCCCGCGCCGGTAGAAAACCCCGAGCAGGCCGACCGCGGCGAAGGATTCCGCCTCCCGGTGCAGCCGCCAGATCCACGGCCGGTCCTCGGCGGTGCGCAGCCCGTCCGTGAAACGGATCAGCCCGCGCTCGACCAGACGGCGGTGGTAGACACCGGCCCAGGCGTACGGATAGTCGACGGACGTGGTGCGCCCGACCGGGAGGATCGCCTCGCGCGGGTTCATCGGCACGTCGCGCAGACCGTGCGGCACCCGGGCCGCGGTGCGCGACCTGCCGTGGCACCGCACGTGGTCGGTCCGCAGGAAGTCGCACCCCAACCTGTCCATGGCGGCGACGAGTTGGGCGCAGTACCCGGGGGCCAGCCAGTCGTCCCCGTCGAGGAACGTGACGTACTGGCCGGCCGCCGCGTCGAGGCCGGTGTTGCGGGCGGTCGCCAGCCCCCGGTTCTGTTCGTGCCGCCGCAGCACCACCCCGGGGATCTCGTCCCGCGCCCGGAGCAGGACGTCCGCGGTCCCGTCGGTCGAGGCGTCGTCGACGAGGACGAACTCGAAGTCCTCGCGCGCGTTGGCGCGCAGACTTCGAAGGGTGTCGGGGGCATATGTCCGCACGTTGTAGAACGGCACGATGACGGAGAGCTTAACCACTCGGTCACGCTAAGGGCGGTTTCGGCATTTGCCTTGTCCCGGAGAAGTACTGCGGGTGAACGGCACATGCGGAAATGGTGAACCGACGTGAATGCACGGGTTCTTCGGGACGTGAACCGGGCCGATTGGCCAATCGTCGACGGGCTGTTAACCAGCTGTTGCCGTCGCGTTGGGCCGCGAATCGAAATGGCTTCCTAAGTTCTGGGACGTGCCCCCACGTACCGAAAAGACGACCGCCCTCCGGGTAGCCGTGCTCGCCGACTCCGACACCCGGTGGAAATGGGGCGCGCTCACCGCGCGCCGCCTCACCGCCGGTGCGTCCGGTGCGCCGGCGCAGCGCGTCGAGATCAGCGGACTGCTGCTGCGCGGCCGGGCCACCCCGACCCCGCGCCAGCTCGCCGAGGTCGGCGACGTCGGCATCGGACCCGACCGGGTGCGCGAGGTGACGGCCGTCGAGTTCCTGCACGCGGTGCGCGACGAGGGGTACGACGTGGTCGTCCTCGCCCTCGTCGGCGGCGGCGTCCAGGCCATGCTGCACGGCCTCGCCGCGCTGCGGCTGCCGACCCGGCCCGTCGTCGTCACCGGCTACGTCGGCGTCGTCTACGAGAAGCTCGCCGACGGACTGCTGCTGCGGCACGGCGCGGACATCGTCCTCGCCAACTCCCGCCACGACGCGGAGCGTTTCCGCGCGGTGTACGAGGGGGTGGGCGCCGACGCCTCGGCCGTCACGGAGGCCGCCCTGCCGTTCCTCGGCGGCGAACCGCACTGCCCGCAGGAGGGCCGCGACACCGTCGTCTTCGCCGCCCAGCCGTCCGTGCCGGCCTCCCGCGCCGACCGCACGTACCTGCTGCGCAGGCTCGTCGAGCACGCCCGGCTGCACCCCGGTCGCGAGGTGGTGCTGAAGCTGCGCTCCAAGCCCGGCGAGCACACCACGCACATCGAGGAACTCCCGTACCAGCGGCTCGCCGAGAAGCTGCCCGGCGGGACACCGCCCAACTTCCGCCTGGCGTACGGGAACATGGGCGAGGTCCTGGACCGCACCGACCTGCTGGTCACGGTCTCCTCGACCGCCGCCCTGGAGTCCCTGCACCGGCGCATCCCGACCGCCGTCCTCACCGACCTCGGCGTCCGCGAGACCCTCGGCAACCACCACTTCATCGGCTCCGGACTGCTCACCTCCTGGGACCACCTCGACGGCGGCCTGCGCCCCGAGCCCGACCCGCAGTGGCTGGCCGGCCAGGGCGTCGCCGCCGACGGCACGTACGCCACCGCCTACGACCACGCCCGCGCCCGCGTCGACGCGCTGCTCGCCGCGCCCCGGCTGCCCGACCTCGCCCCCTACTACACCCCGGCCACCGCGCCCGGCTACCTCCCCGGCATCCTCGCCCGCCACCACCTCGCCCCCGACGGCCACCCGCTGCCGGGCGCCGAACGGCCGCGCGAGACGGGCGGGGTGCGCGGCGCGGTCCGCGAGGCGGTCCGGGAGGCGGCGCGCGGAGCGTACCGGCAGGGCGTCCAGCGGGTCGCCCCCGTCATCCGGCGGATGGGCGAGCTGTGACCCCGTCGGCCCCGACTTCCCATTCGACCCCGACCTCGACCCCAGGAGCAGCGATGACGCCGCCCACCGTGCTCGCCGTGATCCCCGCCCGCGGCGGATCCAAGGGCGTACCGGCCAAGAACCTCGCCCAGGTCGGCGGCGTACCGCTGGTCGCCCGCGCCGTACGCGCCTGCCTGGCCTCCCACGAGGTCACCGACGTCGTCGTGACGACCGACGACGCGGCCATCGCCGACGCGGCCCGCGCCGCGGGCGACACCACGGGCACCCCCGAGCGGCTGCACATCGTCCAGCGCCCCGCGGCCATCGCCGGGGACAGATCCAGCAGCGAGGACGCGGTGCTGCACGCCCTGGACGCGTACGAGGCGATGCGCGACCGGAAGGCCGACGTGGTGCTGCTCGTCCAGTGCACCAGCCCCTTCGTCGTACGGGAGGACATCGACGGCGTCGCCGCCGCGGTCGCCCGCGACGGCGCCGACACCGCGGTCACGGTCGCCCCCTTCCACGGCTTCCTCTGGCGCGACGGCAGCGCGACCGAGGAGGGCAACCACGGCGTCAACCACGACAAGTCCGTACGCCAGATGCGCCAGGACCGCCCCGAGGACCTCCTCGAAACCGGCACCGCGTACGCCATGGACGTCGAGGGCTTCCGCACCCACCGCCACCGCTTCTTCGGCCACACCGCACTGGTGCGCACCGACGCCGCACGGGTGCTGGAGGTCGACGACCCGCACGATCTGGCCCGCGCCCGCGCCCTCGCCCCGCTGCTCGACCCGTCGCCGCTGCCCACCCTCGACGACATCGACGCCGTCGTGCTGGACTTCGACGGCACCCAGACCGACGACCGGGTCCTCATCGACGCCGACGGACGCGAGATCGTCGCCGTCCACCGCGGCGACGGCCTCGGCATCGCCGCGCTGCGCAGGGCCGGGCTGCCGCTGCTGATCCTGTCCACCGAGCAGAACCCGGTCGTCGCGGCCCGCGCCCACAAGCTCCGCATCCCGGTCCTGCACGGCATCGACCGCAAGGACCTCGCGCTCAAGCAGTGGTGCGACGAGCAGTCCATCGCCCCCGAACGAGTCCTCTACGTCGGCAACGACGTCAACGACCTGCCCTGCTTCGCGCTCGCCGGCTGGCCCGTCGCCGTCGCGAGCGCCCACGACTCGGTACGGGCGGCCGCACGCGCCGTCACGACCGTCCCCGGCGGCTTCGGCGCCATCCGCGAGATCGCGGCCTGGCTGCTCGGCCCCACCCTCACGACCACCGCCAAGTCCCCCAAGTGATCCCGGGTCCCCAAGCCCGCCACGTCATCCGAGCTAAGGAAACGCACCTCATGAACACCTCCCGCCTGCGCACCTTCGGCACCCGCACCGCCGGCCCCGGCCGCCCCGTCTACATCACCGGCGAGATCGGCATCAACCACAACGGCGACCTCGACAACGCCCTCGCCCTGATCGACATCGCCGCCGAGGCCGGCTGCGACGCGGTCAAGTTCCAGAAGCGCACCCCGGAGATCTGCACCCCGCGCGACCAGTGGGACATCGAGCGCGACACCCCCTGGGGCCGGATGACGTACATCGACTACCGCCACCGCGTCGAGTTCGGCGAGGACGAGTACCGGGCCATCTCCGAGCACTGCGCCCGGCGCGGCATCGACTGGTTCGCCTCCCCGTGGGACACCGAGGCCGTCGCCTTCCTGGAGAAGTTCGACGTCCCCGCCCACAAGGTCGCCTCGGCCTCGCTCACCGACGACGAGCTGCTGCGCGCGCTGCGCGCCACCGGCCGCACGGTCATCCTCTCCACCGGCATGTCCACCCCGAAGCAGATCCGCCACGCGGTGGAGGTCCTCGGCTCGGACAACATCCTGCTCTGCCACGCCACCTCGACGTACCCCGCCAAGGCCGAGGAGCTGAACCTGCGGGTCATCAACACCCTCCAGCAGGAGTACCCCAACGTCCCGATCGGCTACAGCGGCCACGAGACCGGCCTCCAGACCACCCTGGCCGCCGTCGCCCTCGGCGCCACGTTCGTCGAGCGCCACATCACCCTGGACCGCGCCATGTGGGGCTCCGACCAGGCCGCCTCCGTCGAGCCGCAGGGCCTCAGCCGCCTGGTCCGCGACATCCGCACCATCGAGGCATCGCTCGGTGACGGCGTCAAGAAGGTGTACGAGTCTGAGCTCGGCCCGATGAAGAAGCTCCGCCGGGTCACGGGCGTCGTCGCCGAGAGCGAGGCGGCCACGGCCGCCGAGCCGGTCGCGGTCTGACGGGCCGACCGGTGAACCTCGCCTTCGTCGAGAGCCCGGTCCAGCTCCTGAACGTCCTGGAGTGGGCCTACGCAGAGGGAGGCGACGACCGGGTCCTGACGGACATCACGGTCGTCGTCCTCCCCCCGGTCGACCCGATGTCGCGCGGCCAGCTGCGCCGGATGGCGGAGCTGGCCCGCGACGAGGGCATCCACGTCCGCTGGCAGGAGGCGCGCGGCGGCGCGAGCGCTCCCCTCAAGAGCCTCCGCGACCTGGCCGGACTCGTCCGCGGGGCCCGCCACGTCGTCATCGGCGACCCGTTCTCCCGGTACGTACAGCTCCTGCTCACCATGGTCCGGGCCCGCCGCCTCACGGTGGTCGACGACGGCACCGCCACCATGGAGTTCGTCGCCCAGCTGGCCCGCGGCGAACGCCTGGTGCGCTGGCACCGCAAGGGCGGCTCGGGCCCGCGCGAACTGGTCCTGGCCCCGGTCACGGCCCGCGCCCGCAGCCGCTTCGTCCCGTCCGAAACCCGCACGGTCGAGGTCTTCACGGCGATGCCGGTCGAGGCCCCGCCCGGCGTCACCATCACCCCCAACACCTTCGCCTGGACCCGCGCCCGCTTCGGCCCGCCCGGCCTCACCAGGGGCGCGGACCTGGTCGGCACCTCCCTCGTCGAGACGGGCGTGGTCGACCGCGACCAGTACCTGGAGGCCGTCGCCGCCCTGTCCCGCACCCACGGGGCCACCCGCTACTTCGCCCACCGCCGCGAGTCCACCGACAAACTCCACGCCCTGGAGGCCCTCACCGGCCTGGAGATCGTCCGCCCCGACCTCCCCCTGGAACTCATCGCCCGCCGCGGCCCGATCGGCCGCACGGTCCTCAGCTTTCCCTCCACCGTCGTCCACACCCTGCCCCTCGCCCTGGCAGGCACCGAGGTGAAGGTCGCGGTCTGCGACATCGCCCCGGAATGGCTCCGCGACACGGCCTCCCCCCGCGCCCAGGGCTTCCTGAGCGGCGTCACGGCAACCGCCCGCGACGTACAACGCCTCGCCCCGTGGCGCGCCACGGCGGTGACGGAGGCGTAGGCCCCGTCACCGCTGCCGCCGGCCGAGGGGAGCCCTCGACAGTCGCCGAATCGTCCGGACAACCGGGCGGCCTCTGCGTAGAGTTCTGCGGGATTCCCTCTCCCGGGAATCTTCGTCTTCGTGGAGCTGGGGTGGGGATCATGTGGAGACGCTTGCGCCGTCGAAGAGGAGCCGGGGTGGTGGCCGTTGCCGCGCTGAGCCTCGTCGCGGGAGGGGCACTGGCACCGCAGGCGACGGCGGCAGGGCGAGCCGGCAGTGAAGCCGGGGCGAACGGGGGGGCCGGCGTCCGGTGGAGCCCGGCGGGGATCTCGCCGAAGCCCTCCGGTCCGGGCCGCACGACCGGTCTGCCGCAGCAGTTCGGACAGGGGCAGGCAGTCAAGGGGCGTTGGCAGTTCGAGGAGACGACCGCCGGTGCACCTGTGAGCACTCCGGACTCCGCAGGGCAGTCCGGGCCGATGAACCTGTACGGGGGAGCGCAGCTCGGGCCGGGGTGGATCGACGCCAGTGGTCTTCGGCTGAACGGCGTCGATTCCTACGCCGAGGTCCCGGCCGTGCCGGTCGACACGAGTTCGAGCTTCACGGTGACCGCATGGGCTCAGGCGTCCGAGCTGTCGGACCGGCCGATGACGGTGATCAACGCCGCAGGAAACAAGCGCAGTGCCTTCGCCCTGCGCTTCCTGTCGACTCCCGAGGATTCCGAAGGCTACGGGCGCTGGGAGCTGACGCTGCCCGAAGCGGACCGCACAGGGGCTGCGACCAGGCAGGTCAGCAGCACTGAGTTCTACGACGTCCGTGAGTGGAACCACCTGACGGTGGTCTACGACAGCGTCGCCGAGCAGGCCCGGCTCTACGTCAACGGCATACTCCAGGACGTCAGGTGCCCCGACGACGACGGGGACGGCGAGCCGGACGACAGCACCTGCCGGGACGAGATCGCCTGGGCGGACGACGTGCGGATGTTCAGGGCCGACGGACCCCTGCAGGTGGGACGTGCGATGTCGGACACCGAGGACGAGTACTTCGCCGGAACGATCGACGACGTCTGGGTTTTCCAAGGAGCGTTGAACAGCAGTCAGGTCAGCTATCTCTCCAATACTTGGTTCGACATTCCGACCGAGGTTCCGGCCGGCAGTTGATGCCACCGCCCTACCGGTCGGGGCCCCTTTCGCGATCCTGTCGCGGAGGGGGCCCCGACCTGGGCACGCACATGCGTCACCTCTTCGTCCGGACCGCGCTCCCCGCCCCGGCGTCCCCGAGCGGGCGGCCCGTGGTCGAGCGACCACGACCGAGTAGGGCTCCGTCACTCACCTGGGTCTTTGCCGGACAGGCGGACGGCCTCCGCACGACCAGCGCCGTGGAGGTTTGCCCGAAGCGGGCGCGGCCACCGCTGCCGCCCTCGCACCCGCCGGTCCCGGGAGCCCCGCCCGGGCGTCGGTACGGCCGAAGCCATTGCTGAAGGTTGAGCAGGTGAAGCCCCGGCGGGCTCGTGAAGGGCCCGGCTGCGACCGTGCTGCTGTACGCGGTGCGCCGCTATGCCCACGAGATCGACACGTTCCGGTTCGTACCTCCCGGACGAAGCGGGCGAGTGTACCCACCGTGCCGACGCCTCACACGCTGCGACGCGGCCAAATATTCGTCCGCGTGGCTGAACCTTTGCTGTTTCGCAGGCAGTTGAAGGGGGAAGCGTCGTACGCTTCGCCAGGTGAACCACTTGATGTCCTGTGCGTCCGATGTCCAGCCGACCGTCCAGGGCGAAGCCCTGCCCGGCACCCTGCCCGAGGACCTGCGTGCCGAACTGATCGCCTTCCGGCGCGATCTGCACATGCACCCCGAGCTCGGCAACCAGGAGTTCCGCACCACCGCGGCCATCAAGGCCCGGCTGGAGAAGGCCGGTCTGCGGCCCCGGGTGCTCTCCACCGGGACCGGACTCATCTGCGACGTGGGCACGCGGGACGACTCCACCCCGCCCGTTCTCGCCCTGCGCGCCGACATCGACGCCCTGCCGATTCCGGACACCAAGACCGGCGTCCCGTACCGCTCCACCGTCCCCGACCGGGCCCACGCGTGCGGGCACGACGTCCACACCACCGCGGTCCTCGGCGCCGGCCTCGTGCTCGCCGGCCTCGACCGGCGGGGGCTGCTCCCGAACCCGGTGCGGCTGATCTTCCAGCCGGCCGAGGAGGTGCTGCCCGGCGGGGCGCCCGAGGCGATCCTGTCCGGGGCGCTGGAGGACGTCGGGCGGATCATCGGGGTGCACTGCGACCCGAAGGTGGACGTGGGCCGGATCGGCCTGCGGGTCGGGGCGATCACCTCGGCCTGCGACCGGCTGGAGGTCTCCCTCGACGGACCGGGCGGCCACACCGCCCGCCCGCACCTGACCACCGACCTGGTCACCGCCGCCGCCAAGGTGGCCACCGAGGTGCCCGCGCTGCTGGCCCGCCGGGTCGACGCCCGTTCCGGCCTCGCCGTCACCTGGGGGCGGCTGGAGGCCGGTCACGCCTGCAACGTGATCCCGCAGCACGCCGAGCTGTCGGGCACCGTCCGCTGCCTGGATCTGGCGGCCTGGCGGGAGGCGCCGGACCTGGTGCACGCCGCGATCGACGAGGTGGCCGGGCTGTACGGCGCCAAGACGGTGATCAACTACGTCCGGGGCGTCCCGCCCGTCGTGAACGACGCCGCCATGATCGACCTGCTCGCCGGCGCGATGACCGCCCGCCGCGGAACGCAGTCGATCGAGAGCACCGAGCAGAGCCTCGGCGGCGAGGACTTCTCCTGGTACCTGGAGCACGTCCCCGGCGCCATGGCCCGCCTCGGCGTCCGCACCCCCGGCGACACCGCCCGCCTCGACCTGCACCGCGGCGACTTCGACGCGGACGAGGAGGCGATCGCGGTGGCCGTCGAGCTGTTCACCGCGGCGGCACTCCTGGACGGCCGCGGCGACTGACCGGCTGCGGCGAAGGGCCGGGAGCGGTGACCGGGCGGGAGCGGCGGCCGGGCGGGGCGGCGACCGGACGGGAACGGCAGGAGCGGTGGGAACGGGGGCCGGGAAGCGGTGCCCCGGCCCCGTTTCCCGACCGCCCGAACAGGCCCCGCCGCGTGGCGGGTACGGTGGTGTCCGGTCGTTCGCTGGCTCCGTGTCGCCCGATGGCAACCACCCGTAACCGGGTCGGTCACCTCCCGTTCGCGACGATCCGATAACGGCTTCCGTACGGGGCTTTATCTGACATCTACGCGCGTTACGATCGCGGCGAAACCAGCGCCGGAAGAGGCGCTTCGGTCAGGTTTGAAGGAGCCTTCCCTTGCGCCGGATCACCCGGATTGCCACCGTGGGCCTTGCGTCCGCGGCGCTCGCACTCAGCGCCACGGCCTGTGGCAGTAAGACGTCGTCGGATGCTGGTTCCGACTCCAAGGAAGCCAAGACGGCCATCGCGTACGACGTCGGCGGTCGTGGCGACCAGTCGTTCAACGACGCCGCCTACGCCGGTCTGGCCAAGGCCGAGAAGGAACTCGGCTTCAAGGGCACCGAGGCCGAGCCGTCGGACGGCGAGGCGGACGCCGACAAGGTGCAGCGCCTCACCACGCTGGCCCGCGCCGGCAACAACCCGGTGATCGGTGTCGGCTTCGCGTACGCCCCCGCCATCAAGAAGGTCGCGGAGAAGTTCCCGAAGACCACCTTCGGCATCATCGACGACGCCTCGGTGACCGGCAAGAACATCGCCAACATGGTCTTCAACGAGGAGCAGGGCTCCTACCTCGCCGGTGTCGCGGCGGCCAAGGTGACCAAGTCCAAGACGGTCGGCTTCATCGGCGGTGTCGAGACCCCGCTGATCAAGAAGTTCCAGGCCGGCTTCGAGCAGGGCGTCAAGGACACCGACTCCTCGGTGAAGGTCCTGTCGCAGTACCTGACCCAGCCGCCGAACTTCGACGGCTTCTCCAAGCCCGACCTCGGCAAGGCCGCCGCCCAGGGGCAGCTCGACAAGAAGGCCGACGTCGTCTACGCGGCGGCCGGTCTGGCCGGCTCCGGCTCCATCGAGGCCACCGCCAAGGCGGGCAAGTGGGCCATCGGCGTCGACTCCGACCAGTACAACCAGAAGGGCCTGGCCGCCTACAAGGACCAGATCCTGACCTCGGTCACCAAGGACGTCGCGGACTCCGTCTACAACCTGATCAAGTCGGTCAAGGACGGCAAGCCGCAGTCCGGTGAGGTCCGCTACGGCCTGGACAAGGACGGCGTCGGCCTGGCCGACTCCAACCCGGCCTTCACCAAGATGACCGACGTCATCGCCGCCGTGGACAAGGCGAAGAAGGACATCATCGACGGCAAGGTCACCGTCAAGACCACCCCGTAACGGCACCTGCCGGTACGGCTGCTTCCCCCGGGCCCGGAGCGTGCACACCGCCGCTCCGGGCCCAGGGGGATGTTCCTGCGAGAAGTTCCGAAGAAGTTCCGCCCGTCACAGCGTCTTCCCAGCACAGAGGCACGACCCCGGTCTTTCGACGTGTTGAGCACAGGCGTCTTACGATTCGGCAGCGCTACGCGTGTAGACAGCCCTCCGGCGCGATAACTTCACCCCGCCCCTGCCCCTCCGCCCCGCTCCTGTCCGGCCAAGGAGAGTGCGTCATCAACGCGTCCAGCCCCCCCGCCGTAGAACTGCACGGCATCACCAAACGCTTCCCGGGTGTCGTCGCCAACCGGGACATCGACATCACCATCCGCAAGGGCACGGTTCACGCCCTCGTCGGTGAGAACGGTGCCGGCAAGTCCACCCTGATGAAGATCCTCTACGGCATGCAGAAGCCGGACGAGGGCACCATCACGGTCGACGGGACCGAGGTGACGTTCGGCAGCCCGGCCGATGCCATCGGCTGCGGCATCGGCATGGTGCACCAGCACTTCATGCTCGCCGACAACTTCACCGTCCTGGAGAACGTGGTTCTCGGCGGCGAGAAGCTGCACGGCATCGGTTCCGCGGCCCGCAAGAAGATCCTGGAGATCTCGGACGCGTACGGTCTGGGGGTCCGCCCCGACGCCCTCGTCGAGGACCTCGGCGTCGCCGACCGCCAGCGCGTGGAGATCCTCAAGGTCCTCTACCGCGGCGCGCGCATCCTGATCCTGGACGAGCCGACCGCCGTGCTCGTGCCGCAGGAGGTCGACGCGCTCTTCGACAACCTGCGCGAGCTCAAGGCCGAGGGCCTGACCGTCATCTTCATCTCGCACAAGCTGGGCGAGGTCCTGTCGGTCGCCGACGACATCACGGTGATCCGCCGCGGCACGACGGTCGGCACCGCGGACCCGGCCACCACCACGACCAAGCAGCTCGCCGAGCTGATGGTCGGCAGCGAGCTGCCCTCTCCCGAGACCCGTGAGTCCACGGTGACGGACGTCGCGATGCTGCGCGTCGAGGACCTCGCGCTCACCGTGACCGACCCGGACGGCGCGGTGCGCGACGTGCTGGCCGGCATCGACCTCACCATCCACAAGGGCGAGGTCCTGGGCATCGCCGGGGTGGAGGGCAACGGCCAGACCGAGCTGATCGAGGCACTGATCGGCATGCGGAACCCCGACGGCGGTGTGATCACCCTCGACGGCCAGGACATCTCCCACATCCCCACGCGCAAGCGGCGCGAGAGCGGCATCGGCTACATCCCGGAGGACCGCCACCGGCACGGCATGCTGCTGGAGGCGCCCCTCTGGGAGAACCGTATCCTCGGCCACGTCACCGAACGGCCCAACAGCCGGCACGGACTGCTGGACATCAAGGCGGCCCGCGCCGACACCGAGCGGATCGTGCGCGAGTACGACGTCCGCACCCCCGGCATCGAGGTCACCGCGGCCTCCCTCTCCGGCGGCAACCAGCAGAAGCTGATCGTCGGCCGGGAGATGAGCCACGATCCCAAGCTCCTGATCGCCGCCCACCCCACCCGCGGCGTGGACGTCGGCGCGCAGGCGCAGATCTGGGACCAGATCCGGGAGGCGCGCCGCGAGGGCCTCGCCGTCCTGCTCATCTCGGCGGACCTGGACGAGCTGATCGGGCTCTCCGACACCCTGCGCGTCATGTACCGCGGTCGGCTGGTCGCCGACGCCGACCCCGGCACCATCACCCCGGAGGAACTGGGCTCGGCCATGACCGGCGCCGCCACCGGTCATCTCGAGGCAGCACCGGAGGACGAGGACCGATGAAGAAATTCGACAAGGACCGGCTGATCCTGGGCTTCGCCGGCCCCGTTCTCGCCCTGGTCGTCGCCTTCGTGCTCACCACCGTGGTGCTGCTCGCCTCGGGCAAGAACCCGTTCGAGCCGTACCGGCTGATGCTCGACTCGGCGGCGTACGTCGACGTGCAGGTCCTGATCATCAACCAGGCGGGTACGTACTACCTCGCCGCCCTCGCGGTCGCCGTCGGCTTCCGGATGAACCTCTTCAACATCGGCGTCGACGGTCAGTACCGGCTCGCCGCGATGATGGCCGCGCTGGTCGGCGCGAGCGTCGACCTGCCCGGACCGCTGCAGATCGCGCTGATCGTGATCGTCGCGATGCTGGTCGGCGCCTTCTGGGCGGGCATCGCCGGCTTCCTCAAGACCACCCGGGGAGTGAGCGAGGTCGTCTCGACGATCATGCTCAACTCCATCGCGACCGCGCTGATCGCCTGGCTGATCCTGCCGAAGAACTTCGGTGTGCAGCCCGCCGGCTCCAACAACCTGACCACCGGCGACCTCCCGGAGTCCGCCTGGTTCCCCGGTCTGTCCATGGGCGCGGAGGCGGGGGAGATCTACGGATTCACCTTCGTCGCGGCCGCCTGCGGCATCATCTACTGGTTCGTCCTGAACCGCACCCGCTTCGGCTTCGACCTGCGGGCCACGGGTGAGAGCGAGAGCGCCGCCCAGGCATCCGGCGTGGACGCCAAGAAGATGATCCTCACCTCGATGCTGATCTCCGGCGCCGTCGCCGGTCTCGCGGGCATGCCGACGCTCCTGGGCGACTCGCACACCTACAGCCTCGACTTCCCGACCGGGATCGGCTTCACCGGCATCACCATCGCCCTGCTCGGCCGGAACAACCCGGTCGGCATCGCCTTCAGCGCCCTGCTGATCGCCTTCCTGGACAAGGCGTCCGCCTCGCTCGACCAGTTCGGGTACGAGAAGGAGATCGCCACGATCATGCAGGGGCTGATCGTGATCTCGGTCGTCGTCAGCTACGAACTCGTGCGCCGTTACGGAACCCGCCGCCAGCAGCAGAAGGTCGGCGAGGAACTCGCCGCCGGCCATGCCCTCAAGACCGAGAAGGAGGCCGCACTGTGAGCGCAACCCAGGTTTCCGCCGCGAGCGTCGCCCCCAAGAAGGGCGGCGGCCGCCGCAAGCTCACCCTGCCCGTCATCCTGCTGATCATCGCGGGCGGTCTCGCACTGGTCTCACTCGTCCGCCTGATCAGCGGCGCCAACGACGTGACGTCCGTCGGACAGGTCGCGGGCGCGCTCGAACTGGCGGTCCCGATCGGCCTCGCCGGACTCGGCGGTCTGTGGGCCGAGCGGGCGGGCGTCGTCAACATCGGTCTCGAAGGCATGATGATCCTGGGCACCTGGTTCGGTGCCTGGGCCGGGTTCCAGTGGGGCCCGTGGGTGGGCGTCCTGTTCGGCATCATCGGCGGTGCCCTCGGCGGCCTGCTGCACGCGATCATCACCGTCACCTTCGGGGTGAACCACATCGTCTCCGGTGTGGCCATCAACATCCTCGCGGTCGGCGCGACCCGCTACCTCTCCAACTACGCCTTCGACGGCGTCGAGGGCGGCTCGTCCAAGCAGTCCCCGCGGATCGAGGCGATCGACCGCATCACCATCCCCGGACTGTCGGACTGGCTCCTGGACATCCAGCAGAAGCACTGGTTCCTCGTCTCGGACATCGCCGGGGTCGTCGGCGGCCTGGTCACCAACCTGTCCTGGCTGACCGTCGTCGCGCTGCTGCTGATCCCCGGCACCTGGTGGGTGCTGTGGCGCACCTCGTTCGGGCTGCGGCTGCGTTCCTGCGGCGAGAGCCCGGTCGCCGCCGAGTCGCTCGGCGTCAACGTCTACAAGTACAAGTACATCGCCGTCGTCATCTCCGGCGGTCTCGCCGGTCTCGCCGGCGCCTTCCTGGCGATCGTCTCCACCGGCATCTACCAGGAGAGCCAGACCGGCGGCCGCGGCTACATCGGTCTCGCCGCGATGATCTTCGGCAACTGGATGCCGGGCGGGATGGCGCTCGGCGCGGGCCTGTTCGGCTTCACCGACAGCCTCAAGCTGCGCGGCGGCGCCGAGAACGTGCACGCGATGCTCCTGCTGCTCGCGATCCTGCTGGTGGCCGTGCTGATCTGGCAGCTGTACCGGAAGAAGTACGTGGCGGCGGTGGTCTCGGCAGCGGTTTCCGGGCTGCTCTTCACCTGGTACGCGCTGACCGACCAGGTGCCGAGCCAGTTCGTCGACGCGGCCCCCTACGTCACGACGCTGCTGGTCCTCTCGCTCTCCGCGCAACGGCTGCGCATGCCCAAGGCGGACGGTCTCGTCTACCGGAAGGGCCAGGGCAAGTGACGGCCGCCGCGGAGGTCGACTGGGCGGCGCTGCGCGGCGCCGCACGGGCCGCCATGACACATGCGTACGTGCCGTACTCGCACTACCCGGTCGGCGCCGCGGCCCGGGTCGACGACGGCCGCACGGTCTCCGGCTGCAACGTCGAGAACGCCTCGTACGGGATCGGGCTGTGTGCCGAGTGCGGCCTGGTCTCCGCGCTGCACGCCACCGGTGGCGGCCGGCTGACCCACTTCACCTGCGTGGACGGGGCCGGCGAGATCCTGGTGCCGTGCGGCAGGTGCCGGCAGCTGCTGTACGAGTTCGGCGGCCCGGAACTGATCCTGGAGACGCCGGACGGGCTGCGCACGCTCGACGAGATGCTGCCGCAGGCGTTCGGCCCGGGGCACCTGAAGTAACCGGGGCACCCGGGGCGGCGGACGCCCGCACCGCGACCACCGTGGCCCTCCCGCGCGTCGGGAGGGCCACTCCCATCTCCACCCTCTATGCGCGTAGAGTCATTCGGGACTCTCGCGTACCGCACGCACACACGTACGTACCGGCCGGAAGGACTCCCAGCACATGGACGCCATCTCCGTCATCCGCACCAAGCGGGACCGAGGCGAGCTGACCCCCGAACAGATCGACTGGGTCATCGACGCGTACACCCGCGGTGAGGTCGCCGACGAGCAGATGTCCGCGCTGGCCATGGCGATCCTGCTGAACGGCATGAACCGCACCGAGATCGCCCGCTGGACCGCCGCGATGATCGCCTCCGGCGAGCGGATGGACTTCGCCTCGCTCTCCCGGCCCACCACCGACAAGCACTCCACCGGCGGCGTCGGCGACAAGATCACCCTGCCGCTCGCCCCGCTGGTCGCCGCCTGCGGCGCCGCCGTGCCGCAGCTCAGCGGCCGGGGCCTCGGCCACACCGGCGGCACGCTGGACAAGCTGGAGTCCATCCCCGGCTGGCGCGCGCACCTGTCCAACGAGGAGATGCTGAACGTCCTGGACACCACCGGCGCGGTCATCTGCGCCGCCGGTGACGGCCTGGCCCCCGCCGACAAGAAGCTGTACGCGCTCCGCGACGTCACCGGCACCGTCGAGGCCATCCCGCTGATCGCCAGCTCGATCATGTCCAAGAAGATCGCCGAGGGCACCGGCGCGCTCGTCCTGGACGTCAAGGTCGGCTCCGGCGCCTTCATGAAGACCATCGAGGACGCCCGCGAGCTGGCTTCCACCATGGTCGCGCTGGGCACCGACAGCGGCGTGCGCACGGTTGCCCTGCTCACCGACATGGCCACCCCGCTCGGCCTGACCGCGGGCAACGCCCTGGAGGTGCGCGAGTCCGTCGAGGTGCTGGCCGGCGGCGGCCCGAAGGACGTCGTCGACCTCACCCTCGCCCTGGCCCGCGAGATGCTGGACGCGGCGGGCCTCAAGGACGCCGACCCGGAGAAGGCCCTCGCCGACGGCTCCGCGATGGACGTCTGGCGCCGCATGATCTCCGCCCAGGGCGGCGACCCGGACGCAACCCTCCCGGTCGCCCGCGAGCAGCACGTGGTCACGGCCCCGTCCACCGGCGTGCTGACCCGCCTGGACGCCTACGACATCGGCGTCGCCGCCTGGCGCCTGGGCGCGGGCCGGGCCCGCAAGGAGGACCCGGTGCAGGCGGGCGCGGGCGTCGAGCTGCACGCCAAGCCTGGCGACACGGTCACGGCCGGCCAGCCGCTGCTGACGCTGCACACCGACACGCCGGAGAAGTTCGACTACGCGCTGAAGGCCCTGCCCGACGCGTACGACATCGCCCCGGCGGGCACGGCCTTCACCGCCACCCCCGTGGTGCGGGAACGTATCGCCTGACCTGCGGTTTTCCCATACGGGTGAACGGGACCGGTGGACCACCGCCGGTCCCGTTCGGCATGCTGGACTCGGTGACGCACCGACAAGAGGCGACGCACCGACAGGAGGAAACCGCCATGGGCGCACCCACCGGCGACCCCGCTCCGGGCCACGACCGGGAATGGGACGACCTCGTCCGGATCTGGGAGGAGACGGACGCGCCCGAGGGCTGCAAGGTGGAGATCATCGAGGGGATCGTCACCGTGTCGCCACCGCCGTCCAAGGACCACAACACCACCGCGGAGCTGCTGCAGCGCAAGCTCTACAGTGTCATTCCGGAGGACTGGGGGATCTACCAGACCCTCGGGGTCTCGGTACCGGGCCGGGCCGGGCTCTACATCCCCGACCTCGTCGTCGTACCGCGTGTCATGGCGACCGGACCGGGCAACCGCATTCCGGCCGAAGAGGCCCGCCTCGTCGTCGAGATCACCTCGAAGGCCAATGCCAACCACGACCGCATCGGCAAGGTGCGCGGCTGCGCGAAGGCCGGTGTCGGGCTGTTCCTGCTGCTCGACCCGTGGCACTCGGGCCGCCCCACCGCCACGCTGTACGGGGAACCCGACGGCGGCACCTACCGGGTGCTGGACACGGTCGAGTGCGGGGAGAAGCTCACGCTGCCCGAGCCGTTCGGGCTCGTCCTGGACACCGGGGTGTTCCCGGTGAGTTGAGGAGTGCTGCCGAGGCGACAGGGGAACGCGAACGGCCCGCCGGGGCGGAGGAATCCGTCCCGGCGGGCCGTTGTCGTGCACGGGCGGGGGCCTGTCGGCTCACCGCCCGGGATCGGTCACTTGCCGAAGTAGGCGTGGTAGATCGACACCGACGACTTGTTGCCCTTCTTGTCCGTGACATCGGCCCGGTAGGAGATGGACTTCCCCTTGGCCGGGTTCTTCACGGAGAGCTTGCCCTTCTTCACCGCGGACTTCTTCCACGTCTTGCCGCCGTCGTAACTGACGTACACCGTCAGCGACTTGAGGTTCTTGCCGGCGGCGGCGCCCTGCACCGTCACGGGCACCGAAGCGGTCCGGCCGGCCGTGACCCGGCTGTCGGAGGTGACGTTGGGAGTGAACCGCACCGTGGAGACCGGCAGCATGGTCGGGGCCGAGGTCCGCTTGGAGCGGAAGGTCCAGCTCGCGTCGATCCGGGTGGAGACCGGGGAGAGCGCGGCGCTGCGCCGCAGCGAGGTCGTCAGCCGGTAGTCGGCGGCGGCGGACGGCACGGCGAAGGGGGTGCCCCCCGTCAGCGAGTCCTCGTTCTGGGCGAGCTTCTTGCCGTTGCGGTACAGGACCGTCTTGGCCGAACTGTAGGCGGAATCACCGAGGTTGCCGCTTCCGTCGGCCACCATCGGCAGTGCGCCGACGAGGTCGTTGCCGTCCCGGATGATGCCGTACTCGGAGGTGACCGCAGGGCCGAACACCGCGGTGTTGACCTTCTTCGTGTAGGACTTGCCCGCCTTGAAGGTCTGCGGGTCGCCGAGGGAGTACTGCGCCTCGGTCACCGGGTAGCCGTCCTCGTCGAGCCCGCCGTCCTGGTTGAACTCGAAGCCCCACTTCACCTTGTCGGCGGTGGAGACGTAGGTGGTGACGTTGCCGGGGATCTTGTGGATGGTCCAGCTCGCCCAGACGCTGCCCGCGCCGGGCAGCGCGGCCCACGCGGAGACCTCACCGGTCTTGCCCTTGGCGGGCGAGCCGAGGGTGAGGCCGACCTTGGCCAGCTGGGCGGCGGTGTACTTCCGCTGGTAACCGGTGGACGCCTGCGTCGCCGGGCCGCCGGCCGCGATGTCGTACCGGGTGGAGGCACCCTTGGCCCAGCTGCCGAGCCAGTGCTGGGAGAGCGAGCCGTCGGTCACCTTCGGGCCGAAGTGCGCGGTGTTGAAGTTCTTGTAGGTGTCGAGGATCCAGCCGTAGGTGTAGTCGCCCTCCTCGGTCGCGAACTGGAGGTCGGGCGCGGCCAGCAGGGACTTCGTCCCGGTGGCGGGCAGGGTGATGTTCACCGGCTTCGCCTTGCGCGCGTCGAGCGTCACGGTGAGGTTCTTGGTGACGTCCAGCTTCGGCTGGGACAGCCAGTCGGTGCCCTTGGCGTAGTCGTCGGGGTCGACGGTGACGGCCCCGTTCAGGGTGTAACCACCCTTGGGGAGACGGACCTTGGCCGTGCCGTCGGTGTTCGTCGGGGAGAGCCACTGGCCGAGCGCCGTTCCCGAGAGGCCGAAGAAGTCGGTCTCCACGAACTGGGCCGGCTTGCCGTCGCGCCCGATGGTCCTGACGGTGACGTCGTACGACTCGATCTCGCGCTCGACCGCGGCCGCCGTGCGGACGCTCTGGCCGCCGCCGGTCCCGACGACGTACGCGGAGTAGACACCGTCGGCGGTGCCGCCGAGCTTGGTGTTCACGGTCAGCGGCACGTCGGCGGTACCGCCCGCGGGGACGGTGACCTTGTCGGCGCCGAGGGTGAAGAAGCCGGCCGGGGCGGGCTTGCCCTTCGGCCCGGTCGCGGTGACCGCGAGGTCGAGGGTGACGTCATCGGTGCCGAGGTTGCGGTACGTCAGCTTCTTGGTGACCGGGGTGTCGTCGGTGTGCGGCCACTGCTGGAGGCCGAAGCCCAGCGAGACCGGTTCGGCGACGACGGTCTGGGCGATCGCCCGGTCGACGGCGATCCGGCCCGTGCCCTGCTCGAACGGGGTGTACGCGCCCGGCTTCGTCGAGGCGGTGAGCGCGCCCTTGAGCTCGGCGTACTTCCACTCCGGGTGCTGCTGCTTGAGGAGCGCGGCGGCGCCCGCGACGTGCGGGGTCGCCATCGACGTGCCGGAGATCGTCAGGTAGCCCGGCGGGTTCTGCCCGACCTCCTGGTCGATGGCGGAACCGGGGGCGGCGGCGGCCGTGATGTCCACGCCGGGGGCGGTGACGTCGGGCTTGATCGCGCTGTCGCCGATGCGCGGGCCGCGGCTGGAGAACTCCGCCAGGCCGTCCTTGTCGTCGACGGCGCCGACGGTCAGCGCGGCGTCCGCGCTGCCGGGGGAACCGACGGTGCCGGCGCCGGGGCCCTCGTTGCCCGCCGCGATGGCGAACAGGACGCCCTTGTCGGCGGACAGCTTGTCGACCGCCGCCTCCAGCGGGTCGACCTCGGGGGTGTCACCGCCGCCGAGGCTCAGGTTGATGATGTCGGCGCCCTGCGCGACCGCCCACTCCATCCCGGCCAGGATCTCGGAGTCGTCGCCGAAGCCGTCGTCGTCGAGGACCTTGCCCTCCAGGAGCTTGGCGTCCGGCGCCACGCCCTTGAACTTGCCGCCCGACTTGGCACCCGTACCGGCCGCGATCGACGAGACGTGGGTGCCGTGGCCGACCCGGTCCTTGGCGTCCGGGGAGGTGGTGAAGTTCTTCGTTTCGAGGATCTGGCCCTTGAGGTCGGGGTGGGTGGCGTCCACTCCGGTGTCCAGGACGGCGATCTTGACGCCCTTGCCGGTGTAACCGGCCTTCCACGCGGCCGGGGTGCCGATCTGCGGGACGCTCTTGTCGAGGCTCGCCCTGCGCACGCCGTCCAGCCAGACCCGGTCGATCCCGGCGGCGGTGGTGAGCTGGGCGCTGCGCGGGGTCTTGCTGGTCAGCGCCTGCCAGATGTCCCCGGCGTCGCGCTGCGGGGTGATCACCGACTCGGCGTTCAGCGTCTTCAGGGTCCGGGCGACCCGGGTGGAACCGGCGTCGCGGACCTCGGCCTTCGCGGTGGCGGCCTTCGCACCCCGGTAGGAGACGATCAGCTTCAGGCCCGCCTTCTGGGCCCGGCGGTTCTCCGCCCGGCTCAGCTCGGTGATGTCGAACAGCCGGCGGTCCAGCTTCCCGGAGCTGATCAGCCGGTGCGCGTCGGCCGGGACGAGCAGCGTGTGCCCGTCGCGTATCTGGCGCTGCACGGGTATGTGCTCGCGCCCCTTCGCGGCGCGGAAGCCGACGACCCGGCCCTTGGCGTCCACCGTGACGAGGTCACCGGTGATCAGCGTCAGCCGGTGCTGGGTCAGGGACTTGGTGCCGGTCGGCCCGGTGGTGTCGGGCTGTGCGGCGGCCGGGCTGGTCATCCCGGCCGCGAGCGCCACGGCGGCTGCCACGGCGACGGTCGAAACACACGCGTTCTTCACGTGTCTGCGCAACTCTCCCCCTGGAGAATCAGGCGGCCCCGAGGGCCACTGGTCAGTCGGCACGACGGCGACGCCGGTGCCGACCGGTTCACGTACCTAGAGGGGGAATTGGGCAGACGGGTTCACAGGAGGCGCACAGATCACCGGAGTTGACTGAAGATCACCGGTCCGGGACGGTGCGGAACGGTCCGGGGCGGAACGGTCCGGGGCGGTGAGGGACGGCTCGGAACGGCGCGGCACGGTCCGGGGCGGCGCGGAACGGCTCGGCGCGGAACGGTGGGGCCGCCGGGGACGACTGTGGGGAAGTGCCGGACCGGGCAGCGATGAGTTTCGGCCGCCGCGTCGGTCTCTCCTGATGTGGAAGCCATGACCCCGATCGTTCTCGTCGTCACCGGCCGCGTCACCAGGGACGCGGTGCCGGGACTCTGTGCCGAGCTGGAGGCGCTGCTGCACGGCCCCGACGGCGCCGCCCGCGACCCGGCCGCCGGGGTGGACTGCGACGTGGGCGGGGTCGTACGGGCGGACCTGGCACTGGTCGAGGCGATAGCGCGGCTGGTGGTCGTCGCACGCCGGGCGGGCGGCCGAAGACTACGGCTGCGCAACGCGTCCCCGGAACTGCGGAGCCTGCTGGACCTGGTGGGACTGGCCGAGGTGATGGGCGTCGCGAGCGTTACGGGCGCGGCCGACGCAATGGGCGTGAGGGACGCGGGCTGCGGGACGGGAGCGGGGGAGACCGTGGGCTGACCGCCCCCGTCTCCCCGGTCGCCCCCTGCCGAATCCCGCCCCGTCCATTCCGCCCCCGCGCCCGCCCGGCTCAGTCCTCCGCGTCCCCGGACGAGGTGATCCGGGCCGAGTCGCAGAGCACCACACGGGCGGAGGCGCTCCCGTCGGCCACGACCTTCGGTGGAACGCCGGACGAGTCCGGGAAGGCGGTGGGGCGCGCGGGCTCCGCCATGAAATCCTCGCAGGAGGATTCGGGCTGCGGCCCCGGTTCCGCGCCGGAGGACGGCGGCGCCACCGGGGCCGGGCCGCCGGTGGCGGAGGGCTCACCCATCCACCGGGTCACCCCCCAGCCACCGGCCGCCAGCACCACCCAGCCGGCCACCAGCCCGTTCCGTATTCCGCGTCTCACCGGCCCGGCCTCATGCCGTCGCGTCGTCGTCGAGGTGGTCCGGCAGCCCGAAGAGCGGGAACCAGCGCGGCGTGTCCAGGAAGCAGTGCATCCCCGTGATGGCGCCGTCCGAGATGTCGATGACCTGCACCGCCCACGGCACGAAGCCGGGGCCTTCCGGATTCGGCTTGTAGTGGGCGAACGCCGGGGTGCCGTTGGCGAACGTCGGCACCAGGCGGGAGCCCGCGCAGCCCGCGCCGATGGAGAGCATGAAGCCGGTGATGTCGTCGTGCCCCTGGAGCCAGAGGTCGAACGGCGGCATGGTCATCACGGCGTCCTCGTGGAGCAGCGCGGTCAGCGCCGCCATGTCGTACCCCTCGAAGGCCGCCACGTACCGTTCCAGGAGCTTGCGCTGCTCCTCGTCGAGCGGATTCGCGGTGTCCACGGGCTTGCCCTCGTGCTCCGTGAGGGTGGCCCGGGCCCGCTGGAGGGCGCTGTTGACGGAGGCGACCGAGGTGTCCAGCAGCTCGGCCACCTCGCTCGCCTTCCAGGCCAGCACCTCGCGCAGGATCAGCACGGCCCGCTGCTTGGGCGGCAGGTGCTGGAGCGCGGCGACGAACGCGAGCCGCACCGACTCCCGCGCCACGGCGGCCTCCGCCGGGTCGGCCACCGTCGGCAGGATGCGGCCGTCCGGCATCGGCTCCAGCCAGGTGTTCTCCGGCAGCGGGTTGAGCGCCGCCTGGGCGAGCGGCGTGGGCCCCGTCAGGTCGACGGGACGGGCCCGCTTGTTGCCCGCGTTCAGCATGTCCAGACAGACGTTGGTGGCGATGCGGTACAGCCAGGACCGCAGCGAGGAGCGCCCCTCGAACTTCTCGAAGTTCCGCCAGGCACGCACCAGCGTGTCCTGTACGGCGTCCTCCGCCTCGAAGGCCGAGCCGAGCATCCGGTAGCAGTAGCCGGTCAGCTCGACCCGGTGTCCCTCCAGACGGCTGTCGATGTCCGTCGTCGCCGTCATATCACTCATCGCTCCACCCCTGTTGCGCTGTGCCACCGCCCACTTCGGCACTTCGGAAGCTACAGCAGGCCACTGACAACAGGGACGGAAAGCGCCGAAGCCGTCCTTGCCCCAGCCGTGTTCCAGTCACGTTCGGGGCGAGTTCCGGCCGAGTTCCGACCAGGCCCCGGCCGGGTTCCGAACAAGCCCCGCCGGGGCTCCGACCAGGCCCGATCGAGTTCCGACCGGGCTCCGGCCGGCCCCGGGACGGCGCCGGGGCCCGGTCGGCCGGGCCGGATCAGGTGCCGGGCTTGCGCCCGTACACGTAGACGTCGTCGCCGTTCCTCAGCAGCTTCCAGTACGACTTCGCGTCGGCGGAGCGCATGTTGACGCAGCCGTGCGAACCCGGCGGGTTCCACATCTTCACGCCCACCGAGTGGAACGCCTGCCCGCCGTCGAAGAACTGGGCGTACGGCATGGCCACGTGGTAGATCGACGAGACGTGGTCGATGTTCCGCCAGTAGATCTTCTTCGACCCGGTGCGGGTCTCGTACCCGTTGCGGCCGGTCCGGACCGGTACGGGACCGAACTTCAGCTTGCTGCCGTCCTGGATCCAGCTCAGCTGCCGGGTCAGGTCGACACACGCGATGCGCCCCTTGTTGGTGGGGCACTTCTTGTCCTTGTTCGGGTTCTTGCCGGCCGCCTTCTGGGCCGTGAGCGTCTTCATCGTGCGCCAGGTGACCGGACCCGCGTACCCGATGGTGGGGGTGACCCCGTACGTGCTCTGGAACGACCGGATCGCCTTGCAGTCGGCGGACGACTGCTTGCCGTCGACCGGCCGGTGCAGGTACTTCTCGACCTGCTTCTGGTACGGCCCGGTGGACTTCGTGCAGGACGCCGCCTGCGCCGACCCGCCGGTACCGATGACCAGGGCGGGCACCGAGGCCAGCCCCGCGACCGTCAGCGCGATGCCGCGCCGCAGCCGTGTTCTCCGTATGTTCCCCGCGACTCCCATGTACGCCAACTCCCCTTCGCGCGCCGTGAGGTGATTCCGCCTGCTAGACGCGCGTCGGGGAGTCGATGGTTGTGCGCCGAATGTCTCAGTTCTGCACGGGCGCCGGGCACCGGGTGCCGGGTGCCGCCCGGGGCGGGCGCCGGAGGGCGTGCCCGGCCTCAGGCCCGTGCGGCCGCCACCGGCGAGGTCCGGAGCCGTTCGGCGCGGGCGGCCCGCGAGCCGTACAGCGTGATCGACACGACGCCGAGTACCGCGAACAGGCCCAGCGCCACGGTCCCGGTCCAGCCGCCCGCGTGGAAGGCGACCGCGCCGAGCGTGCCGCCCGCGCTGGAGCCCAGGTAGTACGCGGACTGGTAGAGCGCCGACGCCTGGGCGCGGCCCTTCGTGGCCGTACGGCTGACGGACGAGGAGGCGACCGCGTGCCCGGCGAAGAAGCCCGCCGTGATCAGGACCAGGCCGAGGAGCACGGCGGCCAGCCGGTCGGAGAGGGAGAGGAGCAGCCCGGCGGCGGTGGTGGAGACGGCCAGGTACAGCGCACCCCGGCGGCCGAGCCGGGCGACCAGCTTGCCTGCCGCGGCGGAGGAGACCGTACCGACGAGGTAGACCAGGAAGATCGAGCCGACGACCCCCTGCGGGAGGTTGAACGGCGCCTCCACCAGCCGGTAGCCGATCACCGTGTAGACCGCGCCGAACACCGTCATGAACAGCGCGCCGATCGCGTACAGCCGGCGCAGCAGCGGGTCGGAGAGGTGGTCGCCCACGGTCCTGGCGAGGGCCTTCGGGTTCAGCGTTCCCGGGGTGAAGTGCCGGGCCCTGGGGATCATGAAGTGGAAGACGACCGCGCAGGCCAGGGCCATCAGTCCGACCGCGCCGAGCGCCGCCCGCCAGCCCCACAGCTGGGCGATCCAGCCGGTGACGATGCGGCCGCTCATGCCGCCGATGCTGTTGCCGGCCACGAACAGTCCGATCGCGGCGACCAGCGCCTTCGGCCGTACCTCCTCCGCCAGGTACGCCATCGCGGAGGCGGGCAGTCCGGCCAGTGCCGCGCCCTGGACGGCGCGCAGCGCGATCAGCCAGCCCAGCGAGGGGGCGAAGGGGACGAGCAGCCCGACCAGTACGGCGACCGTCAGCGACGCGGTCATCATCTGCCGCCGTCCGAACCGCTCGGAGAGCGCGCTCATCGGCAGTACGCACAGTGCCAGCGCACCCGTCGCGGCGGAGACCGTCCAGCTGGCCTGGCCGGCCGTGGCGCCGAGGGAGGCGGAGACGGCGGGCAGCAGGGCCTGGGTGGAGTAGAGGAGTGCGAAGGTCGCGACGCCTGCGGCGAAGAGCGCGAAGCTCATCCGGCGGTAGCCGGGGCGGCCGGGTTCGAGGCGGTCCGGCGCGGCGGTGGCGGCGGGCGCGGGGGAGGCGGCGACGGGGGACGGCTGGGACGAGGCGGCCACGACGAGCGTGGACGCCCCGGTACTGGCAGGAGGCATGCTTCGAAAGTAGGCCCCTCCGTTTCATGCGTCCAATGCACGAAGTGGCGATAATCAATCCCATGGCGCATGAACGCAGCTCACAGCCTCGGCTGTCACCGGGCAGTTACGAAGAAGACATCCGCGCCGTGCTCGCACCGCGCCTGGCCCACTTCGCGGCGGTGGCCCGCCACGAACACGTCACGCGCGCCGCGCAGGAGCTCGGCGTCCCGCAGTCGACGCTGTCGCGGGCGATGGTCAGGCTCGAACAGGACCTGGGCGTCGCCCTGTTCGCCCGCAAGGGCCGTACGGTCTCGCTCACCCCGGCGGGCCGCACCTTCCTCGGCTCCGCCGAGCGGGCCCTGGCCGAGGTGGAGAAGGCCGCCGACTCGGTACGGGCCGACGCCGACCCGGCCACCGGGAAGGTCGCCTTCGGCTTCCTGCACACGATGGGTTCGGAGACCGTCCCCGCCCTCATCCGCGCCTTCCGCGCCGACCACCCCGGTGTCCGCTTCCAGCTCGTGCAGAACTACGGCGAGGCGATGATCGAACGCCTCCGGGCCGGCGGCCTCGACCTCTGCCTCACCTCCCCCGTCCCGGACGCCCCCGACCTGGTCGCCCGCCGCCTGGACGAACAGCGCCTGCGCCTGGTCGTCCCCGAGGACCACCGCCTCGCCGGCCGCCGCCGCATCCGCCTCGCGGAGGCCGCCGACGAAAAGTTCGTCACCCTGGAACCGGGCTACGGCCTGCGCCGGATCACCGACGACCTGTGCGCCGAGGCGGGCTTCACCCCCCGGGTGGCCTTCGAGGGCGAGGAGGCGGAAACCCTCCGCGGCCTGGTCGCCGCCGGCCTGGGCGTGGCCCTCCTCCCCCCTCCGGCGGTGGCCCGCCCCGGAGTCGTCGAACTGACGGTCACGGCCCCGAGAGCCGCCCGCGAAATCGGCGTCGCCTGGCTCGACGGCCACCCCGACACCCCACCGGTGGCCGCCTTCAAACGCTTCCTCCTCTCCCGCCGGGGGCATTTGCTGCCGGACTGAGGCTTTTGTCGTTACGGGCCCCACGTACGCGGGGCCCACACCCGGTGCGCCTCCGCGTCGAGCACACCTACGGGACCACCCCCGCGTGCGCGGGGACCACCTGATGACCCTCAAGGCCGCGGAGTACGCGCCGGGACCACCCCCGCACGCGCGGGGACCACGCGGCGGTGCCGATCGTGGGACCACCCCCGCACACGCGGGGACCACCGCAGGGCGTACGCCGTGGCATCGCTGCCGGAGGGGCCACCCCCGCACACGCGGGGACCACATCCGTGATGCCATCAACCCCCTGACCGAGCTGGGACCACCCCCGCACGCGCGGGGACCACTCGCCGGGGACTCGGCACGCGGCGCACGCGCGGGGACCACGACCCACCTCCTGGTCGGTGAAGTCCTCGCCGCGGGACCACCCCCGCACGCGCGGGGACCACGAGACCGGCGCCGAGCCGCTGGTCGTGCGCCGGGGACCACCCCCGCACGCGCGGGGACCACCCGTCGTATCCGATGACGCAGGAGAACCCTGGGGGACCACCCCCGCACGCGCGGGGACCACCGAATGGGCCGATTTCCTTCAGCACGTGAGCGGGGGACCACCCCCGCACGCGCGGGGACCACGCCGGTGACCTGGTCACCATCTACCACGACACGGGACCACCCCCGCACGCGCGGGGACCACCCGAGGACTGCGACGGCCACGCGGTCGGCCCCGGGACCACCCCCGCACGCGCGGGGACCACTCCCTCCGAGGGCCCGCGTCAACCTCAACCAAGGGACCACCCCCGCACGCGCGGGGACCACCCAGGCCGGGAGATCGCAACGACACCGATCGAGGGACCACCCCCGCACGCGCGGGGACCACGAGAGCAGCTTCCGGCCGTGTGACCGCCTTCAGGGACCACCCCCGCACGCGCGGGGACCACGCGGTGGGCTGGATCGGGTGGGCGCAGTTCACGGGACCACCCCCGCACGCGCGGGGACCACGCCCCGGCCGCCGGGCCCACTGTCCTCGGATGGGGACCACCCCCGCACGCGCGGGGACCACTCGGGCGGGTACGCGTGGTGCGCGCCGATGGAGGGACCACCCCCGCACGCGCGGGGACCACAACCGCCGTCTGACCAGCGCGTCCGGCGACCGGGGGCCACCCCCGCACACGCGGGGACCACCGGTCGGCCGCTTCTACGGCGGCCGGGAACTGCGGGCCACCCCCGCACACGCGGGGACCACACGGTCGCGGCCGGGACACCGGCGTTGAGCCAGGGGCCACCCCCGCACACGCGGGGACCACACGGCCGGGCCGGTCATGAGCATCTACGCCGGGGGGCCACCCCCGCACACGCGGGGACCACATGCTGAAGACCCCGACCGTGTGGCCGGGCCCGGGGCCACCCCCGCACACGCGGGGACCACGTCCTGATAGAAGCAGCAGCCGCGGGCCCGGTGGGGCCACCCCCGCACACGCGGGGACCACCTGCTCCTGGAGGCGAGGATGCGCCGACGCCTGGGGCCACCCCCGCACACGCGGGGACCACAGTTCGCGACCTGCTGCTTTATCGCGTCAGGGTGCGCTTTTTACTTACTTCCAAAGATTCCGGCATAACGCCTACAAGGGGCATCCTGTCTGGGTAGTAGATAGGAGATCTGTGCAGAGCGATTGTCTCAGGCCGCCTTCATCTCGACGGTTCTTTCTCACGACTGAACTCGGTCTGTAGCAGCCGATAGGTCTGAACCCAGGGTTGTGCGACGCACACGCGGCCCGCCAGTTCTGGTTGTTGGCCCTGCCCGTAAGCTCACTGGGTGAAGACGATCGTGTTCGACATCGGTGAAACGCTCGTTCGCGACGATCGCTACTGGGCCTCCTGGGCGGACTGGCTGGGCGTACCCGGACACACCTTGTCCGCGCTCGTCGGCGCCGTCACCGCACAGGGCCTCGACAATGCGGAAGCCCTTCGCCTTCTGCGCCCCGGCATCGACATTGCGGCCGAGTACGCCGCGCGAGAGGCCGCCGGCCGTGGCGAGCACCTCGATGAATCCGACCTGTACGAGGACGTGCGCCCTGCACTCACCGCGCTGCAGGAGTTGGGGGTCCGGGTCGTCGTCGCGGGCAACCAGACGATTCGTGCCGGTGACCTGCTGCGCGGCATGGGTCTGCCGGCCGACTTCATCGCCACCTCTGGGGAATGGGGCTGTGCCAAACCGTCCCCCGATTTCTTCGCACGGGTCCTCGATGCCTCCCACGCCCCGGCGCAGGACACCGTCTACGTCGGTGACCACCCGATGAACGACACTGTCCCGGCCGCACGGGCAGGGCTTCGCACGGCGCACCTCCGTCGCGGCCCCTGGGGGCACCTGTGGGCAGACGATCCCCAAGTTCGGGAGACTGCGGACTGGGTGATTGATTCGCTCATGGACCTGATCGACATCGTCGCCGAATAACCGGTTTCGTACCTGCCCCGTGACGGCGCGGGTACGGTCGGAGCATGTCCGCCGACTCCCCGCGCGAGGTCGGTGAGCGAATCGCCGCACGCCGACGCGCGCGCCGCCTCACCCAGACCGGTCTGGCCTCGGCCGCGCACGTCTCCTACGCCACCATCCGCGCTGTCGAGCGTGGTGCACGGCGGCCGAGCGACGAGGTGATCGAAGCGATCGCCGCCGCCCTCTCGGTGGACGCCACCCAACTGCGCACGGGGTATGTGGGCACTGAACGGCGGGTTCACCAAGCCCTCCCGGAACTGTCGGCCACGATCGCCGGGTACGACATCCCACAAGGCTCTCCCACCCGTACGCCGGACGAGCTGGCGAACGCGATCAGTACGGCAGTGGTCTGGAGGCTCGGCGCCCAGTACGGGCGGATCGCCACGGAGATCCCCAGCCTGTTGGGCGACGCCATCCGGTACGCCCACGCCGCGCGCGGTGCCGAACAGCGGACCGCTGCCCGGATGCTGGCCGCTGCCGCCCGTGTCGGCGACGCGGTTGCCTTCAAGTACGGGGCACGTGACCTTTCTGCCCGGCTGATCGACCTGATGCGCTGGGCAGCCGACCGTACGGAGGACCCTCTCGTTCAGGCTGCCACGGCATACGTACGGACCGAGGTCTTCTTCACGGCCCGGTCCCACGCCGCCGGCCTTGCCGCACTGGAGCAGGCGATCGACGTGGCGCCCGCGCCGTCGTCCCGGTCGGAAGCGGCTTCCCGCGGCGCCCTCCACATGCGGGCCGCCGTCATCGCCGGACGCGACGGAAACGCAGATGCCGCCAACACCCACCTGGAGCACGCCCGGCAGCTCGGTGATCAGGTCGCGCGCGAAGGCATCTACCTGGGCACTGCGTTCGGCCCCGACTCGGTCCGAATCCATGAGGTGTCCGTCGCTGTCGGCCTCGGGCGCGACCACGTCGACCGCGCTCTGCGCGTAGCGACGGAGTGGACGCCACCTGTCGGCCTGCCGGCCGAGCGCCGCAGCGGTTTCTACATCGAGCTGGCCCGTGCGCAGGGGTGGGCCGGGCTTCAGGCCGACGCGTTCGGGAGTCTCAAAGCAGCGCGGGCAGCAGCTCCGCAGCACACGCGCGAGCACCCGTGGGCGCGTGAAGTCGCCGGCAGCCTGCGGCGTTTTCATCGCGCCGACGCGGAGGCCCTGTCGCACTTCGCGCACTGGATCGGGGCTGTCTGACCAACTGCTACAAGCAGTAGCAGTTGTGGCTCGGCCCAGGCCTCAAGCTCTGTCTGTCCGCATCATGCAGGTAGAGGAGGGCCCCATGACCACCCCCATGCTCGGGGAAGGGCAGGTGAGCATCGCCTGTCTTCACAACGCCGCTCGCCGGCGCTGTGGCGCTGTGGTCCGGTACTCCGTGCAGACCAGGGCCATTGCCCTGTCAGGGCAGGTCCGGACGCGGCCGAGCATCTCCTGCGGCTGCGATTCCCTCGTCAGTACTGGAGCCGACGATGCCCACTGCTGAGATCGGCCTGCCTGATCCGGCCCTCCTGTCCACTGCCCAGCAGCGCGGCACCCACTGTGTCTGGTGCTCCGTCGCGCTGGTCAACGGAACGGCCCGTGACCTCGGTCCCCGCCCGGTGGATGCCCACGGAACCTCGGCTCTGTGGTTTCCCCGCTGTTGTCCCGTCTGCTGGAAGGGCCACGGCCAGTGATCACCCTGACGAAGTACGCCCACTTGCGCGGCGACCGGGCGTACCGCGTACTCCTCGGTCATACCTGCGCGTGCACCGCCTGCCGACGCGCACCGTGCCCGGTCGCGGTCCGGCTCGTCCGGGTGTGGCGAGAGGCCCGTCGGTGAGGTGCGACCGCTGTCAACAGCTCATGACATACGGGGAGTCGAGGGCGTACGACGTGCCCGGTGCGACCGGGCCCGGCATCACGGTCCGTATTCATGATCGGCCGTGCTCGTTGCCCGTTTCGGTGCGGCCGACACCGTATCCGGGTGAGCGGAAGCCCTGATGGCCATGGTGATCGAGGTCGCCCGAGACGCCTGGGTGCGCATCGTCCGTTCGGAAGCCCGCAGATTCGGTTATGGCCGTGAGGCAGACGAGAGTTCCGGCGTCTGGCACATCCCCACCGGGGCTCGGGGCCCGAACGGCTGGTGAACAATCCCCGCATGCGCGGGGACCACGCATGTGCCCAACTCCGTCGGGGATTCTGGTAGGGACCACCCCCGCACGCGCGGGGACCACTGAACGATTCGCTGGTACGGCTGCACTGCCTCGGGACCACCCCCGCACGCGCGGGGACCACGTCCACCGCAACCCGGACGTCGTGGACGCGGGACCACCCCCGCACGCGCGGGGACCACACTCGCCGGAGACAAGAACGTGCGCGGCCCCAGGGACCACCCCCGCACGCGCGGGGACCACCACGGTGTCAGCCGGCAGCTCACCTACTACGGGGGACCACCCCCGCACGCGCGGGGGACCACCGAGGTGGGCCCACCACTGCTCGGTGTGGCCGGGGACCACCCCCGCACGCGCGGGGACCACGTCCACGCCCAAGCCTCGTTCGTCTTCGACCCGGGACCACCCCCGCACGCGCGGGGACCACGCGAGCTCGCTCCGCTTGGGCAGGGCCAGGGAGGGACCACCCCCGCACGCGCGGGGACCACATCCTGACCTCGTCCCGGGGGAGCGTGAGGGTGGGACCACCCCCGCACGCGCGGGGACCACTGCACGCAGGTCTTGCAGGCGCGGGTGACCGGGGGACCACCCCCGCACGCGCGGGGACCACCCGTCCGGGACGGTGATCACGGCAGATCGGGTGGGACCACCCCCGCACGCGCGGGGACCACGCACTGGAGGCCGCGGACCAAGGGCCGGGAGAGGGACCACCCCCGCACGCGCGGGGACCACCATGCGACTGAACTGCGGGAACGGGGTGGGCTGGGACCACCCCCGCACGCGCGGGGACCACTCCGCACAGTCCGACAGCAGCTCGGCGCCCTCGGGACCACCCCCGCACGCGCGGGGACCACACCATGACGTACCGGACACGCGGTCGCGATGGGGGACCACCCCCGCACGCGCGGGGACCACCGGGGGAAGCTGGCGACTTTGATTGTGCCGGTGGGACCACCCCCGCACGCGCGGGGACCACGGTCCTTGCCTTCTCCCGCGGGATCATCACCAGGGACCACCCCCGCACGCGCGGGGACCACAACCCCATCTCCTTCAGCAGCGCCCGCAGGCCGGGACCACCCCCGCACGCGCGGGGACCACCCGTCCTGCCCGTCGTACAGCCACCAGGAGGAGGGACCACCCCCGCACGCGCGGGGACCACCGGTGCGCTGGTGGCTCTGTGTGTCCAGGTCTGGGACCACCCCCGCACGCGCGGGGACCACAGCCGCTCCACGTGGTCGACGAAGTCAACTCCGGGACCACCCCCGCACGCGCGGGGACCACGCGCCCGAGATCGCCCGGCTGCTGATCGCCGCGGGACCACCCCCGCACGCGCGGGGACCACAGTTCGTGACCTGCGGCTTTATCGCGGCAGGGCGCCAGTTTTACTTACTTTCACGGATTCCGACATAACACCTACAAGGGGCATTCTTTTTAGGTGGTGGGTAGAGGTCTGTACGGAGCGATTATCTCAGGCCGCCTTCCCCTCGACTGTCCCTTCTCATGGCTGAACTCGGTCCGCAAGGTGGGAGGCTTGGACCTGTTCCACAAGTCGATGTCCGCATGTTGACGGTTCGACAGCGCCAATCCCACAGGCGCCTGGCTCGGTTTTCCCGGTACCTGGTACCCGGCGCCTCCATGCCGCCCGTCGGGGTCAGTCGAGTGGGGTGGACTGGTGCGCTGCGGCGATGGCGTCGATCCGGGCTGCGAGGTCGAAGTCGGCCTCGGTCAGCTTGTAGTCGGCGTCGTGCGTCGTGACGGCGATGTGCAGGTGGTCGATCCTGAGGTCGATGTCCGCATGGTGGCCGATGCGCCGTTCCCGGTCGGCGATGTGCACGATCATCGCGACACCCGCGTGGTACCGGATATCTACCCTGCGATGGATCGTGTCCCCGTCCCGCGTCCACTTCGGCAACGCGGCCAGCCGCTCCGCGATCTCCTCGCCCGACAACGGCTTCGGTGCGTCTGTCACGTCATCCCCTCCCGATCATCGGTGCCGGTACCTTCACCGCTTCATCGCGTCCAGAGCGGCACGCCACGGGTAGCTCCTCGGGTTCCCCTGCTTCGGCGGGTGAGACGTGTACCCATCCGGCCCGTCGAGGTACAGCACGCCCTGCGCTCGCAGGTCCGCGATGCTGCGGGCCACGGCGGGCTGTGCGGCTTGAGCGCGATTGAAGTACGGCATGGCCGCCACCGGCACCCCGAGGTGCACGCCTTCGGACACCAGGCCCAACGCAAGGGTGTCCGCGATCCCGTTCCCCCACTTGTTCAGGCTCGTGCAGGACAGCGGGGCGACGAGCATGGCGTCCGCCTTCGGCAGCGCATCTTGTTCCTCCGGCAGCTTGTACTGCGAGCGGACCCGGTGCCCGGTCAACTCCTCCAGCTCTCCGAGGCGCGGTTCCCACCACCGGGCGGCGGACGGGGTCAGGACGAGACAGGTGTCCCAGCCACGATGCTGTGCCTCCCGGACGCCCTCGTCGATGTACTGGGTCGGTCCGGCCGCGCAGGCGATGAGGTAGAGGACTCGCTTCGTCATGCGGGGAGTCCACATCGCACGGCCAGACGGCGCAAGTCGCCGCCGGGGACCGGCGTCGCCCCGACCACGTCGGCGACAAGGCCGACCGTGGACTGCCGACCGAGGACCTCTTCCGGGGCCAGTCGTGCCGCTTCGACCGATGATTCGGCAGCTGCCTCCTTCCGTCGTGTCAGGAGCCGAGCGCGTGCCATCGTGATGAGGTGCTGTGCCTGCCGCTCACGGGACAGTCCGTACAGCGCTTCGCTCCCCAGCCCGTCTGCGGCTTTGATCGCCGAGTCCCCGTCCTCGAGCCTGGTCAGTACATCCACTCGATGGAGACCCGCATTCGTCGGCCCGAACATCGTGTAGTCCTCGTCGAGGTCGGCGCCTTGCCGGTCGGCCACCTCGGCGGCCCGGTCCACGTGCTCACCTGCCTGACGCATCGCGACCACAGACCGGCCCATGGAGGCGGAGGCGATCGCCGCGGACAGGTACAGCATGCCGAGCGTCGAGAGCCCCAGGGGCCCGCCGGCCTCCAGCTCCGTGGACAGGCATCGAGCTGCTCCCGTTGCGAATTCCACGGCTGCCAGGGGCTGTTGCTGAGAGATGAGCGGCTTCGCCACCCGCCGCGAAGCCGCACCGATCGCCACCGGATCGCCGGACCGCTCTGCAGAGGTCAGGGCCTGGTCAGCGGCCACCGCCGCCTGAACCGCCGTTGCCGGGCCGTACTTGTGGAGGAACGAGGCTGTCAGTTGGAGGACTCGCGACAACAGGGCGTGAGCCTCGCCGGCCTCGGCACCGGCCCGCGCGGCGGACCGTCTGGATCCCACGACCAACATGGGCAGCTCGCGACCGAGTGCCCCGTAGTGGCAGGCCTGGAACGCTTCGCAGCAGTAGGTGAGCCGACGCCGCAGGTCTGCAGGCGGCGGGGGATCCTTGTCCTCGCTGTCGTCGCGGTACAGGACATCGATGACAGCGAGCGCCTCGGCGGGTGGCGTGGTTGCCGGGGGCGGCTCCGGAGGCCCGTCCAACGGAAGTTGCTCCAAGGGGATGCGTAAAACCTCGGCCGCGCGCACCAGCACGGACAGACGTGGGTCCTGCTGGCGCCGGCCGCCTTCGAGGTCCTGTACCCACCTGCGCGGTCTTCTTTGCCCGCCAGTTGACGAACAGCGCAGCAGGCCGCTCCTTGCGCAACCGCTTCGGCTGCACCCACGAGGCGGACGGGAGTTCCCGCGTCCGGTACACCCCCGACGGAACCCGGTGGAACATCCCGCCCCGGAACCGGTGACCGCGCTTCGGCCCGGTCCGCGGACGCGCTGTCGGCGAACCACCCCCGCCCACGCGGGGAACACAGCACCATGACCGGCCCGTACTTCTCACGGCTCGGACCACCCCCGCACACGCGGGGAACATGCCAACGCCGACGGCAACGCGCGCTTCTACGGCGGACCACCCCCGCACGCGCGGGGACCACGACCTCTACGCGGTCCGGATCGGCCTCGACGGCGGACCACCCCCGCCCGCGCGGGGATCACCGACGGCTGCTTCCTGGCCCACAAGTGTCCCGAGGGACCACCCCCGCACACGCGGGGACCACCCAGGGATCAGGCCCTTCACGAAGTCCTTCACTGGACCAGCCCCGCACGCGCGGGGATCACTGGGCCTTATGCCGAAGCACGACAGTCGTCACCTCGGCGCGGCGGATGCCGCCGAGGTCGAAATCTGCCGCCGAACCTGCCCGGCAACCGCTGCTGTGGCATTCATGCCCGAGCCCACTATGACCCAACGTCCGCGTCCCGAGCAGCCCGCCGGGAAACCGGTATCGGGAAACTGCCGGTACCGCGCGCCGCCGGTGGAAGCGACCGGTGTCAGGACGCGGCCAGGCGCGCCTCCTCCAGCTGGGCCACCAGCCGCACGACCCGCCGATTCCGGGCCCGGCCCCAGCTGTGGCCCCCCATCATCAGCAGCTGGTCCGTCCCGCCGGAGGCCAGCACCAGCTCCGGGACGTCGGACTGGTAGACCTTGCCCGACAGGACGGCCACCCGCACCTCCAGGACGTCCGCCCAGGCGTGAGAGCGCGTCCCGAACATCCCGGAGTACCTCACCCCGGCCGGCCCGTAGGAGACGCTGAACATCGGCGCGCGGAACGTCAGCATCACGCCTGGTACGCCCAGGATCACGACCGGGACCAGACTGACCACGTTGCGCACGCCCGCCGCCATCACTACGGCGACCAGCAGGCACGCGCCGCCCATCAGGAAGTAGCTGATCGCCGAGAGAGGGCGCCTCTTCCGCATTTCTGTTCCCCCAGTTCCGCAGCGCGTGGCGCGCGGCGCCGTTCGCGGCCCGAGCTCCGGGGACGCCGCCACCGCCCGTGGACAAGCATACGAACGGCGGCGCAGCGGCCGTTCCCTCGTGGCCCTGTCCCTGATCGCCTACGTCCACATCGCCCACAGGAGCGACGAACGGTGGCCTGTGCAGGGCCAACCCCGCATGTGCGGGGACCACGCCGCGATGAGCCGTGAGCTGAGCGGCAACCCGGGGCCACCCCCGCTCACGCGGGGACCGCACGGTGCGCCAGATGCGCAGCAGCTCCGGCATGGGACCAACCCCGCCCGCGCGGGGACCACGACAGCTGCTCGATGCGTGTGCGCTGAAGCCAGGGACCACCCCCGCCCACGCAGGGACCACCGTTCGTGACCTGCGACGTCATCTCGCCCAGGCGCCGATTTTGCTTACTTCGCAGACTCCGGCCCAACGGTCGTAGGGGCTGCCCTGCCTGGTCGGCAGGGCGGCGTCCACGTGGGCGGGCGTCCTGAATTATTTTCTCCGCTCCCTCCGTCAGTTCCGCAAGGACTTCCCGAACCCCGCCGCCAACGGCATCCGCAGCCCCAGTGGCGGCGGGGCCGCGAGGGCGTCGGCGACCGGGCGGGCGTAGGGGCGGCCGAAGAGGGAGCCGCGGATGAAGTCGGTTGCCAGGGAAGAGACTTCGGAGCGGTGCTGGCGGAGGGAGTGACCGTCCGAGTGGACCTCGAAGCGGCAGGTGTCGCGGTTGGTCTTCTTGGCGCGTTCGGCCAGGCGGAAGGAGAGTTCGGGGTCGGTGCGGGCGTCGTTGGTGCCGTGTACGAGGAGGACCTGGCGGCCGAGCAGGTGCTTCACCGGTTCCGGGTGGTCGGTTTCGTCCTCCGGCAGCCAGGGGGCCATCGCGAGGACGGAGCTGACCGCCGGGTGGCCGCCCGCCCGGAGGGCCGCCCGGCCGCCCATGCCGTGGCCGGCCAGGCAGACGGGGACGTCGCCGTACCGTCGTACGACCTCGTCCGCCGCCCACTCGGCGTCCGCCGCGAGGTGGGCGGCCGTCGCGTTCCAGCCGCGGCAGCGGTACCGCACCACGTGCGTGACGAGCCCGTCCTCGCGGCCCGCGCGGGCCAGGGCGCGGGCCAGGGGGAGTTGGAGTGCGTAGGAGACGGGGGAGGGGCGGCGGTGCGAGTCGGCCTCGCCGTCCGGGAGCAGCAGAACCACGCCGCTGACCGCTGTTGGTGCTCCGGCCGTCCTTACGGCCCGTCCCAGCCTCGCAGCAGGCAGGGGGAGTGCGCGCTGTGCCATGGCAGAACAGTGTCAGAAGGGCGGGTGTACTCCACCCGTATTCGCGGTCACTGTTACGTATCGACAAGCGACATCTACGCGCGTAGGGGCTAGAGTGCGCAGATGATGAGCCCGACCCTTCATGTGCCCGGCCAGGATCAGATCCGGCGTGCCCCCAAGGTGCTTCTGCACGACCATCTCGACGGTGGTCTGCGCCCGGGAACGATCGTCGACCTCGCCCGCGCGAGCGGCTACGACGGACTTCCCGAGACCGAGCCCGACAAGCTCGGCATCTGGTTCCGCGAGGCGGCCGACTCCGGGTCGCTGGAGCGCTACCTGGAGACGTTCGCCCACACCTGCGCCGTCATGCAGACCCGTGAGGCGCTGTTCCGGGTGGCCGCCGAGTGCGCCGAGGACCTCGCCGCGGACGGCGTCGTCTACGCCGAGGTGCGGTACGCCCCCGAGCAGCACCTGGAGGCCGGGCTGAGCCTCGAAGAGGTCGTCGAGGCGGTCAACGAGGGCTTCCGCGAGGGCGAGCGCAGGGCCCGCGAGGACGGCAACCGCATCCGGATGGGCGCGCTCCTGACCGCGATGCGGCACGCCGCCCGCTCCCTGGAGATCGCCGAGCTCGCCAACCGCTACCGCGACCAGGGCGTCGTCGGCTTCGACATCGCGGGCGCGGAGGCGGGCTTCCCGCCCACCCGCCACCTCGACGCCTTCGAGTACCTCAAGCGCGAGAACAACCACTTCACCATCCACGCGGGCGAGGCGTTCGGCCTGCCGTCGATCTGGCAGGCCCTCCAGTGGTGCGGCGCGGACCGGCTCGGCCACGGCGTCCGCATCATCGACGACATCGAGGTCACCGACGACGGCGTGAAGCTCGGCCGTCTCGCCTCCTACGTACGGGACAAGCGCATCCCGCTGGAGCTGTGCCCGACCTCCAACCTCCAGACCGGCGCCGCCGCCTCGTACGCCGAGCACCCCATCGGGCTGCTGCGGAAGCTGCATTTCCGGGCCACCGTGAACACGGACAACCGGCTGATGAGCGGTACGACCATGAGCAATGAATTCGAGAAGTTGACCGAGACTTTCGGATACACGCTCGACGACATGCAGTGGTTCACCGTCAATGCAATGAAGTCGGCATTCATTCCTTTCGATGAACGTCTGGCGATGATCAACGAGGTGATCAAGCCCGGCTACGCCGAGCTGAAGTCCGAGTGGCTCTTCGAGCAGACCGCTGCGACCAGCGTTTCTTCCGCCTCCACCGACTGATCGGTGCCTTGACGACCGGCGGCCGGGACGATGATTTCCCGGCCGCCGGTCGTCTTTTTCCGCGTGTCGCCATGTTTGCGGGAAGGTACTGGGCTGGCTAATTTTCAGAGTCCACGTCCCTCTTCCCAAGGATGAATTTCACATGAAGCAGTCTGCTGCCAGGACTCTCGGCGTCGCCGCCCTCGGTGCCGCTTTCGCCGCTGCGGCCGCGGGCACCGCCTCCGCCGCCGTGCTGCCGGGCGGAGCCGCCGCCACCACCGTCCTGCCGGTCGCCGGCGCGGCGCTGGACACCGCGACCCGGACCCTGCCGGCCGAGGACGTCACCACCACGCTCCTCGGCAAGGGCCAGCAGAAGCTCGTCGACGGAGCCACCGGCACGGCGAAGGGCCTGCTCGGCGGCCTGCCCGCGGGCGGCGGCCTGAACGCCAACGGTCTGACGGCCAACGGCCTGTCGACCGCCGGGCTCGGCGGCTGACCTCGCGGCACGCACCGCATGCGCCTGTGGGCGGACACCCGGACCGGGTGTCCGCCCACAGGCGCATGCGTGTGTACGAGGGTCACCAGGCGGCGGCCGACGACGTCTTCTCGGACGGGAGGAGCAGCCACAGCGCCAGGTAGAGCAGGAACTGCGGCCCCGGCAGCAGGCAGGAGGCCAGGAAGATGATCCGCATGGTCCCCGCGGAGGTGCCGAAGCGCCGTGCCAGCGCTGCGCACACTCCGCCGATCATGCGTCCGTCCGTGGGGCGGGCAAGTGCGGCCATGGTGGGCTCCTTCGCGAACCGTTGCGGGGAGCAGCTCCGTCGTGCTCCCGATGCATCCATGGTGGCCCGACGAACAGGGGCAAAGCGTCGCTCTACGGGGCGACCCCGACCCTGGAAATCGTCGGGGTCGCCCCCTGAGCCGCCTCGTCCCTGGGTCGGGGCGGTACCCCGACCCGCTCCTGCTTCCGGCGCGGCACTCCGACCCGCTCCCGCTTCCGGCGCAGCCGCGCCCGGCACATGGGGACCACCAGCAGATGGGCGAACGCCACGCCGAGGGTGTTCAGGAGCAGCGAGTCGACATCGACGACCTGGCCGGGCACGCCGGTCTGTGCCAGCTCGATGCCCAGCGAGATCAGCGCGCCCGCGGCGACGGTGCGGGCCATCGAGGCCCACGGGGAGACGAACAGCCGGCCCCCGGCCATCGGCAGCAGCACGCCGAGCGGGGCGAGCAGCAGCAGTCCCTCGCCGATCCGGCGGGCGGCCTCGACGGGGCCGAGGGACAGGTCCGCTCTGATCCCGGCGAGGGGTTGCAGATTCGAGGCAGTCATCCAGGGCACGTCGAGCGGCCGCAGGGTCAGCCACCCGACGAACAGCAGATGCGCGAGGAGGAGAGATACCCCGGCCCCGCGGAAACGGATAACGGTTTGACCGTCCAAACCTTCCAGACCTTGACGCACGTCCCCCAAGACGCGTCGCACGGCAGGATCGGTTCCGCATAGCCGGAATCCGGTCCGGCACGGCCGGAGGCGCTCCGAGGCCGGCACGGGGAGGGGCCGGGGCCGGTTCGGGACGGTCCGGAAAGGTCCGGAAAGGTTCGGAGAGGTGTTCCGGGCGGGGCGGGGGACACGCCTTGCCGCAGCCCCGTGCCCGCCGCTCAGGCCCCGTCCCGCACCCGCCGCTCAGGCCCCCGTACCGCGTTCGCCGTCAGAGCCCCGTGCCCACGCCCAGGTTCGGTACCGCCTTGGGGCGGGTCTTCATCTCCGAGGTGCACAGGTACCCGCGCGGCTCGTACTCCCCGGGGCCGCCCAGCATCACCGTGCCGTCGGGGGCGAGCGACTTGCTCTCCGCGTACGTGCACACGATCTGGGCCAGCGCCTCGGACTGCAGGTCCTCCGGCTGCTTGGTCAGCCGCAGCGTGCCCGGCCGGTCGCCGGTGCGGGCCGGGCCCACCCGGAGGGTCTCCGGGACGGTCGTGGAGTACCCGGCCTTCCGCTCGGCGGCGGGCGGCTTCTGCCGTAGCTCGTCGAGGAGGTCGCGGGCGATGCGGATCGGGTCCTCCCCGGCCCCGTCGGCCGCCCGCACCGTACGGTCCACCGTGACCAGCTGCGAGGAGCAGACCAGATAGACCTGTACGGGGACGCCCCGCAGGTCCTGCGTCGCCACGTTCTTCGTGGTCGTCGTGCAGGGCACCTGGGACGGCGCGGCCCCGGCGTCCACCGGTACCGACGTGGTCCTGATCCCGCAGGCCGAGAGCAGCACGGCCCCGGCCACCGCGCCGGTCAGGGCCGCGGCCCGGCGGAGCGTCCGGCGGTTCTCGCTGTTCCTCATGCCTCGTCGCCCTCCTCGTCCCGGAGCCCGGCACCGTTCTCCCCGTCGGAACGGGTGAGCCGTTCGGCGTCCTGCGGCAGCCGCAGCACGAACACCGCGCCGTCGCCGTCCGGCGAGTTCGAGGCCGTGATGTCGCCGCCGTGGATGTGCGCGTTCTCCATGGCGATCGACAGGCCGAGGCCGCTGCCGTCGGAGCGCGGACGCGAGGCGCTGGCCTTGTAGAACCGGTCGAAGACGTGCGGCAGCACGTCCTCGGGGATGCCGGGGCCGTGGTCGCGGACCTCGATGACGAGTTCGTCGCCCTCGGTCCGCACCGCGACCCGCACCGGCGAACCGCCGTGCTTGAGCGCGTTGCCGATCAGGTTCGCCAGGATCACGTCGAGGCGGCGCGGGTCGAGGCGGACCATCATGCCGCGCTCGGCGTCCAGGTCCACCGCGTCCAGCCAGGCGCGGGCGTCGATGCAGGCGGTGACCTGGTCGGCGACGTCGACGGTGTCGAGGACCAGCCGGGCCGTGCCCGCGTCGAAGCGGGTGACCTCCATCAGGTTCTCCACCAGGTCGTTGAGGCGCCGGGTCTCGCTCACCACCAGGTGCACCGCGGGCGCGATCATCGGGTCGAGGCCGTCCGCCTCGTCCTCCAGCACCTCGGTGACGGCGGTCAGCGCGGTGAGCGGAGTGCGCAGTTCGTGCGACATGTCGGCGACGAACCGCCGGCTCGCCTCCTCCCGCGCGCTCATGTCCGCGACCCGTTTCTCCAGCGAACTCGCGGTCCTGTTGAACGTACGGGAGAGATCGGCCAGTTCGTCCGTGCCGGACACCACGAGGCGGGTGTCGAGCTTGCCCTCGCCGAGCTTGCGGGCGGCGTCGCCGAGCCGCTGCACGGGGCGCAGCACGGTCGTCGCCGCGGCCTGCGCGAGCAGCGCCGAACCCACCAGCGCGAGCCCGGTGGCGATCCCCAGCGACCAGGCGAGGGAGTTGAGGTCCTGCCGTTCCTGGTCGAGGGACTTCAGCATGTAACCGGTCGGGCCGCCACCGATGATTTTCGTGCCGCCCACCAGGTACGGGGTGCCCCGGATGCTGGTCCGCTGCCAGAACAGGTGGTACTCGTACTTGTTGCCGGACTCCAGCGACTGCTTCTTGTTCACCGCCTTCTGCAACGGCAGCGGCACGTTGTCGAGCGTGAAGGTGTCCAGGTCGGAGTTGCCGACGATCGGCTTGCCGGCGTCGCGCTCGTCGACCAGCAGCACGCTGTAGCCGGGCGAGCTGTTCGCCATCTGCGTGGCCGCGTTCTGCAGGTCGTCCTTGGTGGGGTGCAACGGCAGCGCGGCCGCCCGGTTCTGCATCTCCTGACGGAAGTCCCCGAGCGCGGCGTCCTGGGTACGGGTCAGCACGGCCTCGCGGTTCAGCCAGTACGCGATTCCCGAGGCGGAGACCGCGGCGGTCAGGGCGACCAGCCCGAACACGACGACGAGACGCAGGCGCAGACTGGTCCAGCGGAGCCCGGTCAGCAGGCGCCGCGCGGTGGCATCGCTCACTGCGGCGAGTCCAGCCGGTAGCCAACACCGCGGACGGTACGGATCAGGGTCGGCGAGGACGGCACGTCCTCCACCTTGGCACGCAGCCGCTGCACGCAGGCGTCCACCAGCCGGGAGTCACCGAGGTAGTCGTGCTCCCAGACCAGCCGCAGCAACTGCTGCCGGGACAGGGCCTGGCCCGGCCGACGGCTCAGCTCCAGCAGGAGCCGCAGCTCGGTCGGCGTGAGCTGGAGGTCCTCCCCGTTCTTGGTCACGGTCATCGCGGACCGGTCGATCACCACGTTCCCGAAGGACGCGGAGTCGGTGGACTCCCGTTCGCCGCGGCGCAGCACCGCGCGGATGCGGGCGTCGAGCACCCGGCCCTGCACGGGTTTCACCACGTAGTCGTCCGCACCGGACTCCAGCCCGACCACGACGTCGATGTCGTCGCTGCGCGCGGTCAGCAGGATGATCGGCAGCTGGTCGGTGCGCCGGATGCGCCGGCACACCTCGAAACCGTCGATGCCGGGCAGCATCACGTCCAGCACGATCAGATCCGGCCGCTGCTCGCGCAGCAGTTTCAGGCCGTCCTCTCCCGTCGCCGCGGTGGCCACACGGTGGCCCTGGCGTGACAGCGAGAGTTCGAGGGCCGTGCGGATGGCGTCGTCGTCCTCGATCAGCAACAGGAAAGGCACGCTGGTCATTCTGACCCATGGTGGAGCCCCAGTTCGACCGTTGCGGCCCACTCGTGCCTCCGGCGTACCCACGGCGCACCCCCGGCGCGGTGGTGAAGTCCCCTGTGACAGGGCTGTGACAGTCGGCGGACAGGGCCATGAAACTGCCCCGGCAAGCTCTTCGGCACAAGGAACGGACGGACTCCACCGATGGGGGGCGCGAGATGAACGCAACTCACAGCATCACCGCAAGCGCAGTTGTCACGCGTCTGCACGATGTCGGGCGGAGTGCCGAGAAGTCCGGTGCTTCGAGCGGGCGGGGGTGCGTTCGTGGCGCCGGGCGTCAGCACACGTCGTACATGACGGTGGTTGACGCGCCTGTGGGGGGCAACGGGGGGAACAACGGGGGCAACGCGTACGGGGAGGGCACGGGGGAGCGGAAGGTCCCGGCACAGGCCGAGAACGCCGAAGCGGCGTTCACCGCCTACGTCCGGGAGCGCCGCGCCTCCCTGTACGCGACCGCCTACCACCTGACCGGTGACCGGTTCGAGGCCGAGGACCTGCTGCAGAGCGCCCTGTTCTCGACGTACCGGGCGTGGGACCGGATCAGCGACAAGGCGGCGGTGGGCGGCTATCTGCGCCGCACCATGACGAACCTGCACATCAGCGCCTGGCGCAGGCGCAAGCTCAACGAGTACCCGACCGAGGAGCTGCCGGAGACGGCGGGCGACACGGACGCGATGCGCGGCACGGAACTGCGCGCCGTGCTCTGGCAGGCGCTGGCGCGGCTGCCCGAACTCCAGCGCACGATGCTGGTCCTGCGTTACTACGAGGGCCGCACCGACCCGGAGATCGCGTCCATCCTCGACATCAGTGTCGGCACGGTGAAGTCCAGCATCTGGCGGTCGCTCCGCCGGCTGCGCGAGGACGAGGTCCTCAGCTTCGGCCGTGACCAGGAGGAGTCCTTCGGCGAGCTGGTGGCCTGAGGCAGGGGGGAAACCACGGGGGCCCGAGGGGGGACCACGGGGGCGCCGCTTCGGGGGAGGCGGCGCAGTACGGGGAAAAGTCGCGGGGTCGGACGGGCCGGGGGGTCCTGTCCGGCCCCGTCGGCATGTGACGGGGGGTTTCCGCACGGGCCGGACGCCCCACGAGAACCGGGGCCGGGGCGTCGGGTCCGTGCGGAACCGGTGTCAGGCCGTCTCGCGCGAGACCGGCGCGCGGCGGCACCGTCCCGCCGCGGCGGCGGCCAGCCGGCCCAGTGCCTCCTCCTTGCCGCACGGATACGCGCCCAGGGCCGTCTGCCGGGCCACGATCCGGCGCTCGGCCCGCATCAGCCGCCAGCCGCGGCGCAGCAGGAACGGCACCGACTTGCGGCCCTCGCGCAGGTCCCGCAGCAGCCGGCGGCGGAACGTCGTCGTCGGACGGCCGCGCAGGCACAGCGCGTCGGCGAGCACGCCCAGTTCCTGGCACCGTTCGACTATGTCGGCGGCGAAGATCCCCTCGGCCACGAACAGCGGCGTGCGCTCGATGTGCAGGGTCTCCCGGTCGATCCGCGAACTCGTGGCGATGTCGTAGACCGGGACGTCCGTGCGCCCCGTGCGGCACAGCTCGACGATCGCGGCCACCGCCCCGTCCGCGTCCCAGGACTGTGCGGAGTCCCAGTCGATGTCCGTGCTGCCCGCGACGAGCGGCAGCGTGGGGTCGTCGCCCTCCTTGTAGAAGTCGTCCAGGCGCAGCACCGGCAGGTCGGTGCGGGCGGCGAGGGAGGACTTGCCGGAGCCGGAGGGGCCCGCGAGGAGCACCACGCGGGTCGGGATCGGTTGGGAATTCACAGGACACGAGTGTGAGGCATGCACCCGCGCAGGGGATCCCCCGGTACCCGTGTTGGTATCCAGCATCACATCTCAACTACTCTACGCACTCAGATGATTACTCGATCGTCTCGATCAGGTGGGAAACACATGGCACGTCATGCACTTTCCAAGTCCCCGCGCCGCGCCCTGCTGAGGGCGGGCCTGACCATCACCGCGGTGGGCGCCGCGCTCGGTGCGGGGGGTGCGGCGGCCCAGGCGGCACCGGCCCCCGCACCGGCCGCCGGCGCGCAGGACACCGGCCTCGGCACGGACGTCGACGCGGCGACGGGCGCGGTGACCGGGGCGCTCGGGACGTCCCTGAAGCACGGCATCGCCCCCGTCACGCACCTGCAGCTCGACCCGCTGGCCAAGACGGGCACGGATCCGCTGAACAACGGCGTGGAGACCCAGGTCGCCGACTTCAAGCCGCTCTCCACGACCGTCCTGACCGACCCGCTGACCAGCGGCGGCGCGCTGAAGGACCTGCCCGTGGTGGGGCCGGTGGCCCAGGCGCTGCACGGCGGTTGAGACGACGGCGGCCCGCCCTCCGGGGCTCCCGGAGGGCGGGCCGCCGCCCGGCCGCACGGGCCGACCCGCGGCGAGGGGGAACGCACGGGCCGGCCGGCGGCGCGGGGAGGAGCGGTCGGTGACCCGGAGGCCGCCCGACGGCTCTCAGTACGAGGAGCCCGAGGCGCCCAGTGCGCCCGTCGGGTGCCAGACCGTCTTCGTCTCCAGGAAGGCCGTCAGGCGGTGGATGCCGGGGTCGGCCGTCCAGTCCGCGGTGCCGTCGCCGTCGGTGTCCTGCGGGCGCAGGACGCGCTTCAGGTTGTCCGCCGCCGCGATCTCCAGCTCCTTCGCGAGCCCGGCGTCCGCGCCCGTGAGGTCGATGGCGTTGACGTCCTGGTGGGACGCGAGCGGGGTCGCGATCTCCGCCGTCCGGCCGGACAGGACGTTGACCACGCCGCCCGGCAGGTCGGAGGTGGCGAGCACCTCGCCCAGGGAGAGCGCGGGCAGCGGGCGGTCCGCCGAGGCGACGACGACCGCGGTGTTGCCGGTCGCGATCACCGGGGCGATCACCGAGACCAGGCCCAGGAACGACGAGTCCCGGGGGGCCAGGACCGCGACCACTCCGGTCGGTTCGGGCGTGGACAGGTTGAAGAACGGGCCCGCGACCGGGTTCGCCCCGCCCACGACCTGGCCGATCTTGTCGGTCCAGCCGGCGTACCAGACCCAGCGGTCGACCGCCGCGTCCACGACGGCCGCCGCCTTGGACTTCGACAGGCCCTCGGCCTCCGCGACCTCCCGCACGAACTGGTCCCTGCGGCCCTCCAGCATCTCCGCGACGCGGTAGAGGACCTGGCCGCGGTTGTACGCCGTCGCGCCCGACCAGCCGCCGAACGCCTTGCGGGCGGCCACGACCGCGTCGCGCGCGTCCTTGCGGGAGGACTGCGGGGCGTTCGCCAGCCACCTGCCCTTGGAGTCGGTCACCTCGTACACCCGGCCGCTCTCGGAACGGGGGAACTTGCCCCCGACGTACAGCTTGTAGGTCTTGAAGACGCTCAGACGGTTATCGGACATCGAGGTACGCCTCCAGGCCGTGACGACCGCCCTCGCGGCCGAAGCCCGACTCCTTGTAGCCGCCGAAGGGCGAGGTCGGGTCGAACTTGTTGAACGTGTTGGCCCAGACGACGCCCGCCCGGAGCTTGTTCGCCACCGCGAGGATGCGGGAGCCCTTCTCCGTCCAGATGCCGGCCGAGAGGCCGTACTGGCTGTTGTTGGCCTTGGCGACCGCCTCGTCGGGGGTGCGGAAGGACAGCACCGACAGCACCGGGCCGAAGATCTCGTCGCGCGCGATGGTGTGCGCCTGGGTGACGTTGGTGAACAGCGTCGGGGCGAACCAGTAGCCTGCGGCGGGCAGTTCGCAGGGCGCGGACCAGCGTTCGGCGCCCTCCGCCTCGCCCGTCTCGGCGAGCGCGGTGATCCGGGCCAGCTGCTCCGCGGAGTTGATCGCGCCGATGTCGGTGTTCTTGTCCAGCGGGTCGCCGAGCCGGAGCGTGGACAGCCGGCGCTTCAGGGCGTCCAGCAGCTCGTCCTGGATCGACTCCTGCACGAGCAGGCGCGAACCGGCGCAGCAGACCTGGCCCTGGTTGAAGAAGATGCCGGTGACGATGCCCTCGACGGCCTGGTCGATCGGGGCGTCGTCGAAGACGATGTTGGCGCCCTTGCCGCCCAGTTCGAGGGTGACCCGCTTGTCGGTGCCGGCGACCTGGCGGGCGATGGCCTTGCCGACCGCGGTCGAACCGGTGAACGCGACCTTGTGCACGTCCTCGTGCGCGACCAGGGCGGCGCCCGCGTCCCCGTAACCGGGGAGGATGTTCACGACGCCCTTGGGCAGGCCCGCCTGGCGGCAGATGTCCGCGAAGAACAGCGCGGACAGCGGGGTCGTCTCGGCGGGCTTGAGGACCACCGTGTTGCCGGTGGCGAGCGCCGGGGCGATCTTCCAGGCCAGCATCAGCAGCGGGAAGTTCCACGGGATGACCTGGCCCGCGACGCCGAGCGGGCGGGGGTCCGCGCCGAAACCGGCGTGGTCCAGCTTGTCGGCCCAGCCCGCGTAGTAGAAGAAGTGCGCCGCGACCAGGGGGAGGTCCGCGTCGCGGGTCTCCTTGATCGGCTTGCCGTTGTCGAGGGTCTCCAGGACGGCCAGCTCGCGGCTGCGCTCCTGGATGATCCGGGCGATCCGGAAGAGGTACTTGGCGCGCTCGGAGCCGGGCAGCGCCGACCACTTCTCGAACGCCTTGCGGGCCGCCTTCACCGCCCGGTCCACGTCGGCCGCCCCGGCCCGCGCGACCTCGGAGAGCACCTCCTCGCTGCTCGGCGAGACGGTCTTGAAGACCTTGCCGTCGGCCGCGTCGGTGAACTCGCCGTCGATGAACAGGCCGTACGAGGGCGCGATGTCGACGACCGAGCGCGACTCGGGCGCGGGCGCGTATGTGAATGCAGATGCCATGGGGATCAGTCCACCGTCACGTAATCGGGGCCGGAGTAGCGGCCGGTGCTGAGCTTCTGACGCTGCATCAGCAGGTCGTTCAGCAGGCTGGAGGCGCCGAACCGGAACCAGTGGTTGTCCAGCCAGTCCTCGCCCGCGGTCTCGTTCACCAGCACCAGGAACTTGATCGCGTCCTTGGAGGTGCGGATGCCGCCGGCCGGCTTCACGCCGATCTGCACGCCGGTCTGCGCCCGGAAGTCGCGCACCGCCTCCAGCATCAGCAGGGTGTTCGCGGGCGTGGCGTTGGTGGAGACCTTGCCGGTCGACGTCTTGATGAAGTCGGCGCCGCCCAGCATGCCGAGCCAGGAGGCGCGGCGGATGTTGTCGTACGTGGACAGCTCACCCGTCTCGAAGATCACCTTCAGGCGGGCGTCGGGGCCGTCGGGCCGCGCGCACTCGGCCTTCACGGCGAGGATCTCCTCGTAGACCTTCAGATAGCGGCCGGAGAGGAAGGCGCCCCGGTCGATCACCATGTCGATCTCGTCGGCCCCGGCGGCCACGGCGTCGCGGACGTCCGCGAGCTTCACGTCGAGCGCGGCGCGCCCGGCGGGGAAGGCCGTCGCCACGGAGGCCACCTTCACGTCGGAACCGGCCAGCGCGGCGACGGCGGTGGGCACCATGTCGGGGTAGACGCAGAGCGCCGCGGTGCGCGGGGTCGTGCGGTCGGTCGGGTCGGGATTGAGGGCCTTGGCGGCGAGGGCCCGGACCTTGCCCGGGGTGTCCGCGCCTTCCAGGGTCGTCAGGTCGATCATCGAGATGGCCAGGTCGATGGCGTACGCCTTGGCCGTGGTCTTGATCGAACGGGTTCCGAGGGACGCGGCACGCGCTTCGAGGCCGACGGCGTCGACGCCGGGCAGCCCGTGCAGGAAGCGGCGCAGCGCACTGTCGGACGCGGTCGCGTCGGCGAATGCTGGAGCTGTGGTGGGCATGGTCACCAGGGGAGCATATCTACGCGCGTAGCGACCTGTACAGGGGCCCGGTCCTCCGGGGAGGGCGCCGGGCACGGGGCGAGGCGCGGGCCGGCGGGTGCGCGGTACGGGACGGCCGCCCCGGCGCCGCTCGGGGCCGTCAGGCAGAATCGGGCCCATGACGAGCCCCACACCGCCCGCCGAGCCGGTCTACGCCGACCGGACCTTCCGCTCGCCCGCCGGGATGGTCGGGGGCGTCCTGCTGCTCCTGCTCATCTGCTGGATCGGCGGGGACGCCCTGCTGCGGGGAAGCGGCCGGGTGCCGTGGCTGGCGCTGGCGGGGGCGCTGACGGCGGTGCCGCTGATCGTCGCGTTCACGCTGCGGCCCGTGGTGTTCGCCAACGAGCAGCGCATCCGCATCCGCAACCCCTTCCGGACGATCACCATGCCGTGGACCGAGGTCGCGGACCTGCGGGCCGGGTATTCGAGCGAGCTGTTCACCGAGGGCGGCGCCAAGTACCAGCTGTGGTCGGTGCCGGTGTCGCTGCGGCAGCGGAAGAAGGCGGCCCGGCAGCAGTCCCGGCGCTCGCTGGACGACCCGTACGACCGTACGTCCGTGACCGCCGACATCCGCGACACCAAGGCCCGGACGGCGACGGCCGACCAGACCATGGCGGACCTGCGGGAACTGGCGGAGCGCGCGAAGGCGGGCGCGAAGTCCACGAAGGCGGGCGCGAAGTCCGCGGCCTCCGCCGCTTCGGCGGCGGGCGCGGAGTCGGCCGTGTCGGTGCGCTGGGCGTACGAGGTGATCGTGCCGGCGGTGGTGGGTGCCGTGCTGCTGACGGTTCTCCTCGCGACCGGCTGAGGCGGGACCCGGACCCGGTCGGGGCCGTCGACGCGATCACGCGTCGGCGGCCCCGACGGCGTTCTTGGCGGTGTACTGGCGGCACTCCCCGGTGAAGACGGTGGCCAGCTCGGCGGCGATCAGTGACGCGCACAGCTCGGCCGCGGGCACGCCGTTCACCCCGGCGGGGTCGCGGTAGACCTGCATGGCCAGCCCCTCCGTCACGGCGGTGAGACGGACGGCCGCGAGCCACGGGTCCAGCTCCTCCTCGACCTCGCCGCACTCCTTGCCGTTGCGCACGGCCCGGGCGATGTCCTCGCGCAGCCGCCGGGCGGTCTCGACGTCGACCGCGGCGAGGGCCGGGTTGTCCAGCGCGCGACCGGCGAACGCCCGGGTGACCCGGAACTCGGTGCGGCGCGTCTCGTCCAGCGGGACGAACTCGGTCATCGCCTCGGCCAGCACCTGCGAGATGGGCCGGCGGTGCTCGATCCCGGCCCGGATGCGCTCGTCGGCCCGCCGCCGGATGGCCGCGCCCACCTCGCCGAACGCGTGGAGCAGCATCTCGTCCTTGGTGCGGAAGTAGTGCTGCACCAGCCCGACCGACATCCCGGCCTCCGCTGCGGTCCGGGCGACGGTGACGGCGTCCAGTCCGCGATCCGCGATCAGTGCGCAGACGGCGACGGCGATCTGGCGGCGGCGTTCCTCGTGGTCGGAAGTTCTCGGCACTTGATAACCGTATCACCGTACGGTAAAAACCGTATCGCCATATGGTTATCCAGCCCGCCACCCGGCGGGACGACGGGGGAACCCCATGCGCTTTTCCTCACGGCGGGCCGCCGCGCCCACGGCCGCCACGCTGTTCTGCCTGCTCTTCCTGCTCCTGTGCGTACCGGCCGCCCCGGCCGGTGCCGCGCCCGCGGGCCCCGCGGCGCCGGTCGGGGCCGAGCGCCTCGCCGCGATCGACTCCTACGTCCAAGGCCGGATGAGGACCACCGGGGCCCCCGGGCTCGCCTACGCGGTGGTCGGCCCCGACGGGCCGGTCCACCAGAGGGTCTGGGGGAGCGACGGGCGGGGCGATCCGGTCACGGCCGACACCCCGTTCCTGTGGGGCTCGGTCGCCAAGCCGGTGACCGCGACCGCCGTGCTGACGCTCGTCCGGGACGGCCGGCTCCGCCTCGACGACCGGGTCGTCGACCACCTGCCGGACTTCCGGTTCGGCGGCCCGGGGCACGCTCCCCGGGTCACGGTCCGCCACCTGCTCGCCCAGACCGCGGGGCTGCCCGAGTCGGCCACCTTCGCGGTCACCGACTGCTTCGACGCCGACTGCCCGCGCCCGGCGGAGCGCGTCGGCGCGCTGGACGACGTACGACCGCTCGGCCCGCCCGGCACCGAGTACGCCTACACCAGCGCCAATTACCTGGTGCTCGCCGCCGTGGTCGAGTCCGTCACCGGCCGCCCCTTCGCCGAACACCTCCGGCGGTCCGTGCTCGGCCCGGCGGGCATGGACGGGGCCATCGCCGACCGGGCCTCGGCGCGGAGGCGGAACCTGGCGCCGGGCCACCAGTACCTGTGGGGCCGGCCGGCCGCGATCGCCGACGGCGTGGACGACGGCGGCGCGGCCTACGGCTACCTGGGCGGCGACCTGAACGACCTCGCCGCCTTCGCCTCGCTCCAGCTCCGGCAGGGCAGGACCGCCGACGGCCGCACCGTGCTCACCCCCGGGTCCGTACGGCTGATGCGTGAGGAGGGCCGGACCGCCGACGGCGCGGGCACGGGGTACGGGCTCGGCTGGCGGGTCGGCGGGCTCGACGGCCCGCTCGACGACGCCCTCTGGCACACGGGCGGCACCCCCGGCTACTCCGCGATGATGTTCCTGCTGCCGGAGCGGAACCTCGCCCTCGTCCTCGAACAGAACCTGTACGGGCTCCTCCAGGACGAGGCGGTCATGGAGGTCGGCTTCGGCGCCGCCCGCATCCTCGCCGACGGCCGGGCGCCGACGGGCGGTCCTTCCCAGGCCCTCTACCACTGGGCGGTGTGGGGGACCGCCGTGCCGGCCGCGGCCCTGGTCCTCGCGGCCGGACGCTCGGCCCTGCTTCTCCGGCGCCCGGCCTCCGCGTCGCGCCGCACCGTCCCGACCGTGCTCTGGTGCCTCGCGGGCGGGGCGCCCCTGATCGCCCTGGCCCTGGTCGCGGACCGGGTGGGCCCGGGGCAGCTCGCGAACTGGGCGCCCGACGTCGCCGTCTCCCTCTGGACCGCGGTGGCCGCCGGAGCCGTGACCGCGCTCCTCAGAATCGCTCTCGCGGTGCGCGGCGCCCGCGGCCGGGGGACGAGGCCGGGACCGGAGCCGGTTCCGGCGGGCGCGGGCCGGTCCGCCGTCCCGCGCGCGGGCGGCGCAGGGGACGGGAGGGCGTGGTCAGGACGCCGAGACAGGCGATGACGAGCGCGATCCCGACCCAGCCGAGCGCGGGCAGGCGCTCGCCCACGACCAGGACCGCGAGCACGGCGGCCACGGCCGGCTCCAGCAGGGACAGGGTCGTCGCGGTGCTGACCGGGATGCGGGACAGGCCGAAGCCGAACAGGACGTATCCGGTGAACATCGGCACCAGCGCCATGTAGAGGCCGACGCCCGCGTTCGTCCAGGAGGCGAGCAGCGGTGCGCCGGTGACCAGCAGGACCGGTACGAGCATCAGCCCGCCCAGCCCGAACACCGCGCCCATGGCCGCGCGCGAGGCGATGCCGCGCACGATGAGGCGGTGCGCCGCCCACGCGTACACGGCGTACGTCGCGCCCGCGGCCAGCCCGAGCGCCACTCCGGCGACGGTCCGTCCTGCGGAGCCCGTACCGCTTCCCGCGTCGGCCCGCGCGGCCTCGGCCGCGCACAGCAGCACGGTGCCGGTCAGGCCCAGCGCGGCACCGGCCGTCCAGCGCCGGGACAGGCTCTGCCGGTCGACGACCCGTTCCAGCAGGGCGGCCGCCGGCGGGGCCGACCCGATGGAGACGACCGTCCCCACCGCGACCCCGGCCAGCCGCATCGAGGTGTAGAACGCCAGCGGGTACAGGGCCACGCCCGCCCCTCCGAGGAGCACCGTCCGCCACCGCGCCGCCAGCGCCGCGCGGTTCCGCACGATGCGGCGCCCGGCCAGCAGTGCCTGGAGCAGTCCGCCCGCGCCCATCGCCGCCGCGCCGATCGCCAGCGGCCCCACCTGCGGCGCCAGGGTCGCGGCGGTCCCCGTGGTGCCCCAGAGCACCGAGGCGAGCAGCACGGCGAGCACGCCCGCGCCCGCTCCGGCGGCGGACCGGCCCGCCGGCCGGGTCACAGCCCGTCCACCAGGGACTCCGCCATGACGCGGGCGCGCCGCATACGGGTGCCGTCGCCCTCCAGGCCCGCCCGCACGATGGCTCCTTCGAGGAGGAACGCCAGGTGCTCCGCCGTGTCCCGGACCTTCTCGTCGAGCGCTTCCCCGTTCCGCGCTTCCCCGTCCCCGGCCTTCTCGGCCCGCTCGGACAGCAGCTCCCGGAGGTGGGTGACGAGCAGGCCCTCGACCTCCTCCTTGTGCCGGCGCACCACGGCCCGGCCCTCGTGCCCGGTGGGCAGCTCGGCGGCGGCGTTGAGCAGGCCGCAGCCGCGGAAACCGTGCTCGTAGGCGAGGCCGGCGTGGTCGGCGTAGGCGTCGAAGACGGCCAGCACGGCGTCCCGGGGGGTCCCGGCGCCGTCCAGCCGCCGCCGGTAGAGGCCGAGCCACTCCTCGTGCCGGGCCCCGAGGTAGGCGGTGACGAGGACGGCCTTGGAGTCGAAGTTGTTGTAGAGGCTCATCTTCGCCACACCGGCCTCGGCGGTGATCGTGTCGATCCCCGTCGCCGCGACGCCGTCGGCGTAGAACCGGCGCGCGGCGGCTTCGAGGATGCGCCCCCGCGCGGGCCCCTGGCGTCGCTTCACCGGCCGCTTCCCGGTGGCCCCGGCCTCGGTCATGGCTGCCCCTCTCCTTGATTGGGTAGACCAGTCTACCTAATCATGTGGGCATGCGCTTTCCGGGGCGGCGGGAAAGGAGGGGCCTGGTTCCGGAGGGGGTGGACCGTGCGCGCCGGATGCCGGCCGGTCGTCATGCCGGACGGCATCCGCCGCGCACGGTCCAGGGTCTTTCGTTTGGATCATGCCGGGCTCGCGTGCCCCGGCGCTTCCCCAAGCTCTCGGCTGCGCTCGAGCAGGGGAGACCCCATCGCTCGCGGCGTTGTCGTCGGTCGCCATGGCTCCGCCATGTCTCCCTCCTCCGCCTTGCGATCGCACGCACCGGACCCCGCTCACTGATCCGGCC
>NZ_JBIAQQ010000014.1:0-218876 GCF_042889165.1 Streptomyces sp. NPDC002669 | reverse complement strand
GGGCGTGCCCGGCACGACACTGACGGCCGTGGGCGTCATCAGCTCGGCGACACTTCGGTGCCTCATCCCCGGTCCCCTTTCCCGTGCCTCGGTCCTATGGCTGCCACCTCTCATGATCGCCCGTTCCCGACGGCCGGGAGAGGGCCGACCGGCCCCCCTCGGGAAAGCCCGCGGCGCAGTCCCGGTCCTCCACCCTACTTTCTGGTTCTCCGGTGGTCCGGTGCCGTACGGCGGCCGTCGTACGGCACCGGACCACCGGGGGTCACCGCGCCGGCCGACGCTCCGACGCCACGCGGGAGGCGTCCCACCCGCGCCGGGGGACGGAGCCGAGGAGCAGCTTCGTGTACGGGTGCTCCGGCGAGTCCAGCACCCGATCGGCCGAGCCGGTCTCCACGACCCGTCCCCCCTTGAGCACCAGCACCTCGTCCGCGACGTGCCGGACCACGGCGAGGTCGTGCGTGACGAAGAGGTAGGCGATCCCCGCCTCCCGGCGGATCGTGGCGAGCAGGTCGAGGATCTGGGCCTGGATGGACACGTCCAGCGCCGCGACCGCCTCGTCGAGGACGAGCACCCGCGGCTCGACCGCCAGGGCCCGCGCGATGGCCACCCGCTGGCGCTGGCCGCCGGACAGCCGCCGGGGCAGCGCCGCAGCCTCGCGCTCGCCGAGGCCCACCTGCTCCAGGAGTTCCCGCACCCGGGCGGCACGGGCCGCCGGGTCGAGCCGGGTGTGCAGCCGCAGCACCTCGGCCACGCAGTCCGCCACCGGGACCCGGGGATCCAGCGAGAGGTACGGGTCCTGGAAGACCATCTGGATCTCCCTGGCACGGGCCAGGCGCTCGTCCCGGCCGCGGGCCCGGGCCGAGCGGTCCCGGCCGTCGAGACGCACGGTGCCACCGTCGGGGCGCTCCAGCCCGACGAGCATCCGCACGGTGGTCGTCTTGCCGCTGCCGGACTCCCCGACGATGGCGAGGCAGGTGCCCGGGGCCAGGGCGAACGACACGTCGTCGACCGCCAGGTGGTCGCCGTACCGCTTGCACAGCCCCTCGACCACGAGGCCGTTCTCCGTCGTCGTGGCGGTCGGCTTCACAGCGTGATCCCTTCGTCGGCGCGGTGGCACGCGGCGAGACCGTCGCCGTACCGCGCCAGTACGGGGGCCTCCTCGGTGCAGCGCGGCAGCGCGTGGGCGCAGCGCGCGGCGAAGGCGCACCCCGGCGGGGCCTCGGCGAGCGAGACGGGGCGGCCGGGGACGGGCCGGGGCGGTGGCGCGTCCCGTTCGATGCGGGGCGTGCAGGCGAGCAGCCCCGCCGTGTACGGGTGTCGCGGCCGGTCGAACAGCTCGTCCGTACCCCGCGTCTCGACGATCCGGCCCGCGTACATCACGTACACGCGGTCGCAGATCGCGGAGGCCAGTTCCAGGTCGTGCGTGACGAACAGGAGACCGGTGCCGTGCTCGGCCCGCAGCCCGGTGAGGATCGAGATGATCTCCGCCTGGGTCGTGACGTCCAGCGCGGTGGTCGGTTCGTCGGCGACGAGCAGCGCGGGCTCCGACGCGAGCGCCGCGGCGATCACCACGCGTTGCAGCATGCCGCCGGAGAACTGATGCGGATAGCGGCGCAGCGCGCCCCGCGGGTCGCGGATGCCGACCGCGTCGAGCAGTTCCTCGGCCCGGGCCGTGGCCGCCGCGGCAGAGGTGCCGGCCGCGCGCAGCCCCTCGGTGAGGAAGTCACCGACGCGGCGCAGCGGATTGACGGAGGCACGGGGGTCCTGGAAGACCATGGAGACCCGGCGGGTCCGCAGCGCGGCCAGTTCCGCGCGGTCCATGGCGAGCACGTCCCGGCCGGCGACCCGCACCCGGCCGGTGGTGTGCGCGCCGGCCGGCAGCAGGCCGAGCACGCTGCGGCAGGCCACGGACTTGCCGGAGCCGGACTCGCCGACCAGGCCGACGGTCTCTCCGGGGGCGACCCGGAGGCCGACCCCGTCCAGGATCGGCCGTGCGGCCCGGTCGCCGGGCAGCCGGACGCCGAGCCCGTCGATCTCCAGGACGGGCGGGTCGCCGGGGACACCGGTGCCCATGTCACGCGTGGGGGTTGTCCGTTCGGTCATGTGGTTCACCGTTCCCGCCGTGCGATCCGGTCGGCGATCCCCTCGCCGACGATGCCGAACGCCACCACGGCGAGCACGATGCAGGCCGAGGGCGCGAGAGCGGGCAGCATCGCTCCCTGGAGGACGGCCGCCTGACCGTCGTTGATCATGGCGCCCCAGTCGGCGGTCGGCGGCTGGACCCCGAAGCCGAGGTAGGACAGCGCCGCGAGGTCCATCAGCGCGTACCCGAAGTTCATCGCGGACTGTGCGAACACCGTCGGCGCGATGTTGGGCAGCAGGTGCCGCAGGCAGATGGTCCAGCCCGACCAGCCCTGCACCCGGTAGGACTCGATGTAGGGGCGGGCCTTCTCCTGCCGGGCGATCCCGCGCACCAGCCGGCCCACGTACGGCGTGTAGGCCACGGCCATGGCGATCACGGGGGCCGTCATGCCCGAACCGATCACGGAGACGAGCAGGATCGCGAGGAGCAGGCCGGGTATTGCGAACACCAGGTCCATCGACCGGGAGAGGAACGTGTCCGCCCAGCCGCCCCGCCAGGCCGCGACCGTGCCGAGCACCGTGCCGAGGAGGGCGGAGACGACGACGATGAGCAGCGGGCCGAGCAGTCCGGTGCGGGCGCCGTGGATCAGCCGGGAGAGGATGTCGCGCCCGGACTGGTCGGTGCCGAGCAGATGGTCGCCGGTCGTCCCGACCAGGCTGGCCGAGAGGTCGAGCGCCTCGGGGTCGTACGGGGCGATGAGCGGGGCGAACAGGGCGACCAGGACGAGCACGGCGAGCACCGCGACGGAGATCGAGAACAGGGGGCCCCGGCCGAGCACGCGCAGGCCGCGAAGGCCCGGACGGCGGGACGGCCCGAGGGGTTTCGCGCGCGCCGCCTCGGCCGCGGTTGCTGGTGAGGTCATGAGGAGCCTTCCCCCCGGAGGGACAGACGGGGGTCGATGAGCGGGACGAGCAGGTCGACGACGAGGTTCACCACGGCGAAGGCCGCCACGCTGAGCAGCGTGATCGCCTGGACCACGGCGAAGTCCTTGGCCGTCACCGCCTGCACGAGCAGGGAGCCGAGGCCGGGTACGTCGAAGGCGGTCTCGACGATCGACGTGCTGATGAGCAGTCCGGCGAGCATCGTCCCGCCGACGGTGACGACGGGGCCGAGCGCGTTGCGCAGGACGTGCCTGCGCACCACGGTCCGCCCCGCGACACCGCGGGCGCGCGCCACCTCCACGTGCTCCCGCCCGAGTTCGTCGAGCATCGCCGAGCGGGTCACCCGCGCGAGCAGCCCCGCGAAGGACAGCGCCAGGGCGAAGGCCGGCAGCGTCAGGTGGTACAGCCGCTCCGACAGGCCGGAGGGCGTGCCGCCGGGACCGGGGAACCAGCCCAGGCGCACGGAGAAGACCGACACCAGCACGATCGCGGTGACGAACGCGGGCGTCGCGGTGGCCACTCCGGTGCCGATGAGCACACCGCGGTCGAACGGCCCGGGGCGCAGCGCCGCACCGATCCCGGCGGCCACCCCGAGCAGTGCCACGAGCACCGCGGCGTACCCGATGAGCAGCAGCGTCCCCGACATCCGGGAGCCGATGAGGGAGGAGACGTCCTGGTGGTACTGGGCGGAGCGCCCGAAGTCGCCCTGCAGCGCCGAGCCGAGCCACTTCGCGTACTGCGCCGGCAGCGGGTCGTCCAGGTGGTACTGGGCGCGCAGCGCCTCCACCGCCTCCGGGGTCGCCGGACGGCCGTGCAGCAGGAAGGACACCGGGTCGCCGGGCGCGAGATGGACGGAGCCGAAGACCACGAGGGAGGTCACGAACAGCACGGCCACCAGGCCGAGCAGTCGTCCGGTGATGAAACGGGCCATCACTTCGCCGCCCCGATGCTCGCCGCCCACGGGTAGTAGAGCTGGGCGATGCCGGTCGGCGCACCGGTGACGCGGTTGCCGAGGAAGACCGAGTAGGGGGCCTCGTACACCGGGATGGACGGGAGGTCCCGCAGGGCGATCCGCTGGAGTTCGGCGGTCAGATCGGCGCGCTTTCCCGGGTCGGGTTCGGCGTTCGCACGGTCGAAGGCGGCGTCGAACTCGGGGTTGGAGTAGTTCCCGTAGTTCCCGAAGTCGCCGGTGCGCAGGAGCTGGTAGAACTCCAGCGGGTCCGGGGTGTTGTCGTAGCCGTTGGTGATCACCAGGTCGAGGCCGGCGCGGGCCGACGGGTCGACGAAGATGCTGCTGTACGCGTCCGGGGAGACGGACTTGAGCCGGACGTCGAGCCCGATCTGCCGGCCGGCGCCCTGCACGGCGTTGGCGACGACGCTGATCTCGGGGGCGAGCGTGCTGGTCACCAGCGTGACCTTCCTGCCCTCCGCACCGGCCCCCCGCACGAGCTTCTTCGCCGCGGCGATGTCGTACTCGGGTTCGGGGAGCGCGTCGAAGTACTTGTCGGTCCGGTCCGGGACCAGTGCCCAGGCGCCGCGTGCCGCCGGGGCCTTGGCCGGGGTGCCCACGCCGCCCGCCGCGGCCTTGACGATCTCCTTGCGGTCGAGCGCCATCGACAGGGCCCTGCGGACCCTGACGTCGCCGAGCGTGCCCTTGAGGTCGAGCACGGCGAGGCCCGCGGTCGTCGTGTTGGGGCCGAAGTAGACCTTTCCCTTGCCGCTGTCGCGCAGCTGGGCCAGGGCCGACGACGGCACCATGTAGCCGCCGTCGGCGGTGCCGGAGAGGAACGCGTTGGCACGTGCCGCCGGGTCCTCGATGAAGGTGAACCTCACGGACTTCGTTTTGGGGGCGAGCGAGCGGTCCCAGTAGCCGGGGAACGCCTTCAGCGTCACGCTGTCGCCCCTGGACCACTCGTCGAGGGCGAACGGGCCGGTGCAGTTGACCCCGCCCTTCGCGGTGCCGTAGTCCTTGCCGGCCTTCTTCAGGTACGCGGCGCTCTCGATGGTGCCGGGCGACGCGGCCATCATCTCGTGCAGCAGGACGTCGGGCCTGGACAGGCGCAGCGTCACCTCCAGCGGGCCCGTCTTCTCGATGGTCTCGACGTTCTTGAACGCCGAGGCCCAGGCCGAGCCGACGGCCGGCTCCATCTGGCGCTTCAGGGAGGCGACCACGTCGTCGGCCGTCATGGTCGTGCCGTCGTGGAACCTGACGCCCGGACGCAGGGTGTAGACGAGCGTGCGCGGGTCGGGTCGGTCGTACTTGACCGCGAGGCCGGGCTCGATCCGGTGGTCTGGGGTGACCCGCATCAACTGCTCGCAGACGTTGGCGAGGACCGTGTTGGGCGGGTAGTCGTAGGCGAGGGCGTAGTCCAGGGTGTACGGCTCCGCGTAGAGGGACCAGGTGACGGAGTCCAGACCGCCCTTCGCCGGCGGCGAGGTGGGGGTGACCTGGTAGTCGGTCACGATGCCTTTTCGCTGGGAGGTGTTGGCGCCGGAGCAGGCGGTGGCGGCGACCGCGAGTGCGGTGGTGCAGGCGATCAGGACGGCGGTTCTGCGCATGCGCATGCGGACCAACCCCTTTACGGGTGTTGTGACGGGCGCTGGGGGATGGAGCGAGTATTAATGCGGGAACGTTCCCGCACAAGACTTTGCGGGAACGGTTTTGCAGAGGTCACGGGGGTGGCAACATCAATCGTATGACCGAAGCCCCACGCCACGCAGGAAAGCCCGCGCAGGCCGGCCCGCGCGTCCGGCTCGTCGACGTCGCCCGGGAGGCGGGCCTGTCCAAGACCACCGTCTCGGCGGCGCTCAACGGCACCGGACGCCTCTCCCCGGCGGTGCGGGAGAAGGCGCGCGAAGCCGCGCGGAGAATGGGTTACCGGCCCAACGCCACCGCACGCCAACTGCGCGCGGGACGGGCCCGGTTGATCGGGTACGTGGTCGGGGAGCTCGCCCACGCCCCGTGGACGTTCCTGGAGTCCCCGTACTTCGCCAGGCTGACCGGCTCCACCGCGGCGACCGCGCTCGAACGCGGCTACGCGGTGGTGCTGCTGCCCGCCGGCTCCCTGCACGGCGAATGGGCCGACCTGCCGCTCGACGCGGTGGTCGTCGCCGACCCCGTCGCGGGCGACCGGATCGTCGACGACCTGCTCGCCGCCCGCATCCCGGTCTTCAGCGACCGCTCCGTCGAGGGCCGGGAGGGCGCCCACTGGGTGGACGTCGACGCCGCGGAGGCGACCCGCGGGACGCTGGACCACCTCCGGGAGGAGGGGGCCCGGCGTCCCGCGATGGTGCTGCCCGACAGCACGACCGGCTTCCACGCCGGGGTGCTCGCCGCGTACCGGGACTGGTGCGCCGCGCACGGGCTGCCGGAGCGGATCACTCGCGTCGCCGCCCCCGGGAACGGGCCGGTCGTCGCGGCGGTCGAGGCGGCCCTGGCCGGCAGCGGGGAGGAGGACGGGCGTCCCGACGCCCTGCTCGTGGTCGCCGAGGCGAGTCCGCCCCTCGTCCTGGAGGCGGCCCGCCGGGGCGGCCGCGAGGTCCCCGACGACCTGCTCCTGGTGTGCGTGAGCGAGGACGCCACCGCGGAGCACACCCGGCCGGCGGTGACCACGCTCAGCCTGCGCCCCGAGGAGATCGCCCGGGCGGGCACCGAACTTCTCATGAACGTACTGGAGTTGGGCCGCACCGAACCGTCCGGCCTGCTGGTGCCCACTCGGCTCGAGGTGCGGGAGTCCTCGCGGCGGCCGAAGTCGCCCCCCGCGTGACTCCGGCCGCCGTGCCATCGGTCAGACCGGGTGGACGAGGCTGCCGCCGATGTAGGTCCGTTCCACCCGGGCCCCGGCGATCTCCTCCGGCGGGGCCGCGAAGAGGTCCCGGTCGAGGACCACCAGGTCGGCGAGGTTGCCGGGGCGCAGACTGCCCGCGTCGTCGTGGCCGTTCGCATGGGCGGAGCCCGCGGTGTAGGCGGCCAGGGCGGTGGTGAGGTCGATGCGCTGTTCGGGCAGGAAGATCCGGTCGTCGGTGGCCTCCGGGGCGCGGCGGTTGACGGCGACGTGGATGCCTTCGAGGGGGTTCGGGCTGCTGACGGGCCAGTCGCTGCCGGCGGCCAGGGTGGCGCCGGCCCGTACCAGGTCGCCGAAGGGGTATTGCCAGGAGGCGCGTTCGGGGCCGAGGAAGGGGATGGTCAGCTCGTCCATCTGGGGTTCGTGGGCGGCCCACAGCGGCTGGATGTTGGCGATCGCGCCGAGCGCCGCGAACCGCGGGACGTCGTCGGGGTGGACGACCTGGAGATGGGCGAGGTGGTGGCGGTTGCCGCGTCGGCCGTTGGCGGTCACCGCGGCCTCCACGGCGTCCAGGGCTTCGCGGACGGCCCGGTCGCCCAGGGCGTGGAAGTGGACCTGGAAGTCGAGGGCGTCCAGTTCGGTGACGTATCCCCGCAGCGCGAGGGGGTCGACGAAGCTGAGGCCGCTGTTGGCGGTGGCGCAGCCGCAGCCGTCCAGGTAGGGGGCGGTCAGCGCGGCGGTGAAGTTCTCCGCGATGCCGTCCTGCATGATCTTCACCGACCCCGCCCGGAACCGTCCGTGGCCCAACTCGGCCCGCCGGGCGACCAGTTCGGGGATCTGTTCGGCGCCCCGCTCCCGGTCCCACCACAGGGCACCGGTCACCCGGGCGGTGAGCGAGCCGTCGCGGGCCGCCGTCGCGTAGGCGTCCGACGCGTCGGCCCGGCCGCCGAACTCACCGAGCAGCGCGTCCTGCCAGCCGGTGATGCCCAGGGAATGCAGCAGCTTCTGGGCGCGCAGGAGTCCTGCCAGCCGGTCCGCGGGGGTGGCCGCCGGTACCAGCCGGGCGACCAGGGCGATCGCGCCCTCCTGGAGCATGCCGCTGGGGGTGCCGTCCGGCTCGCGCTCGATCCGGCCGTCGGCGGGGTCGGGGGTGCCGGCGGTGATCCCGGCCAGTTCGAGCGCGCGGGTGTTGGCCCAGGCGCCGTGGTGGTCCAGGTTCGACAGCAGCACCGGGCGGTCCGGCACGACGGAGTCGAGGAGCTGCCGGGTGGGCAGCCCGCCCTCGAAACTCTCCATCGACCAGCCGCCCCCGGTGATCCACTCGTGATCGGGGTGCGTCCTCGCGTACGTCCCGATCAGGTCCAGGTACGCGGCGGCCCCGACCGTCCCGGCCAGATCGCACTCGGCCATCTCGGCCCCGCCGCCCACGGCGTGGACATGGGCGTCCTGGAAGCCGGGCACCAGCAGTTTCCCGGTCAGGTCGACGACCTCGGTGCGCGGGCCGATCAGCTCCCGCACCTCGTCGTGGCCGACGGCCGCGATCCGCTCGCCGACCACGGCGAGCGAGGACGCCCGGGTGCGGGCCGGATCCGCGGTGAAGACGGGGCCGCGGGTGAAGACCAGATCGGCTGCGGTCATGGGCTGCTCCAGAACGGGTGGGACGGCGGTCGGCACGGGGCGACGGGCGTCGGGGAAGGGATGCGGGGCGCCGGCAAGCGGCGACGGCCGTCATGGAACAGGGCGACGCTTCACACGTCAATGGTGTTGACGTAAGGTCGGGGCATGACGGAACGGGTGGTTCCCGAAGGCCGACGGCAGCGCCGCAGGCCCACCAAGCGGGGCGCGGTGCTCTCCGAGGAGCTGATCGTCGCGACCGCGCTGAACTTGATCGAACGGCGCGGTGCCGAAGCGCTCTCCGTGCGGCGTCTCGGCGCCGCGCTGGGCGCCGACCCCAGCGCGCTGTACCGCTACTTCCGCAACACCGACGCCCTGCTGCTCGCCGTCGCCGACGAGCTGATCGGCCGCGCCCAGCAGGGCTGGACCCCGACCGGCTACTGGCGGGCGGACCTGCGCGCCATCGGCCTGCGCATCCACGACTCGTACCGGTCGAACCCCCAGGCCGCCCTGCTCGCGGCGCACCGGACGACCGGCCGCCCCCACGAGATGCGCGCGGTCGAGACGATCCTGGGCGTGCTGCGGGAGGCGGGCTTCCCGGACGGGCTCGCGGTGCGGATCTACCACGCCTTCGTGGACCAGGCCCTGGCCTTCGCGGCCCAGGACGCCGCGGCCCTCGCCCTGCCGCCGGCCGCCCAGGAGGCCGACAACGAGGTCTGGCAGGAGGCGTACGGCAGGCTCACCCCCGACACGCACCCGCACATCGCCGCCGCCTTCCCGCTGCTCGCCGCCGACATGAGGGGCAGCGGCTACCCCTTCGCGCTGGAGCTGATGCTCGACGCGGTGGCGGCGCTCAAGCCCGCGTCCGGCGAGGGATAACCGACTCGGTCCGGGCTTACGTCAACACCATTGACGTTGAAGACGCCGACGAAGTCTCATGGGCGGTACTTCGGAGGGGCCGGGCTCCGGCCGCCTCCGTGATCCGAAGGAGCGCCACCCGTGAACCCTCTCGCCTCACTCGCCGACGCCGCCCCGGCCCCGTTCTGGCTCGACGACCCGCAGCGGCCGGAGCCCCGGCCCGCGCTCGTCGGCGGCACCAGCTGCGACCTGCTCGTCGTCGGCGGGGGCTACACCGGTCTGTGGACCGCCCTCGTCGCCAAGGAACGCGACCCGGGCGCCGACGTCGTGCTCGTCGAGGCCGACCGGGTTGGCGGCGCCGCCTCCGGCCGCAACGGCGGATTCTGCGAGGCCGGCCTCACCCACGGACTGGGCAACGGCCTGGAGCGCTGGCCCGACGAGATCGGACGGCTCGAACAGCTCGGCCGCGAGAACCTCCGGGCGATCGAGGAAGCGGTCGCCCGGTACGACATCGACTGCTCCTGGGAACGCACCGGCGCCCTCGACGTCGCCACCGAGCCCTACCAGCTCGACGACCTGGCGGAGACGGCCGAGGCATCCGCCCGGTACGGCGGCGATCCGCTCCTGCTCGACGCCGAGGCCGTCCGCGCGCAGATCGACTCGCCGACGTTCATCGGCGGCATGTGGAACAAGGACGTGGCGATGGTCAACCCCGCCCGGCTCGCCTGGGGGCTCGGACGGGCCTGCCTCGACCTCGGCGTCCGGGTGTACGAGCACACGCCCGCCACCGGGCTCGACGAGCACGGAGCGGTGATCGCCGTCCGCACCCCCTACGGCCGCGTCACCGCGAGCAGGGTCGCGCTCGCCACCAACGCGTACCCGTCCCCGCTCCGGCGCCACCGCCCGTACACCGTCCCCGTGTACGACTACGCGCTGATGACCGAACCGCTGACCGAGGAACAACTGGCCACCGTGGGCTGGCGGAATCGCCAGGGCTTCTCGGACTGCGCCAACAAGTTCCACTACGTGCGGCTCTCCGCCGACAACCGCATACTGTGGGGCGGCTACGACGCGGTCTACCACTACCGGGGCCGGGTACGCGCCGAACACGACCAGCGGCCCGAGACGTTCGCCACCCTCGCCCGGCACTTCTTCACCACTTTCCCGCAGCTCGAAGGGGTCCGGTTCACGCACGCCTGGGGCGGGGCCATCGACACCAGCACGCGGTTCTGCGTCTTCTTCGACACGAGTCACCGGGGAAAGGTTGCCTACGCGGCCGGGTTCACCGGCCTCGGGGTCGGCGCCAGCCGCTTCGGCGCCGAGACCATGCTCGACCTGCTCGCGGGCGACCGCACCGAGCGCACGGAGCTGGAACTCGTCCGCCGCAAGCCCCTGCCGTTCCCGCCCGAACCCGTCCGCTCCGTCGGCATCGGCATCACTCAGTGGTCCATGGCCCGCGCCGACCGCAACCAGGGCCGCCGCAACGTGTGGCTCAAGGCGCTCGACCGCTTCGGCCTCGGCTTCGACAGCTGACCGCAGGTCCCGGTCAGCGCAGTTCGACGGCCGGGTCCCGCGTCACCAGGGCGTCCACGACGTCGACGAGCGAACCCCGGCGGGCGTGGACGGCGCGCTGGCGGTCGGCGCCCGTCCCGGTGGCCGCCAGCCGGTCCAGCAGCGCGACGACGGTCTCCCGGTCGCCGGTCTCCTCCAGCGCGGGGCCGATGCGGCGCAGCAGGGACGGCACGCGGTCACCGGCCGGGGACAGCCGCCCCGTGTGCGGATCCATGTCCCGGCCGCGCAGCCCGTCGCGCGCCGCCCGCCAGCACGCGGCCCGCAGCAGCTCGGCGGGCGGCCGGGGGCAGGGACGTCCCGCCTCGACGTCCCGCAGGGCGGTGACGGTCAGCGCCCGCACCAGCACGGCCAGCAGGGCGCTCTCCCCGGCCGTCACGGGGACGTCGGCGGCCCGCACCTCGATGGTCGGGTAACGGGACGAGAGCCGGACGTCCCAGAAGAGCGTGCGGTGGTCCGCCAGGGCCCGGCCGACGGTCAGGCCCTCCAGGAGGGCCTCGTACTCGTCGTGGTCGCGGAAGTACGGCGGGGGGCCGGAAACCGGCCACCGCTGCCACATCATGTGGCGCCAGCTGGCATAACCCGTGTCACGCCCGCAGAAGAACGGCGAGTTCGCCGACAGCGCGATCAGGAGCGGAAGCCAGGGACGCAGATGGTTGCTCACGAGCACGGCGCGCTCCCGGTCCGGGACGCCCACGTGCACATGGGTCGCGCAGATGAGGTGCTCGTCGACCAGGCCCCGGTAGTCCCGCAACTGCTCCTCGCAGCGGGACCCCTCGCTGATCGGCATCGGGACCGGGGAGCCGAGCACGACCGCGCCGACCGGGACCGCCCGGGCCCCCACGGCCTCGGCGGCGCCCCCGACGGCCTCCCTCAAATGCCGCAGCTCCCCGTGCAGTTCGCCGAAGGTGCGGCACGGCGGGGTCTTCGTCTCCACCTGGTACCGGCCCAACTCCCGGGACACCAGGTCCCCCAGGTCCTCCGCGGCCCTCCCCACCACCTCGGCCGCGTACGGGACGACTTCACGGGTGACGGGGTCGACGAGGAAGTACTCCTCCTCCACGCCCATGAGCGGTGCCGAAGCACGTAATCCGGTCGTATCGGCCATGGCGGCAACCCTAGGAGGAGCGGCGCGCGCCCCGCAACGGAGCCTTTTCGGGCGGGCCCGGCCCCGCCGGCGCGCCCGCCGCCACCGCGCGACTCGGCCGCCACGGCCGCCCCACCCCGTACAAACCGAGCAGCCGGGCAGCCATACTGGACGGGCCGGGGAGGGCGCAGCAGCAGACGGCAGGCGGAACGACGGGGGCGACAGCAGGCGATGGCGGACACCAGGCTGATCCAGAGCCGGTACCGGCTGCTCGATCTGATCGGGCGCGGAGGCATGGGCGAGGTGTGGCGCGCCCGTGACGAGTCGCTCGGCCGGCACGTCGCCGTCAAGTGCCTCAAGCCGATGGGGCCGCAGCACGACCAGTCCTTCACCCGCGTCCTGCGCGAACGCTTCCGCCGCGAGGCCCGCGTCGCCGCCGCGCTCCAGCACCGCGGCGTCACCGTCGTCCACGACTTCGGCGAGCACGAGGGCGTCCTCTACCTGGTCATGGAACTCCTGGAGGGCCGCAACCTCAGCCAGCTCCTGGAGGACAACGAACAGCACCCGCTGCCGGTGGCCGACATCGTCGACATCGCGGAACAGGTGGCCGACGCCCTCGGCTACACCCACCGGCAGGGCATCGTGCACCGCGACCTCAAGCCCGCCAACATCATGCGGCTGACCGACGGCACGGTGAAGATCTGCGACTTCGGCATCGCCAGGCTGGGCCACGACATGGGCTCCTCCCGCCTCACCGGCACGGGCATCGCGATGGGCACCCCGCACTACATGTCGCCCGAGCAGATCAGCGGCGGCCACATCGACCACCGCAGCGACCTCTACTCGCTGGGCTGCGTCCTGTACGAGATCGCCACCGGGGCACCGCCGTTCGACCTGGAGGACTCCTGGTCGATCCTGGTCGGGCACCGGGACACCCAGCCCCGGCCCCCGCGCACCCACCGGGCCGAACTCCCGGACTTCTTCGACCGCGTCGTCCTGGAACTGCTGGCCAAGACCCCCGAGGAACGGCCCGTCGACGCGGGCGCCCTGAAGCAGCGGATCGTCATCGGCCGCACCGGCGTACAGCCGAGCCCGGAGCTGTCGGGGCGGGTGTGGCTCGCGCCGCCCGTCCCGGTCGTGCGCCCGGGACAGCAGCTGCCGGCCTGGACCCGGGGGATGACCACCGGGCACAAGGCGGCCGGCACCCGGCTGCCCGTGGCCCTGCCCGACCACTCCGCGGGCCTCACCGGCGAGTGGACCACCGGCACCGACCTGCGCGGCCTCACCGGGGGACTGCCGCTCGTCGCGGACGGGCGCCCGACCCCGTCGCCGGAGCTGCTCTCCGTCCTCGCCAGCCGGCACAGCGCGGGCCTCAACCTGGGGCGGCTGGGCCACTGGGAGGAGGCCGGCGAGGTGCACCGCGCGGTCGCCGCCGAACGGGAACACGCCCTGGGCCCCGACCACCCCGACACCCTCGCCAGCCGGTACGAGGTCGGCTTCACCCTCAGTCGCACCGGGCGCGCCCCGGACGCCCTGCGGGAGTTCGACCGGGTCGCCCGGGGCCGCGAACGAGTACTGGGGCCCGATCACCCCGACACCCTCGCCGCCCGCCAGGAGACGGCGTACGTGCTGGGCCGGCTCGGCCGGTACTTCGAGGCCCACCAGGTGTACGCGGAGGTCCTCGCCTCACGGGAACGGTCGATGGGCCCCGACCACCCCGACACCCTGCGCTGCCGCCACAACCTGGCCTTCAACCTCGGCCGGCTCGGCCGCCTGGAGGACTCGTACCGCATGGCCGAGGAGGTGGCGGCGGCCCGCGCCCGGCTCCTCGGCGCCGAGCACCCCGACACCCTGGTCACGCTGTACGAGGTGGCGTACACGCTCGGCCGGCTGGGCCGCTGGCCGCAGGCCCTGCAGACCTACCGGGAAGTGGCCCGCGGCCGCGAACGCGTGCTGGGCCCCGACCATCCCGACACCCTCTCCGCCCGCTACGAGGTCGGCATCGGCCTCGGCCGCATGGGCCGCAGCGAGGAGGCGCTGGAGCTGTACCGCGCCCTGGTCGACGACCGGACCCGGGTGGGCGGCCCCACCGACCCCGAGACGCTCCGCGCCCGCCACGGCCTGGGCGTCAACCTGGGGCGCCTCGCCCGCTGGGAGGAGGCGCTCGCCGAGGCCCGGGACGTGTGCGCGATCCGTGAACGGGTGCTGGGCCCCGATCACCCCGACACCCTCGTCAGCCGCCGGGAGGTCGCCGTCGGCCTCGGCTGGCTGGGCCGCTGGGCCGACGCCCTCACCGCCTACCGCCGGGTCGCCGGGGCCCGCGAGCGGCTGCTCGGCGCCGGCCACCCCGACACCCTCGCCGCCCGCAACGACGAGGCGCACTGCCTGGAGCAGCTCGGCAGGGGCACGGAGGCCGTCGAACTGTACCGGCAGGTCGCGGCGTTGCGCCGCGGACAGCAGGCTCCCGGCACCGCCATCTCTGGCCAGGTGTGATCGTGCCGTGCTACGAAGGGTCATGCCCGCACCCGACAGCTATGACGCAGTGATCGTGGGCGGCGGCCACAACGGACTGGTCGCCGCCGCCTACCTCGCCCGTGCCGGACAGTCGGTCCTCGTCCTGGAACGGCTGGCCACCACCGGGGGAGCGGCCGTCTCCACCCGTCCCTTCGCCGGGGTCGACGCCCGCCTGTCGCGCTACTCGTACCTGGTGTCCCTGCTGCCGTCGAAGATCGTCCGCGATCTCGGACTGGACTTCGCCGTACGCAAGCGGGACGTCTCCTCCTACACCCCCACCGTGCGCGAAGGCCGCGCCACCGGGCTCCTCGTCGGCGGGGAGAGCACCCGGGACTCCTTCGCCGCGCTCACCGGCTCGGACCGGGAGTACCGGGCGTGGCAGCGCTTCTACGGCATGACGCGGCAGGTCGCCGAACGGGTCTTCCCGACGCTCACCGAACCCCTGCCGGACCGTGCCGCGCTGCGCGGGCGGATCGGTGACGAGGAGGCATGGCGGACGCTCTTCGAGGAACCCATCGGCGTCGCCGTCGAGAAGAACTTCAGCGACGACCTCGTGCGCGGAGTCGTCCTCACCGACGCCCTGATCGGCACCTTCGCCGACGCGCACGACCTCTCGCTGATCCAGAACCGCTGCTTCCTCTATCACGTCGTCGGCGGCGGCACCGGCGACTGGGACGTCCCCGTCGGCGGCATGGGCGCCCTCACCGACGCCCTGGCCGGAGCCGCCCGCGGGGCCGGGGCGGAGATCCGGGTCGGCCACGAGGCGACCCGGATCGAGACCGACGGGACCCGGGCCGAGGTCACCGTCCGCTCACCGGAGGCGGAACACGTCGTCGCCGCCCGCCGGGTGCTGGTCAACGCCTCCCCGCAGGCCCTCGCCGCCCTTCTCGGCGAGGAGCCGCCCGCCCCGGCCGAAGGGGCGCAGCTGAAGGTGAACATGCTGCTCACCCGGTTGCCCCGGCTGCGCGACCGCTCCGTCGACCCGCGCCGGGCGTTCGCCGGTACGTTCCACATCGCCGAGGGGTACGGGCAGCTCGCCGCCGCCCACCGGGAGGCGGCCGCGGGGCGGCTGCCCACCACCCCGCCGTCCGAGATCTACTGCCACTCGCTGACCGACCCGTCGATCCTCGGCCCCGGCCTCGCCGCCAGTGGCCACCAGACCCTGACCCTCTTCGGTCTGCACGCCCCGGCCCGGCTCTTCGCCGCCGACAACGCGGCGGCGCGCGCCGAACTGCTCACGGCGACCCTGGCCGCCCTCGACGCGCACCTGGAAGAGCCGATCACCGACTGCCTGGCGCTCGACGCGAACGGCGAGCCGTGCATCGAGGCGAAGACCCCGCTCGATCTCGAACGGGAACTGCGGCTGCCGGGCGGCCACATCTTCCACCGGGACCTCTCCTTCCCGTACGCCACCGGGGAGACCGGGCGGTGGGGCGTGGAGACGGCACACGCCAACGTGCTGCTGTGCGGGGCGGGCGCCGTGCGCGGCGGCGGGGTCAGCGGGGTGCCCGGCCACAACGCCGCGATGGCGGCCCTGGGCCGGTGACGGGAGGGGGCCGGCCACCACCGGCCCCCTCCCACGCCCCACTACCGGCCGAACACGCCCCGCAGCGCGCCGAGCTTGCGCGGCAGGTCGTACTCCGCGCCGCCCTCGTGCCCGTTGTACGTGAACACCTCGATCTCGGCCGGTCCCGCGTAGCGGTGGTACGCGGCGAACACCGTGGACGAGGGGCAGATCCGGTCCATCAGGCCGACGGAGAACCACGCCGGGGCACTCGCCCGCGCCGCGAAGTTGACCCCGTCGAAGTAGGACAGGGTCTCCATCGCCTCGTCGATCCGGAAGCGGTGCCCGGACAGCCAGCGGGCGATCTCCGCGTACGGTCCGGCGTCCGTGATCTGCGAGGCCCGCCGGTAGTGGCAGAGGAACGGCACGTCGGCGACGGTCGCCGCGACGTCGTCCCGCAGCCCGGCGACGGCCAGCGCGAGCCCGCCGCCCTGGCTGCCCCCGAGCACCGCCACCCGTGCGGCGTCCACCGCCTCGTGGGCCTTCGCCGCGTCCACCGCCCGCACCGCGTCCGTGATCAGCCGCCGGTAGTAGTGGCGGTACGGGTCCTCGATGCCGCGGGTCAGGAAGCCGGGGGAGGAGGAGCCGTGCCCGTCGGGGCCGATGTCCGGGGTGTCCGCGGTGTTCTTGCCGCCGCCGCCCTGGCCCCGGTTGTCCATGACCAGATGGGCGTACCCCAGCGCGCTCCAGGTCAGCCAGGAGTACGGGATGCCCCGGCCGCCGTTGTAGCCGATGTACTGCACCACGGCGGGCAGCGGGCCCGAACGCGTCCGCGGCAGCATCAGCCATGCCTTCACCGGCTGCCCGCCCCAGCCCCGGAACGTCACGTCGAACACGTCGACGGTCGCGAACCCGGCGTCGTACGGGACGAACCGCGCGGCCAGGTCGTGGCGGGCGGTCTCGGCGAGGGTCTTCTCCCAGAAGGCGTCGAAGTCGGCCGGTTCCTCCGGCTCCGGCCGGTACGCGCGCAACCGGTCGAGATCCATGTCGAACAGCAAGGGTCTAGCTCCTCTTCAGGGTGAGGCCGAGGGTCGCGCCGTGGCGCCCGGCGGTGTCGGCGGTGATCCGGATGCCGCGGCCGGTCCTGGCGACGCTCACGCCCGGGTCGGCGGAGGCGACGTCCAGGCCGGGCCGCGCCAGGTCCAGCACGACCGAGGAGCGCGACTGCGTCGGGTCGGACAGCGCCACCTTCACCGTCTTCCCGTCCGGCCGCACGAGGACCGAGGCCGGGCCGTCCGAGGCCAGCTCCTGCGCGGTGCCCGCGGTCCAGAAGTTCGCCGCGAGCAGCCCGTCCGCGCAACGCCGCACCGCGTGCACGGCGGTGGTGCGGGCGACGGGCACCACCGGGGGAGCGGCCGCCCACTGCCGGGTGCGTTCCGCGGAGGCGGCCGGGGCCTGGAGCCAGTAGTAGCCCGCCCCGCCCGGCGCCGTCCCGTGGTCCTGCCACAGCGTCAGGTACGGGCGGGTGACCGGGGTGTCCGTGCCGTACTTCAGGTTGATCTCGCGCCAGGTCGCGGTGCGCTCCTCGCGCAGACCGTTCAGGGTGGCGGGCTCGGGGAAGACGTAGCCGCCGGTCCCGGCCACGTGCAGCCACCGGACCTCGTCGAGCCGGCCCGACCAGCCGGCGTCCGGGGGCATCGCCGCGCCGTTGACGAGCAGGGCCGCCCCCGGGTCGCGCAGCTTGCGGTTCTCCACGACCGTCTCCACGGTGCCCGCGTCGGCGGTGATGCCCGAACCGACGCAGACGATTACGTCGTCCAGGCAGAACCAGCTCTTCAGGCCGCGCAGCGAACTTCCGTACGCGCGCAGCTCCATGCCGTACGCCCCGAGCGTCGTGCCCGGCAGCGCGGTCCCGCCGGCCCAGTCGGCGGTGCTGGTGGTGCGCTGTCCCGCCCCGTCCGCCTGCCGGCCCGCGACGACGGTGGTGCCGGGCAGGCGCGTCGGGTCGACGGTCGGCCAGTAGTCCTCGCTGTAGTGCCCGAGGTCGTCGGTGTACAGCAGGACCATGCCGTCGGAGAGGTGCCAGGCGTGCAGGTTCTCGTTCTGGATCGACTCGTAGTTGTAGATCCGGGACGAGTACGCGGAGATGCCCAGGGCGAAGGACGGCCGGTGGTGGGCCGCCTTGTCCATCCGGGGGTGCTGCTTGTGCGCGACCAGCGGCCCCCGCGCCGGGACCGCGGAGGCCAGGACCCGCTGGGCGGCGACGAGCGAGGCGAGGTCGGTCACGGCCAGGAAGTCGCGGTGGGTGTCCTCGGTGATCCACTGCTTGACCAGGGCGGTGAACCGGTCGGCGGCCTCGCCGGGGAAGCTCGGGATCAGCCGGATCACCGCCTCGATGACGGTCTGCGCCGAGACGTGGCCCTGCTTGCTGGGGCGGGCGATCTCGCGTCCGCACACCGACGCCATCACGTCGCCGCGTACCAGCAGCGGGTCGAAGCCGTCGTCGACCCAGCGGCGGACGTTGTCCAGGTCCGGGTCGGTGACCTGCCACGCCGTGCCCGCCAGGAGGTTCAGCAGCCGGGACAGGTTGTTCAGCAGCTCCTTGCCGTACCCGCCGTTGTAGGGGTGCTTGTAGTGCTGGAGGAACGAACCGTCGGAGTAGAAGCCCTCGCCGGTGCCCTCCGCGGCGGCGCTCGTGTCGTTGAAGGCGAGGACGCTGTTGGCGCCCGAGCCCTCGACGTCCGAGAGCGCGTCACGGACCCGGGCCAGGTCGTCCCCGCTGTCGCGGAGCACGGCGTTGACGGCGACGACGGTGGAGATCCACACCCGGTTGGCCCCGGTCGCGATCTGCCGGTCGGCCCGCCAGAGGTTCGGGTCGGGGGTGTAGTGCCGCACGGCCGCGGTGATCCGGGTCAGCCGCTCCGCCCCGAGCACGTCGTACAGCAGCACGGTCGCGTCGTTGAGGGCGAGCGCGGAGCCGATCTCCCAGTCCCAGTCGTTGTCGAACCGGGTGTGCTCGGGGCCGTAACGGTGGGTCAGCATCCAGTCGAGGCCGGCCAGCAGCAGATCGCGCAGCGCGGTGTCGCCGTACTGCGGGGTGCCGGGGACGGCCCACGCGGTGGCGACCGTGGCGAGCCGCTTGAACGAGGTGGTGACGTGGTTGGAGAGCGCGGTGCTGGTCAGATCGGGGAACAGCCCGTCGGTACGGGTCGGGTCGAGGCCCTTGGCGGCGGTGGTCGCGGCCCGGCCGACCCGGGCCACGGCCGCGGCGATCCGCGGGTCGGCGGGGTCGAGCCCGGGGCCGCCGGTCAGCAGGGTGTGCCAGCGGGTGCGCAGGGCGGCGGCGGTGTCCTCGGCCGCGTGCGCGGTGCCCGACGCGGCGGGCGTCAGCGGCAGGGCGACGGCCGCGCCGAGCGCCGCCGCCCCCGCGAGAACGGTGCGCCGGGTGGTGCCCGGGGTGCTTCCTGGGTTCATGATGCGGCCCTCACAGAAGGTGTCGGCGGTCGACGGCCGCGGCCAGCGCGGCGTGACCGGCGGGGTTGGGGTGGAGTCCGTCGCCGCTGTCGTACGCGGGCGCCATGCGCGAGGGGCGGTGCGGATCGCGCAGCGCGGCGTCGAAGTCGGCCACGGCGTCGAAGACGTGCCCGGTCCGTACGGCGGCGTTGATCCGCTGCCGGACCTCCTCCAGTTCCGGCGTCCAGCGGATCCAGCCCTCGAAGGGGGTGATGGTCGCGCCGACCGCCCGCAGCCCGGCGTTGCGGGCCCGCAGCACCAGTTGCCGGTACCCGGCCAGGACGCGCGCCGGATCGGTCTGGCTCGGCGGCTGCTGGAGGTCGTTGACGCCGAGGTGGACCAGTACGGTCCGCAGTCCCGGCAGCGACAGCACGTCGCGGTCGAAGCGGGCCTGCCCGCCGGGACCGAACCGGGCGTCGTCCAGCAGCAGCCGGTTGCCGCTGATGCCGAGGTTGGCGACGGCGGAGCCGGGCAGGCGCCTGGCCAGCTGGTCGGGCCAGCGCAGATCGGCGTCGTCCGGCGTGCCCACGCCCTCCGTGATGGAGTCGCCCAGCACCGCGACCACCGGCCCGTGCGCCCCCGTCACCTCGACGCCCGTCAGCAGGAACACCGAGGTGGTGCGCTCGCCGTCGACGGAGTGCGAGGCGTGGGTGTTGCGGTGGAAGGACAGCGGCCCCGTGGGGCCGGGGAGCCGGGTCTCCACCGTCAGCCGCGCCGCCTCGGTGGCTCGCAGGCCCTCGACCGGGTCGCTGGTCAGCGAGGCACCGGCGGCGAGCCACGCCTGGCGCCGCCCGCCGAACGTCACCGCTCTGCCGCCCGCCGTCACCGGGCCGACGAGGACCGGGACGGTGCCGAAGGCGTGCCCGTAGCGCAGCCGTACGTTCCCGCCCGCGGACAGCCGTACGTGCGCGGTGAAGGTGGCGTCGGTCAGCCCGGCGCCCGCCATCGTGTCGGTGGCGGTCGGCGCGGTCTGCGCGGTCGCCCAGGACGTCGTCCAGCGCGACCGGCTCCCGCCGCCCGACTGCTCGGCCGCCCGTGCCCCCGGCGCCGTGGCCGCGACCGCCGCCAGGCCGGCCGCCGCCGTCAGCACCCCGCGTCTCGCGGGTCCCCGCCCGGTCACCGGGGGCACACACCCGTCGGGTCGTACTCGCTGCCGTAGGTGCCGACCGCGTCGCCACCGGTGTTGCCGCTCATGGTGTTGGTGCACACCGGGCCCTGCGGGGTGCGCATGAACTTGATGCCGCCGCCCGCGTTGCTGGTGATGGTGTTGCCGTAGACGCTGGTGTCGATGCCGTCGGTCGCGGTGTCGCCGCCGAGCCGGATGCCCGCGCCGACGTTGTCGTGAACGGTGTTGTAGCGGAAGATGTTGCCGCTGCCGCGGGCGTCCAGGCCGCCGGAGCTGGAGTCCTTCTGGCCGCTGCAGTCGTTGTACTCGACGTAGTTGTTGGTCGAGTTCTCCTTCACGTCCACGCACTCGTTGCCCTGGGTGGCGATGGTGTTGTGGTGGATGCGGTTGTTCCTGCTGATGTCGGGGGCCGCGTCCGGGGCGCCGTTCGCGCCCTGCTGCTCGGGGGCCGTGCCGAGGTAGATGCCCTCGCCGTTCTTGCCGCCCCCGCCGAACTTGAAGTCGGCGACCCCGCAGTTGGTGATGGTGTTCCCGGAGATGTCGGCGCCGGTCACCAGGTAGCGCACCCGCAGGCATTCGTCGGCGGCGTTCTTCAGCGTCATCCCGTTGATGCGCAGGGCGCCCACACCGTTACCGGGGGTCGTGCTCATGACATAGATGAGTTTGAGGCGGTAGCCCGACACGTCGGAGGACGAACCGTGCAGCCCGTCCACGGTGAAACCGCTGAGCGTCGTCGAGTCGTGCTGCACCTGGATGATCCGGGCGTCCCCGGCCCCCTTCACCACGGCGTTCGCCGGACCGGTGATGGTGACGCCGGAGCGCTTGGTCACGACGTCCTGCTTGTACGTGCCCGCGGCGAGGTTGATCACCGCGCCCGTCGGCGCCAGGTCGACCGCCTTCTGGATCGTGGCCAGCGGGGCGCCCGCCGACGTACCGGAGTTGGTGTCGCTGCCGGACGGCGACACGTAGTACGCGGTGGCGGCCTCGGCGGCCACCGACGGCGGGGGGAAGGCGAGCGGCGCGCCGGCGGCGAGTGCGGCGACGAGGGCGGTGCGCAGTACACGGCTCATGGGATGTGCCTCCTGGGGTCTGCGAAGGACAGGGCGAGCAGTACGGGAATGCTGGGACCGAGGAGCAGGGGACCCAGCGGTACGACGAGGGAGAACAGCGCGGCGGAGACCACCGCGCCGAGCAGGGCGGTGCCCCGGGCCGGTGACCCGAAGCCGAGGGCCAGCGCCCCGCGCGACCAGGTGCGGACCGTGCCGTGCGGCGAGCGGCCCGCCTCCGCCGCGAGCGCCACGTGATGGATGGCGAGCGCGGCGGCGATGCCCACCTGCGCGGCGAGCAGCACGAACGTCCACGGCTCCGGACGGCCCAGCAGGTGGACGATGTTGGCGACCAGGACGAACCCGGCGACCGTGGACACCAGCGAGTGCCGCCACAGGGCGTGCCAGTACCGGGGGAACGCGGTGAACGTGTGGACGAAGCACCGGCTGTCGCCCTCCGCCCGCCACCGCTGCAGGGCGTACCCCATCGCGGCGAGCGCGGGCAGCCAGGTCACGACACCGAGCGCCAGCACGGTGAACGCGGCCCCGGCGGCGGCCGGGTAGGCGATGAACTCCAGCCGCCGCAGCAGCGTCGGCCAGCCGGACGAGAGCGTTGCCCGCATGATTCAGCCGACCTTTCCCGTGTACGGCTCCGGGACGTCGAGCAGCACCCGGCCGTCCAGCTCCAGCCGGGTGGCCGCCACCACGTACGGGGCGCGCCCGGCACTTTCGAGCAGCACCGCAGCGGCGTCGGCCGACACCGCTTCGGTACGGATGCGGCGGGCGACGGGCGAGAGGAGCACCGTCTCCTCGCCGAGGACGACGCCCTCGCCCGCCGCGCATTCGGCCCGCCGCGCGTGGACCGGGCCGGGACCCGGGACGATCGCGGTGAGGAAGAGGCCGTTCGACGAACGCGCGGTCGTCGCACGCAGGGTGTGCAGGGTGCGGGTGAGGCGCAGCTCCGGCGTGCTGGACGTCGGATTGGCCTCGACCTCGGTGACCTCGGAGACGACCCGGGCGTCCAGCGGGGCGAATTGCCGCAGCAGCGCCGAGGCCGCCCCGGACCGGATCAGCCGGCCGCCGTCCGGCCGCGGCTCGGTCGGCCGGTCGGTCTGGAGCAGGAACGTCCACTCCCGCTCCGCGTCCGCCTCGGCGAGGTCCAGCAGCACGAGCCGCCCCGCCGGGGTGAACACCAGCGTCCGGTCCAGCCGCCGCACCCCGAGCGCCGGGTCGTACATCGCGGCGATCTCCGCCGTGGCGTGCGCCCAGCCGCAGCCGTCGGCGACCAGCACGTCGCGCTGCCGGGCCTGCCGCTCGTGGGGGATGTCCCGGTACACGTGGTACCGGTCCTCGTCCGCGTACCCCTGCCCGTCCACCAGCAGCAGATTGTGGTGCGCGGCCCGCTTGCGGTTGCTGTAGCCCTCGTCGACCGCCAGGAAAGCGCCCTGCGAGACCAGCACGAACGAGCCCGAATCGGGGTGGTGGTGCCCCTGGTTGAGGGTGTCCCAGCCCTTCTCCGCCCGGTGTTTCGCCGAGGTCTCCCACGCCTTGTGCCCGCCGCCGGGGCTCGCCTTGAACGAGACGAGCGTGGCGTCGTCGTCCCATCCGGTACGGGCGCAGAGCAGCCCGAGGTCCGGGAAGAACGCCCGCGTCCCGGTGGGCGGCGCGGCGGCCACGGACGGGTCGTACCAGAGGTGTTCGAGGTACGCCTCCGGCAGGATGCCCGGCCGTACCCCGCTCTCCGACGCCTCCTGCCACAGCAGTTCGCCCGAGGCGAGATCGCCCATCCACTGCGCCTCGGGGATGCCGTAGCGGGCCGCGAGACGGTAGTACAGGGCGGCGCTGTGCCCGCTGCGCCGGTCGTGGCAGTCGCCGTGGTCGACGTTGAACGCGAAGCCGGGCGCCGTCTGGTGCAGCCGGTAGCGGAAGGTGTTGCGGAGGAACCCGCCCCGCTCCCACCAGTCGATGCCCTCCGCCTCCTGGAGGAGGTCCAGGTGGATGGCGAGGAACGGCACTCCGTAGCGCCAGTAGACGACCCCCTCGGCGTGCGAACCGTCGTCCGGCATCAGGTCGAGGACCGTGCCGAGGTTCTCCCTGGCGCGCTCGGTCCACTCCTCCTTGCCCAGCACGTAACCGGCGGTCGCCAGGCCCGCGTAACAGATCCAGTTGTGGTTCTGCCAGTACGAGGACGACCACCAGCCGCCCTCGCTCGCCACCGCGAACTCGTACATCCGCCGCCCCTGGAGCAGCAGCTTGTACCGCAGCAGCGCCGCCACGTCGTCCGGCAGTTCGTCGCCGATCCACCGATGGGCGAGCGCGAGGTGGTGCAGCAGCCAGCCGGCGTCCAGGTCGTGGTCCGGCATGTGCGCCCGGCCCCAGTGCGGCAGCCGCACCGCCGCCTCGATCCAGCGTCGGCTCTCCGCCAGGTGGGCCGGATCGCCGCCGATCCGGTACGCGAGCGCCGGGTTGGAGGCGGCGGGCCCCAGCCAGGTGATGCTGGCGAGGGGATGGGTACGGGGCGGGGTCAGCCCGCGGTGGCGGGCGGCCTCCTCGTACAGCCGCGCCTCCTGGGCGGGGCGGGGGCCGGGCGGCGGGGTCGCCGAGAGCAGCAAGGGTCAGTCCTCCGTCCGAAACCGTGCGGAACTTCCGTCGGTCAGTGCGACGGTCAGCACTCCGTCGCCGTCCAGCCGCACCTCGCTCACGGCGGGGCCGGCCGACGCCGCCTGGTACACCGAGGCGAACGTGACCCGCTCCGCGCGCGCGGTGAAGTCGACCCGGGTGCACACCCGTTGCGGATCGTCCGCCGGGCCCGGGCCCGGCCGGGAGACCGGCCGCACGGTCCGGCCCGGGGTGTGGGTGTGCCGGCCGTGCAGGGTCTCGTCGCCGTACCAGGTGGTGTGCACCTCGCCCGAGGGCTGGAGCTGGACGTCCAGTGCGACACCGGGGCGCAGCTGCGCGGCCAGGCTCTGCTCGGTCCCGGCGTCCACGGTCAGCAGGTCGACCAGATAGCTGCCGCCGAGCACGACCCGGCGCACCGCCCGCACCCCCTCGTACGCCTCCGTCACCTCGACGGTGACGGACGAACCGTCCGAACCCAGCAGCCGGCCGGCGCACTCGGCCTGCTCCGCGCCGCCGGCCCGGAACGCGGGGTGCGCCCCGGTCGAGGCGTACAGCTCACGGAACTCCATGTGCGCGTACGGCACCTGACCGGGATCGGGCTGCCAGGGGGTGGTGTCCCCGTACAGGTACAACGACAGCTTGTCGCGGTGCCCGTGCGAGCCGCCGTGCGGACCGAAGTCCAGCAGCGCGTGGACGCCCGCGTGGCGCAGCACCGCGTACCCGGCCGTCGGGAACACCGTCACCGGGCCGGGCGCCGGACGCTCCGGCAGCGGCGGCCCGGCGAACCAGCCGCCCAGCTCGCCGTCGAGTCCGTCGTCGCTCCCGCCGAGCTCGGCCCGGGCCCGCCCGGCCACCGCGTCCAGAGCGGGGGAGGGCACCAGCTGCTGGGCCAGGGCCACGAGTTCGAGCCACTCCAGGGCGAGCGGACCGCGCAGGTACGGGCCGTCGTGCAGCGCCGGCAGGATGCCGCCCGGGGTGGCGATCGCCGCCAGCACGTCCGTCATCCCGGCCAGCACGTCCACCACGTCGGACGGCAGGGCGGCGGGGTCGGTGCCGCGCAGCGCCAGCAGCGCGGCCCGCAGCACGAACCCGTGGTAGTACGTGCTGCCCTCCCACTCCCAGCCGTCCTCGGCGACCGCGACCCGCAGATGCGCGTACAGCCCGTGCTCGCCCTCCAGCCACCGCTTCCCGCCGTCCCACTCCAGGCCGCGCGCCGCGGCCGCGGCACGGCTGGTCGCCGCACCGGCCGCGTTGAGCCACGCGGTGTAGTTGGAGGCCAGGTGGCCCTGGCCGGTGAGCAGGTCCCGGGCGCCGAGAGCGGCCTCCTCCAGCGAGTCCAGCAGCGGCAGCACCCCGGCCAGGTCGTCGGTGGAGCGCTCGGCGAGCGTGAGCACGGCGTGCCCGATGTTCACCGCCCAGATGGCGTCGGTCAGCGCCTGGTGGAACAGCCGGCCGCGCAGCATCCAGCCCTGCGCCTCGCCGTGCCGCTCGGTGGCCAGCTCCGCGTACAGCCCGGCGTACTCCACCAGCCGTGCCACCGACTCGGCGCGCTCCCCGCGGTGCGCGAGCACCCGTAGGTGCCGCGCCCACGCCTGGTGCGACAGCACCAGCCAGGCGCCGCGCACCGCCTCGTCGTCCACCCGGCAGCCGTACGCGCAGCGCGCACCGCCCTCGGGGAACACCCCGGCCAGCAGATCACCGTGGTCGAGCTCCACGCCGTGCGCCGGGCAGACGTACGCGTGCCACCAGCCGCCCCGCTCCCGGGCGATCCGCCTCAACGCGGCCACACGCCACCGTCGATGTCCACCGTGGTGGCGGTCAGGAAACCGGACGAGGGCGAGGCCAGGTGCACGACCGCGGCGGCGACGTCCTCCGGCGTGCCGGCCCGACCGACCGGGATGCCCGCCTCCATCGCCTGCTGCGCCTCGGGGGCGGTGAACGTGTCGTGGAAGGCGGTGCCCTTGATGAAGCCGGGGGCCACGGTGTTGACCGTGATGCCGGTGCCGCCGAGCTCCTTGGCCAGGCCCTTGGTGAAGCCGCGGACCCCGGCCTTGGCCGCCGCGTAGGCCACCGAACCGGGACCGCCGCCGTTGTGCGCGGCCAGCGAGGACATGGTGACGATGCGCCCGGCCGAGGATTCCTTCAGGTGCGGCAGGGCGGCCCGCACGGTACGGAACGTGGACGTCAGATTGGTGGAGAGGACCTTGTCGAAGTGGTCGTCGGACATCTCGGCGACGGTGGCCCGGCCGATCAGATGGCCCGCGTTGCAGACGAGGACGTCCAGGCCGCCGAGGAAGCCGGTCGCCTCCTCGACGAGCCGGTCCACATCGGCGGTCACCGTGACATCGGCCCGGAACGCCTTCGCCCGGCGGCCCAGCGCCTCGATCGCGGAGACCGTCTTCGCGGCCTCGTCGGCGGAGGAGTGGTAGTGGACGGCGACATCGGCACCGGCCTCGGCGAGCGCGACGGCGATGGCGCGGCCGATTCCGTGGCCCGCCCCCGTCACCAGTGCGCGGGAGCCGTTGAGATCAGCAGACATGGGGTGAGAACCTTTCGAGGACCGGCCGCTCGGACCGGAACCGGTCACTTGAGACCGGCGGTTGCGAATCCCTGCACGAAGTAGCGCTGGCCGATGAGGAAGAGAATGACCATGGGCAGGGTGGCCAGCGTGGTGCCGGCCATCAGGAAGTGCCACTGGGTGCCGTTCTCCGTCTTGAAGACGGAGAGCCCCACCTGGATCACCCGCAGGCTGTCCGTGCGGGTCACCAGCAGCGGCCACAGGAAGTTGTTCCACGACGACTCGAAGGTCAGCAGCGCCACGGTGGTGAGCGCGGGCTTGACCTGCGGGGTCATGATGCGGGCGTAGATCCGGAACTCGCCCAGGCCGTCGAGCCTGGCCGCCTCCTCCAGCTCCACCGGGAGGTCCAGGTAGAACTGGCGGAACAGGAAGACCGCGAACGGGGTGACCGCGCCCGGCACGATGAGCGCCCACCACGAGTCCAGCCAGCCGCTGCCGCCCTGGCCGAAGATGTCGTTGCCGCCGGCCAGCGGCATGAAGCGGACGATGAGGAACTCCGGCAGGACCTTGGTGTAGGTCGGGATCATCAGCGCGGCGATGAACAGGTAGAAGATGACCTCGCTGCCCCGGAACCTGATCCGGGCCAGCGCGTACCCGGCCATCGACGCCACGACCACGTTGATGAGGGTGTGACTGAAGGCGATGATGAAACTGTTGCGCGCGTACGTCGCGAACGGCGCCGCCTTCAGCGCGTCGACGTAGTTCCCGAACGCCCAGTGCTCGGGCAGCAGTCCGGCGTCCTGCGAGGCGATCTCCACCGGCGTCTTGAGCGAGGTGAGCACCATCCAGACGAACGGCACCACCATGAGCAGGGAGACGACGGTGAGGGTCAGGTAGAGCGCGATCCGGCCGGCGGTGAGCGGCTTGCCGTTCTTCACCGGCCGGGACCTGCCCGTGGCCCCCGGCGCGTGCAGCTCAGTTGTGGCCACGGGTGCCTCCCATGATCCGCCGGTTGACCAGGGTGAAGCCCATCAGCAGCACGAACAGCACCAGCGACTGCGCGCAGGCGTAGCCGACGCGGAACTCCCGGAAGGCGGACTTGTAGATCTCGTACGTCATCATCGTGGTGCTGTTGGCGGGGCCGCCGTCGGTCAGGATGTAGATCTGGTCGAAGGACTGGAACGCGCTGATCATCGACGTGATGAGCACGAAGAACGTCGCGGGCTTCAGCAGCGGCAGCGTGATCGAGAAGAACTGCCGGACCTTCGAGGCGCCGTCCACCGAGGCCGCCTCGTACAGCTCCTTGGGCAGGGACTGCAGCGCGGCCAGGTAGATGAGCATCTTCATGCCGATGCCCTGCCAGATGCCGACCAGGATCACCGACGGCATCGCCCACGAGGTCGAGGAGAGCCAGGCAGGTCCGTCGATCCCGAGGAACGACAGGAGCGTGTTCAGCAGCCCGTTGCCCGGGTTGTAGATCCACAGCCAGACCAGCGCGATGGCGACGGTCGCCGTCACCTGCGGCAGGAAGACCGCGGTGCGGAAGACGCCCCGCGCCTTCAGCCCGGTGTGCAGCGCCAGGGCCGTCAGCAGCCCCAGCATCATGCCGAACGGCACGGTGAAGAAGGTGTAGACGACGGTGTTGACGATGGACTTGCGGAAGACCGCGTCGCCCATCATGTCCCGGAAGTTGTCCAGCCCCACGAACTGCGGCGGCGTCAGCACGTCGTACTTGGTGAAGGCCAGCACCACCGAGGCGACGACCGGCAGACCGATCCAGAGCGAGGCGTGCAGCAGCGCGGGCGCCACCATGAGCATGCCGGCACGCTGCCTGCGGCGCCCCGGTCCCACCGGTGCGCGGCCGGGACGCTTCTTCGCGACCGGGCGCCCGGCGGGGGAGGGCGGCCGGGCGGGCCGGGCCTTGAGTACGGATGTTGCTCCCACGGTACGGGTCCTTACATCCGGCCGATGGCGGCCTCGGCGAGCCGGCCGAGTTCCGCGATGGCGTCCTTCGCGGACTGGCTGCCCACGATCGCGGGCTCCAGCGTGGGCTTGATCTTCTCGCGGATCTCCATCCAGGCGGCGGTGCCGCCCTCGGAACACGCGTCACCCATGCTCCGCAGGGAGAGGTCGACGAACTTGTTCTCCTTCACGTACGAGGTGTCGCTGAGGTCCTTCAGACCGGGCACCGAACCACGCTGCCTGGCGGCGCCGATGATCGACTCGGGCGTGGCCAGGTACTCGACGAGCGCGCGGGCCGCCGCCGGGTGCTTGGAACTGGCGGACTGGGTGACGAGGGTGCCGCCCTGGAGCATGGCGGGCTTGCGGTTGGCGAGGATGAACGCCCCGAGCTTGTCGTCCTTCAGCAGGTCCGGCGTCTGCTCCTCGGCCTGCTTCCAGAGCGCGCTGGTCGTCATCATCATCGACGCCCTGCCGGTCTGTACGTTGGCCGGGGCGCCGGCGTCCGTCTTCTTGGCGTAGTCGGCGGAGCCGTCCGCGATGAGGTCCTTGAAGAACTGCAGGGCCTCGACCCCGCGGGCGTCGGTGAACAGCACCTTCTTGCCGTCGGCGCTGAACAGCTGGCCGCCGTTGGCGAACAGGAAGGTCTCCCAGCACTGGCGCAGATCGATCGAGAACGGGTCGAAGCCGATCCTGCCGTTCCTGGTCAGCTGCTTGGCCACGGCGCGCAGCTCGGCCCAGTTCGCCGGGGTCTTCTTGATGCCCGCCTCGGCGAAGTGGTCCTTGCGGTAGACGACGATGCGGGTGTCGAGGACGACCGGCAGCGCGTACAGCTTGCCGTCGTACCGGGAGGGCTCCAGCACCCGCTTCTCGTAGTCGTGCGCGGCGGCGAGCTTCTCCGGCAGTTCGGCGATCGCCTTCTTCGCGGCGAACGGCGGGATCCAGCCCACGCCCATCATCAGCACGTCGGGCAGCAGACCGCCCGCGAGACCGGTGGTGATCTTCTCGTTGAGCTGTGCGTACGTGGTGTAGTCCACGTTCACCTTGACGTCCGGGTACTTCTTCCGGAAGCCGCCGAGGATCTCCTTCTCCAGCAGCGTCTTGCCGTCGGCGCCCTCGTAGATCGGGGTGAGCAGGGTGATCTCGCCTTCGGCGGGACCGTCGGCCGAGCCGGCCGTCGACGTACCCGTTCCGCACCCGCCGAGGGCTGCGGCAGCGGTGCCCGCGCCTATGGCGGCAAGCAACGACCGTCTTCTGAGTTCCATGGGACACCCCTTTTGAGGCGGAGGCTGTGGATCGATCCAGCGATGGCATCCCGACAGTGGCTGGGAAGTGCTGGTAAATCGATGCAGTGATGCTAGGAACGCCTTCAGAGGGACGTCAACAGCTGATGCACATGAATTTTCGGGGACGTTAACTGGTGAACCGGTGAACCTTGTTCAGTAAATCGATACACTGCTACGGTCAGACCGATTCCGAACCGGAGGTGGCATGAGCGGGGTAACGATCCATCAGGTCGCGGAGGCCGCCGGGGTCTCCGCGAGCACGGTCTCCAACGTCCTGAACGGGCGGACGAACCGCATGCAGGCGGCGACGCTGGCCCGCGTGGAGCAGGTGATCGAGCAGCTCGGCTACCGGCCCAACCGCGCGGCACGGATGCTGCGCACCGGACGCATCAAGGTCATCGGCCTCATCGTGCCGTCCGTCGCCAACCCCTTCTGGGGGGCGCTCGCCCGGGAGCTGGAGGCCATCGCGCTCGCCGAGGGCTACCACGTGCTGCTCTGCAACAGCGAGCGCGACCCGGCCCGCGAGCTCAAGTACGGCGAGGAACTGCTCGCGGACGGGGTCAGCGGAGTGGTGCTCTGCTCCTCGCTGCCCTCGCTCGAACACGTGACGCCGCTGCTCAGCCGCGGTCTGAAGATGGTCGCCTTCGACCGCGCCGCGCAGGCGGGCGACCCGCCGTCACTGGCCTCGATCAGTGTCGACAACGCGATGGGCGCCGAGCTCGCCACCCGCCATCTGATCGAACTCGGCCACCGGAGGCTGGCTTTCGTCTCCGGTTCGGTGCACAGCGTCAACCGCCGCGAGCGACTGCGCGGCTTCCGGACGGCCCTGGAGTCGGCCGGCCTCGACCCGGCCGACGCGATCGTCTGGCCCGGCGCCGACACCGCCGAGTTCGGCGACAAGGACGCGGCCGAACTGGGCCGGAACGCGGCCAGGGAACTCCTCTGCGGCCCCCGCCCGCCCACCGCGTTCGTCGCCATCAACGACATGTGCGCGATCGGCATCTGCCGGGGGGCCAAGGACGCCGGACACAGCGCGGGCCAGGACGTGTCCGTGGTCGGCTTCGACGACATCCTCCTCGCCGACCTCTTCGAACCCCCGCTCACCACGGTCCGCCAGCCGCTGCCGGAGATGGCCGCGGAGACGTTCCAGCAGCTGCGGGCCCGGATCGACTCGGCCCCCGCGGCGGGACGCTCCCTGCTCATTCGGCCGAGGCTGGTCGTCCGCGAGTCGACGGCCCCGGCCCCGGTACGGAGCGACGCGCCGGTCACGGTGCCCGCGGCGAAGCGGTCGACGCAGGGCCAGCCGGCCTGAGACGCGCTCAGGGCCCGGCGCCCGGAGCGACGGGCCCCGGCCACCGGCGGGCGGACCGGTCGGCCCTCGGGTCCAGCGGCCTTTCGGCCCGTGGGTGGGGCACCCCGGCGGTTACTGCATCGAAGGGTTTACTCCCGGCTCGCCCCCGTGCAGGACGTGCCCGGGGGGCGGCGGGCGGCACAGTGGAGCGCGATCCAGCTTCCCCTGACGGCACTGTCCCGGAAGGCACTTCCATGCACTTCTCCGCCGACCCGCCCCGCCCCGCGCTGCGAGCCGTGGTGACCGGTATCTGCTGCGCCGCGGTGACGGCGTCCGTGCTGGCCCCGGTCGACGCGGGTGCCACCCCGCGCCCCGCGGCCGAAACGCCCGTACCCCGGATCGAAGCACCGCTCGGCACGGTGTTCCTGCCCAACCTCGACGACGACTCGCGCCGTTGCACCCTGCTCCCCGGCGACCTCGACCGGCTGGACGTGGCCGTGGACGAACGCCTCGCGGCCTGCCACGACGCCGCGGACGAGGTGGTGAACGGCCCCGAGGACGCCAAGGACCTCACCCCGCTCCTGGTGCCGCCCGCGGCGGTCGGCGAGGACGCCGTCGGCAGGCTCACGGTGCCCGCCGCGCAACGGCCGTACGCCCGGATCTTCGTACGGGAGGGCGACCGGTACACCCCGCTCGGTGCCGACGGGACCCTGACCGCACGCGACCTGCGCCGCGGCGTGCGCCTCGCCGTCGAGGGGCGGGACGTCGTCCGCGACCGGACCCGGTGGGACGGCCGCGTCGTCGTCACCCTCGCCGTCACCGACCGCGGGCGCACCGCCGGCACACGGGTCGCGATGAGCGTCGCCCCCGTCCTCCTCCAGCACGACCTCCAGCGCGCCCGGCACGTCTTCGCCGCCGCCCCCGGGAAGGGCCCGGGACAGCCCGCGGAGGTCCCGACCGCCACCCGGGTGCCCGGCGGGTGGAAGGAGTTCGCCGGGTCGCTGCGCGCCGCGACCCGCGCCGTGGGCATCCCCGACCGCGAACTGGACTTCCAGCCGGGCGGCGCCCAGTGGTGGAAGGACATCTGGCGGCAGGACATCGCCGAACCGGCCTATGTGACCAGGCCGGGCCCCGGCGGGCCGCGGACGATGCGGATCCTGCTGCGCTCGCCGAACTACTGGAAGTCCCCCGACGGCACGAGTGCGAGCCTGCGGCGGGCCGGGCGACTCCTCTTCAAGGACCTGCGCGGACCGGGCGTGGGCGTCGTCCAGCAGTACACCACCGACCGCCCGGACAGCGTCGACGAACTCCTCAACTTCACCGGCAACATCGAGTCGCTGCCCCCGTACCGGGGCTACCCGAAGGGCCGCGTGGTGTACGGGAGCTCGGCGGACCGCCGCCCCGACCCGTCATTTGTGCGGATGCTGCGCGACCAGCGGGAACAGCCACCCGTGGTGATCGACACCTCGTGGCTGCTGGTCGGCCACGCCGACGAGACCGTGCACGTCGTGCGCGCCGACAACGCGCGCGGCTGGACCCTCGCCGTCTCCGACCCCCGGCTCGCGATCGGGTTGCTGAAGAAGGTCCGGGCGGCGGGGGAGGGCGGGCAGCGGCTGTTCGCCGACACCGACGCGGAGGACAAGCCCACCGTCGACGAGTTCCTGCGCCACGAAGCCACCAAGGGCGACAACGAGGACGCCGCACGCCGCATCGACGAGCAGGTGCGGGTCCTGCTGCGGGCGACCGGGCTGAAGCCCGCCGAACTGGTGCGGCTGCCGGTGCTCTACTTCCGGGTGACCGACACACCGGGGGCTAACGGCCGCCACATCGCCTTCTCCCCGGCCCTGGCCAACGGCCTGTCGCTGACGGCCGGGGACTTCGCGGCCCCCGCGCCGCACGGCCCCCGGATCGCCGGACGCGACCTGTTCCGGGCGGAGGCCGAGCGGCGGCTGGCGGCGAACGGCGTACGGGTGCACTGGGTGGAGAACTTCTCCTGGGCCCACCTCGGCGGCGGCGAGGTGCACTGCGCGACGAACGCGCTGCGCGACATCGGCCGGTAGCACGACCGGTGCCGGATGCCGGTCGCCGGCGACCGGGCGGGGCCGGGCCGGGCGAAGGTGCCCGGCCCCGCCACCGCCCGGCGGGGCGCCGGACGCGTCAGACGAGGTCGAACCGGTCGAGATCCATCACCTTGGCCCACGCCGCGACGAAGTCGCGCACGAACTTCTCCTTCGCGTCGTCGCTCGCGTAGACCTCGGCGAGGGCGCGCAGCTCCGAGTGCGAGCCGAACACCAGGTCGGCGCGGGTGCCGGTCCACTTGACCTCGCCCGTGGCGGAGTCGCGGCCCTCGAAGACGTCCTGCGCCTCGGACGCCGACGTCCACGTCGTCCCCAGGTCGAGCAGGTTGACGAAGAAGTCATTGGTCAGCGTGCCCGGGGCGTCGGTGAGGACACCGTGTCCGGACTGCTGGTGGTTGGCGCCCAGGACGCGCAGGCCGCCGACGAGGACGGTCATCTCGGGCGCGCTCAGCTCCAGCAGGTTCGCCCGGTCGAGCAGCAGGTACTCGGCACGCAGCCGGTTGCCCTTGCCGACGTAGTTGCGGAATCCGTCGGCGGCCGGCTCCAGGGCGGCGAACGACTCCACGTCGGTCTGCTCCTGCGTCGCGTCGACGCGGCCCGGCGTGAACGGCACCTCGACGCCCACGCCGCCGTCCGCGGCCGCCCGCTCGACGGCCGCGGTGCCCGCGAGCACGATCAGGTCGGCCATCGAGACCTGCTTGCCGCCGGTCTGCGCGGAGTTGAAGGACTCCTGGATGCCCTCCAGGGTGCGCAGCACCGCCGCCAGGTCGTCGGGGTTGTTGACCTCCCAGCTCCGCTGCGGCTCCAGGCGGATCCGGCCGCCGTTGGCGCCGCCGCGCTTGTCGCTGCCGCGGAAGGACGAGGCCGAGGCCCACGCGGCGGACACGAGCTGCGGGACGGTGAGGTCCGAGCCCAGGATCCGCTCCTTGAGGGAGGCGATGTCCGCGGCGTCGATCAGCTCGTGGGTGCGCTCGGGCAGCGGGTCCTGCCACAGCTGGACCTCGGCGGGGACCTCCGGGCCGAGGTAGAGCGAGACCGGGCCCATGTCGCGGTGGGTCAGCTTGAACCACGCGCGGGCGAAGGCGTCGGCGAACTCGTCCGGGTTCTCGTAGAAGCGCCGCGAGATCCGCTCGTAGACCGGGTCGAAGCGGAGCGACAGGTCGGTGGTGAGCATCGTCGGGAGGTGCTTCTTCGACGGGTCGTGCGCGTCGGGGATGATCGCCTCGGCGTTCTTCGCCACCCACTGGTGGGCGCCGGCCGGGCTCTTGCCGAGCTCGTACTCGTACTCGAAGAGGTTCTTGAAGAACTCGTTGCTCCACCGGGTCGGGGTGGAGGTCCAGGTGACCTCCAGACCGCTGGTGATGGCGTCGCCGCCCTTGCCGGTGCCGTACGTGCTCGCCCAGCCCAGGCCCTGCGCCTCGATCGGGGCGGCCTCGGGGTCGGCGCCCACGTTGTCGGCCGGGCCCGCGCCGTGGGTCTTGCCGAAGGTGTGGCCGCCCGCGATGAGGGCGACGGTCTCCTCGTCGTTCATCGCCATGCGGCGGAACGTCTCCCGGATGTCGCGGGCCGCGGCGACCGGGTCCGGATTGCCGTTGGGGCCCTCGGGGTTGACGTAGATGAGGCCCATCTGCACGGCGCCCAGCGGGTTCTCCAGCTCCCGGTCACCGGTGTAGCGCTCGTCGCCGAGCCAGGTGGTCTCCGGGCCCCAGTAGACGTCCTCCTCGGACTCCCACACGTCCGCGCGGCCGCCCGCGAAACCGAAGGTCCTGAAGCCCATCGTCTCCAGCGCGACGTTGCCGGTGAGGATCAGCAGGTCGGCCCAGGAGATCGACTGGCCGTACTTCTTCTTGACCGGCCACAGCAGACGGCGGGCCTTGTCGAGGTTGCCGTTGTCCGGCCAGCTGTTGAGCGGGGCGAAACGCTGCTGCCCCGCGCCCGCGCCGCCGCGGCCGTCGCTGATCCGGTACGTGCCGGCGCTGTGCCAGGCCATGCGGATCATCAGCGGGCCGTAGTGGCCGAAGTCGGCGGGCCACCAGTCCTGCGAGGTGGTCAGCACCTCCGCGATGTCCCGCTTCACGGCCGCCAGGTCGAGGGCCCGGAACGCCTCGGCGTAGTCGAACTCCTCACCGAGCGGGTTCGCGACGGCGGGGTTCTTCGCGAGAATCTTCAAGTTGAGGCGCTCGGACCACCACTGGCGGTTTCCGCCGCCCTGCGTGGGGTGCGGCGCACGCTCGTGCGCGACGGGGCAGCCACCGCTTGCCCCCTCCGCCTCCGGGACGGTGACGGACGCGTCGTGGTTCTCAGACATGGGAATCCTTCCGGGCCGAGCGGGTCACATCGTTCAGAAGCCATGAGCACAGGTCCACGGGTGCTGCTGGTACGGGAATCGCCGGTACGGGGGTCACCGACTTCGTGACGGACTGCCGCGCGAAGCGCGCGTTCGGGGAGGCGGGTGGGACGCCCCGACGCCCAGGCACCGGGCGTCCCCCTCGGTCCTGAAGGGCGTGCCATGCGCGTTCGCCGTTCGTCGGAGAGCACCGCTCGTCACGTCCGCAGTGGTCCCCTCATGTCTCAGTCTCCCGTTGTACCGGACTTTCCCGTTCCCTTGGCCTGCGCTGGGATCGATCCTACGATCGACAGGGTCCAGGTCAAGAAGCACGTCTGTTCCGAATTCGGTCGGAAGCTGTACGGCTGCCGCTGGAACCCGGTACTTCAACGAGCCTGAATGGATGAACCGATATGAGCGACCTGCTGGAGCGGCTGCGGGGACGCGGTTGGCGGGTGACCTCTCAGCGGCGTGTCGTCGCCGAGGTCCTCGACGGCGACCACGTGCACCTGACGGCCGACGAGGTGCACGCCCGCGCGGCGGAGCGGCTGCCGGAGATCTCCCGGGCGACCGTCTACAACACCCTGGGGGAGATGGTCTCGCTCGGCGAGGTCATGGAGGTCTCCACCGACGGCCGCGCGAAGCGCTACGACCCCAACGCCCATCGCCCGCACCAGCACCTGGTGTGCTCGGGCTGCGGTCTGATCCGCGACGTGCGTCCGACGGGCGACCCGCTGGCCGGGCTGCCGGACGGCGAACGGTTCGGTTTCACCGTGTCCGGGGCCGAGGTCACGTACCGGGGACTGTGCCCGGCGTGCCGCTGAGGCGTGTTCCGAAGGTCCCCGTGGGAGGGCGGGAGGGCCCGGACACCGCGTGGCGTCCGGGCCCTCCCGCACGGTCTGCTCACCTCCCCGCCCTGCGTTTGTTCCAGACGTCGAAGCCGACCGCCGCCAGCAGTACGAGCCCCTTGATGACCTGCTGGTAGTCGGTGCCGATGCCGACCAGTGACATGCCGTTGTTGAGCACGCCGAGCACCAGGCCGCCGATGACGGCACCCATCACGGTGCCGACCCCGCCGCTCATCGACGCACCGCCGATGAACGAGGCCGCGATCGCCTCCAGTTCGAAGTTGAGCCCCGCCTGGGGCGTGCCCGCGTTGAGCCGAGCGGCGTACACGCAGCCCGCGAGCGCGGCCAGTACCCCCATGTTGACGAAGACCAGGAAGGTGACGCGCCTGTCCTTGACGCCGGACAGTTTGGCGGCGGCCCGGTTGCCGCCGAGCGCGTACACATGGCGCCCGACGACCGCGTTGCGCATCACGTGGCCGAGGCCGAGCAGCAGGGCGCACATGATGAGCATGACGACGGGCACGCCGTGGAAGCTGGCCAGGGTGAGGGCGAAGGCGACGACCGCGGCGGTCATGGCGGTGCACTTGGCGATCCACAGACCGGTGGGCGGCACCTCCAGCTCGTACGCCAACTGCCGCTTGCGATCGCGCCATTCGCGCAGCAGCAGGAAGGCGACGGCGACCAGAGCGAGGACGAGCGTCGGGTTGTGGTACTGGGTGTAGGGGCCCATTTCCGGGATGAAGCCCTGCGCGATGTTCTGGAATCCCTCGGGGAACGGTGCCAGCGACTGGCCCTCCAGCACGATCTGGGTGAGGCCCCGGAAGAGCAGCATCCCGGCCAGCGTCACGATGAACGACGGGATGCCCAGGTACGCGATGAAGAAGCCCTGCCACGCGCCCGCCGCCGCGCCGATCAGCAGCGACAGGGCGAGCGCGAGGACCCAGGGCATGTCGTGCCTGACCATCATCACGGCCGACATGGCGCCGACGAACGCCACCAGGGAGCCGACCGACAGGTCGATGTGGCCCGCGATGATGACGATCATCATGCCCATGGCCAGGATGAGGATGTATCCGTTCTGCTGGATCAGGTTGGAGACGTTGTTCGGCAGCAACAGGGTGCCGTCGGTCCAGATCTGGAAGAGCAGCACGATCAGGACGAGTGCGATGAGCATGCCGTACTGGCGCATGTTGGCGCGCACGGAGTCCCGCAGCAGGCTCAGGGCCGAAGGGCGGGCGGACGACGAGGGGGAGGCGCCCGCCGCAGGAGTGGTCGTGGTGGTCATGACGGAGCCTCAGCCTCTGTTCATGGTCATGTGGCGCATCAGCAGTTCCTGCGTGGCGTCGGCGCGGGCGACCTCACCGGTCAGCCGGCCCTCGGCCATGGTGTAGATCCGGTCGCACATCCCGAGGAGTTCGGGCAGCTCGGAGGAGATGAACAGCACGGCCCTGCCCTGCGCGGCGAGCCGGTCGATGACGGTGTAGATCTCGTACTTGGCGCCGACGTCGATGCCTCTGGTCGGCTCGTCGAGGATCAGCACATCGGGGTCGGCATGGATCCATCTGCTCAGCACGACCTTCTGCTGATTGCCGCCCGAGAGCCTTCCCACCTGCTCGAAGACGCTGGGGGCCTTGATGTTCATGGACGTGCGATAGCCCTCGGCCACCGAGCGTTCGTGGTGTCCGTCCACGACGCCGCGCCGGCGCATGCCGGGCAACGAGGCCAGCGAGATGTTGCGGGTGATGTTGTCGATGAGGTTGAGGCCGTAGTGCTTGCGGTCCTCGGTGACGTACGCGAGCCCCGCCGCCATCGCCGCGGGGACGGTCCTGGTGGACACCTCGCGCCCGCGCAGGTGGACGCTTCCCGCCTCGTACCGCCCGTAGGAGCGGCCGAACACCGACATCGCCAGCTCGGTGCGGCCCGCGCCCATCAGCCCCGCGATGCCGACGATCTCGCCGCGGCGCACGGTCAGCGAGACGTCGTCGACGACCTTGCGCTGCTGGTCCACGGGGTGGCGGACGGTCCAGCCGCGCACTTCGAGCACGACCTCGTCGGTCCCGTCGTGGCGGGTGCGTTCGGGGAAGCGCTGGTCGAGGTCGCGGCCGACCATCGAGCGGATGATGCGGTCCTCGTCCGGCGCCGGTGCGTCGGACGGGTTGTCGCGGACCGTCAGCGATTCGATGGTGCGGCCGTCGCGCAGCACCGTCACGGTGTCGGCGATCGCCCGGATCTCGTTCAGCTTGTGGGAGATGATGATGCTGGCGATGCCCTGTTCGCGCAGTTCCAGGATGAGGTCGAGGAGCTGGGCGCTGTCCTCGTCGTTGAGCGCCGCCGTCGGCTCGTCGAGGATCAGCAGCTTCACCTCCTTGGCGAGCGCCTTGGCGATCTCCACCAGTTGCTGCTTGCCCACGCCGAGGTCGGCGACCGGCGTCTGCGGCCTCTCGCGCAGCCCGACCCGTTCGAGCAGCCGGCTCGCCCTGCGCAGGGTCTCGTTCCAGTCGACGATCCCGCGGGCGGAGGTCCGCTCGTTGCCGAGGAAGATGTTCTCGGCGATGGAGAGGTGCGGCACGAGTGCCAGCTCCTGATGGATGATGACGATGCCGCGCTTCTCGCTGGCCCTGATGGACCGGAAGGCGACCCGCTCGCCCTCGAAGCGGATCTCCCCCTCGTAGCTCCCGTGCGGATGCACCCCGCTGAGGACCTTCATCAGCGTGGACTTGCCCGCGCCGTTCTCGCCGCAGATCGCGTGGATCTCGCCGGACCGCACGGTGAGGTTCACCCCGCAGAGGGCCTTGACGCCCGGGAACTCCTTGGTGATCGCGCGCATTTCGAGCACCGGCCGGGTCACGAGAGCTGCCCGGCCGTGAAGTAGCCCTCGGTGACCAGGAGTTGGGTGTTGGTCTTGTCGATGCTGACCGGTTTCAGCAGGTACGAGGGAACCACCTTCTTGCCGTTGTCGTAGTCCTTCACGTTGTTGACCTCGGGCTTCCTGCCGTTCAGCACCGCATCGCCCATCCGGACGGCCTGGGCGGCGAGCTTGCGGGTGTCCTTGAAGACGGTCTGGGTCTGCTCGCCCGCGATGACGGACTTCACCGAGGCCAGCTCGGCGTCCTGGCCGGTCACCACGGGCAGCGGCTGCCCCCGGGTGCCGTACCCCGCGCTCTTGAGGGCGGAGATGATGCCGAGGGAGATCCCGTCGTACGGGGAGAGCACCGCGTCGACCCGCGCGTCGCCGTAGTTCTTGCTGATGAGGTCGTCCATCCGCTTCTGCGCGGTGCCGCCGTCCCAGCGCAGGGTCGTTGCCTGGCTCAGCTTCTTCTGTCCGCTGCGGACGACGAGGCGGCCGCTGTCCAGATACGGCTTCAGGACCTTGATGGCGCCGTTCCAGAAGTACTTGGTGTTGTTGTCGTCGGGGGAGCCCGCGAACAGCTCGATGTTGTACGGCCTGCCGGGCCCGTCCAGGCCCAGCTCGTCGGCGATGTACCGGGCCTGGAGCATCCCGACCCGCTCGTTGTCGAACGAGGCGTAGTAGTCGACGCTGCCGGTGCCCATGATCAGCCGGTCGTACGCGATGACGGGGATGCCCGCGTCCTCGGCCCGGCGCAGCACGTCGGTGAGGGCGGAGCCGTCGATGGCGGCGACCACCAGGAGCCGGTGGCCCTTGGTGATCATGTTCTCGATCTGGGCGACCTGGTTCTCGACCTTGTCGTCGCCGTACTGGAGATCGGCCCTGTAGCCCGCCTTGCGGAACTGCTCGGCCATGTTCCGGCCGTCCGCTATCCAGCGTTCGGAAGCCTTGGTGGGCATGGCGAGGCCGACGGTGCCGCCCTTTCCGGTTTCGGCCCGGTAGCGGCTGCCGCCGCGGGCCTCCTGGCCGCAGGCGGTGAGGGAGAGGACGAGGAGTGCCGCGAGCGCGGCCGCGGTGCAGGGGGTACGGGTGCGCATGGATCAGTCCCGTTCGATATATCGACACACGTTCGAAATGTTGGCGAGACGGTAAGCGGCGGTTCCGAGGGGTGTCAATGGGGCGTGCAGGGCGGGGAGTTGCGGGGTTCGGGGCCGGAAGTCGGGCGAGGGGCGCATTGCCGGGCGGCTGACCTGCTGGATACGCTGACGTTCGTCATACCGGTCAAGGGCCGGAGTATCGAACGAAAGGTGGTGGAGCGGCTATGGGGCGGCTCGTCCCCGCGGTGACCAGAGCGCTGGACATCCTCGAACTCTTCCTGCAGGGCGACGGTACGCTCTCCGCACCCGAGATCACCCGCAGGCTCCAGCTCCCGCGCACCACCGTGCACGAGCTGCTGACCACCCTGGCGGCCCGTGCCTACCTGGTCCCGGTCCCCGACCAGCCGGGACGCTACCGGCTCGGGGTGCGCACCCACCAGCTCGGCAGCCGGTACGCGGAACAGCTCGACCTCGCCGCGGAGGGCCGGCAGGTGGCCCGCGAGATCGCCGAGACCTGCGGCGAGACGGTGCACGTCGCGATCCTGGAGGACCTCGACGTCATCTACATCGCCAAGGTCGACTCCACCCACGCCGTACGGATGGTCTCGGCCGCCGGCCGCAGGCTCCCCGCGCACTGCACCTCGGTGGGGAAGATGCTGCTCGCCTCGCTGCCCGAGGGCGAGTTCGAGGCCCGGATCGCGGACGCGGAACTGGTCGCGATGACCCCCAACAGCATCGTCGAGCCCGACGCGCTGCGCGAGGCCCTCGACGCGGTGCGCGAGCGGGGCGTCGCGGTCGAGCACCAGGAGTCCAACCCGGACGTGAGCTGTGTCGCCGCGCCCGTGCGCGACGGCTCGGGCCGGGTCGTCGCCGCCCTGTCGATCTCCGTGCCCATGGTCCGCTGGACCGACGGGCGCGAGGGCGAGCTGGCCGGGCTGGCGGCCAGGGGGGCGGCGGACCTGTCGGAACGCCTGGGACACCGGGGCGGGAGGTGAGGGCCGGGGACCGCGCGCGCTTCGAGGTCGCCGTGCCCGAAAAGGCCGCGCTGGGCGAGGGGCCCACCTGGGACCCCGTGGCCGAGCGGCTGATCTGGGTGGACATCCTGGGCTCGCGGATCCACACCTTCGCCCCGGCCACCGGGCGGCGCTCGGTCATGGTCACCGAGCAGCACGTCGGGGCCGCGAAGCCCCGGGCGGGCGGCGGCCTCGTGGTGAACCTGCGCGACGGCATCGGGCTGTACGGGACGGACGGGGCGTTCGGCTGGCTGCGGCGCGACCCCGTGCCCGGCAGGCGCGGCAACGACGCGGTCGTCGCCGCCGACGGGACGCTGTGGGCGGGCACGATGCGCTACGACGAGACCCCGGGCGGCGGCTCGCTGACCCGTGTCGCGACCGACGGCACCGCCACCGAGGTGTTCGGGTCCGTGGCCGTCAGCAACGGCACGGGCTGGAGCCCCGACGGCTCGCTGATGTACTACGTGGACAGCCCCACGCGCCGCATCGACGTCTGCCGCATGGGCGGCGGAATCCCGCTCGACCGGCGGCCGTTGGTGACGCTGGGGCCGGGCGAGGGCTTCCCCGACGGGCTGTCCGTCGACGCGGACGGCTGTGTGTGGGTCGCGCTCTGGGACGGGGGCCAGGTGCGCCGCTACACCCCGGACGGCGCTCTCGACCGGACGGTCGAGCTGCCCGTGCGCCGCCCCACCGCGTGCGCCTTCGGCGGCCCCGGACTGCGCGATCTCTACATCACCACGGCGCGTACCGGCCTGACGGCACCTCACCCGCTCTCCGGCTCGCTGCTGGTCGTCCCCGGGGCCGGACAGGGGCTGCCGGGGACCGCGTTCGGAGGCTGAGGCGGAGGGGCACCCGAAGGCCCCGGCCGTCCCTCGCCGCGCCGGCGAGCGGGCCGACCGGGGGCCGGTGCGCGTGGCGGCGGCCGCCGCCCCGGGAGGAACGTGACGGCGGCCGCTGCCGTACGGGGGGCTCAGCTCTCGAACCGATGGAGCGTCCCCGGCAGCCGCGACCCGAGCGGGGACATCCCGCCCTCCGCGCCGTGCCGGGCCAGCAGGTCGAGGGCGAGGCGCCCGCGCCGCACCCTCTCGCGCGCGGTGGCGAGCACGGTGTCGCGCAGGTGCTGCCCCGAGGGGTAGAGCGAAGGAGCCTTCGCCAGGCCGAACTTGAGGTACAGCGGGGCACCGCGACGGATCAGCTCGGCGATCTCGTACATCCGGACGTAACCCCCGAGGTCGTCCGGAGCCTCCACGTACATGTCCATCGGGGCGCCCGAAACCCTCCGGATCTCGGTGAGCTGGGCGAGTGTCAGATCGGACGGAACGTTCAGCGAGTCGGCGCCCAGACGCTCGTACACGGCGTACGCGGCGGGGTTGACCGGACCGATCAGTGCCGAGACCTTCAGCGTCGTGTCCGCCGGGATCAGCCCCTGGAGCCGAGCCCTGTGCAGCGTCCACAGCACGCCCTCGTCCGCGACGAGCAGGCACTTCACACCCAACTCGGTTGCCCGCAGGGCGTCTTCGACGCATCCGGCCACCGCGTCGTGCCCCCGGGCGCGCAGCCCGGCGCCGCGCGAGTCGGTCCGGGTGGATCCTCCGATGTCCCAGGTGCCGCGCGGTCCGGTGAACAGGCAGAGTTCGACGGAGCGCTCGGCCGCGGCCCCGGCCATCTCGGTGATCTCGGCGTCGCTGAGCATCCAGACGCCGCTGCCCTGACTGACGCGGTGCACGGGCACGTCGAGGCGGGCGGCCTCCTCGAGGACGACGGCCAGGGCCTCGGGGCCCTCGACGGAGGGGATCTCGGTGCGCCACAGGCCGCCGTCGGGGAAGACGTGCGGCGAGGCGTCGACGGGGGAGCGGGCGGGCGCCCCGATGCCCAGGGCGCTGAGCGCGGGTTCGCCGGGGCGGCGGGGGAGGGCGGAAACCGGCTGGGACACGGTGACTCCTTGCGGAACGTTCGACGTGGTCGTTCGATGGCGCGGATGGCATTCGGGGGATGGGTGCGCGGCGGTACGGAAATCCGGAGGAGCCCCGTACCGGCGCGTGCCCGTGGGCGGCGGCCGGCTCCGAAGCCGTCGTCCAGGGGCTGTTCCGCCGGGGGTTGCGGGACCGTCCTCAGGGGCGCAGCAGAACCTTGCCGACGCGGGGACCGCCGCCGACCAGGTCCATGGCCCGGCCGAAGTCGGCGAGCGGAAGTTCGTGGGTGACCAGCGGCAGGGGCGCGAGCAGTCCGGCGGCGAAGGCGCGGACCGCGTGCGCCCAGGCGCCCGGTGGTGCGCCGAACACCGTGTGCACCTCCAGTTGTCGTACGACGAGGTCGGTCGGGTCGAGCCCGTCCGCGCCGGGCGAGGGGATGCCGGTGAGCACCAGCCGGCCGCCGCGCCGCAGCAGCGAGGCCGAGGTGGAGGCGGCCGACGCGGCACCGGCCGCCTCCACCACCACATCGAAGCCCTCGTCGCCGCGCACCTCGTCGTGGAGGCGGTACGCCGTCGCCCCGAAGGCGCGTGCGGTCTCCTCACGGCCGGCGCGGATGCCCACCATCAGGAGCTCGGCGGGCGACGAGGCGGTCAGCAGCTGCGCGGCGAGCATGCCGAGGGTGCCGGTGCCGACGACGGCGACCCGGTCGCCGGGGCGCACGCCCGCCTTGAGCGCGGCGGCGGCCACGCACGCGGCGGGCTCCAGGAGCGCGGCGGCCGTCAGGTCCGCGCCGTCGGGCAGGAGGTGCAGCAGCCGGGCCGGCAGGGTGAGCGTGGGGGCCATCGCGCCGGGCTCGGTGAAGCCGGTCTCCGCGTAGCCCGCCGTGCACAGGGTGGTGTCGCCCGCGTGGCAGCGCTCGCACACCTGACAGTTGCGGAAGCCCTCGCCGACCGCCCGGCGCCCGACCAGTGCGCCCGGCACCCCCTCGCCCACCCCGGCGACGGTCCCGGACCACTCGTGGCCGGGCGTGAGGGGGTAACGGACGTACCCGGCGGGCCTGTTGCCCTGGTGGACCTCGCGGTCGCTGCCGCAGATCCCGACCGCGTGCACCCGCACCAGGGCCTCGCCGGGGCCCGGTGGGCGCGGGGTGTGCGGGACCAGCCGGAAGGAGCCGGGGGTCTCGACGACGACGGCGCGGCTCACCGTGCGCCCCCGTCGGGGTCGCGCTTCTCCCAACCCTCCGCCCACAGGTCGAACCGCGCCCGCTGCTGCGGGAACTCGGCTGCCGCCTCCACGTCGAGCTCGACGCCGAGGCCGGGCTCGTGGGACAGCTCGAAGTAGCCGTCCACGACCTGCGGGGCGCCCCTGACGACCTTCTTGATCTCCGCGTCCGCGAAGTCGTTGAAGTTTTCGAGGATCTTGAAGTTCGGTGTGGTGAAGCCGACTTGGAGCGAGGCCGCCGTCAGGACGGGGCCGCCCACGTTGTGCGGGGCGACCAGCGTGTAGTGTGCCTCGGCGGTCGCGGCGAGCTTGCGGGTCTCCCAGATGCCGCCGATGTGGCCGACGTCGGGCTGGATGATGTCGACGGCCTGGCTCTCGAACAGCTCGCGGAACTCGATCCGGTCGTGGATGCGCTCGCCCGTGGCCACCGGCACGTCCACCCTCGCGGCCACCTTCTCCAGGGCCTTGAGGTTCTCCGGCGGCACCGGCTCCTCCAGCCACGCGGGCCTGAACGGTGCCAGCTCGTGGGCGAGGCGGATCGCCGTCGCGGGCGAGAAGCGGCCGTGCATCTCCAGCATCAGTTCCGCGTCGGGTCCGATCGCGTCCCGCACGGCCTCGATCAGCGACACGGCGTACAGGCTCTGCTCGTGGTCGAGTTCGTAGTGCCCGGTGCCGAACGGGTCGATCTTCAGGGCCCTGTACCCGTGCTCCACCACCGCCCGCGCGGCCGCGTGGTACGCGTCGGGGGTGCGCTCGGTGGTGTACCAGCCGTTGGCGTACGCCTTGACCCGGTCGGTCACCTTCCCGCCGAGCAGTTGCCAGACGGGCACGCCGAGTGCCTTGCCCTTGATGTCCCAGCAGGCCGTCTCGATCACCGCGATGCCGGACATGACGATCTCGCCCGCCCGTCCGTAGTCGCCGTACTTCATGCGCCGTACGAGGTCCTCCACCGCGAACGGGTCGGAGCCGACGATGTGGTTGGCCCGCGCCTCCGCGAGGTAGCCCAGGAGCGCGTCGGTGTGGCCCAGCATGCGGGTCTCGCCGACACCGGTGATTCCCTCGTCGGTGTGCACCTGGACGTAGGTCAGGTTTCGCCAGGGGGTCCCGACCACATGCGTGCTGATTCCCGTGATGCGCACGGCGATCACCTTTACTGTTCGAAATTTCGTCACGCGTTCGAAATGCTGTCGCGACAGTAAGGAGGCGCCGGTGACTGTGTCAATGGGGCCATGGGCGCGCGTGCTTCACGGGTGCGGTCCGGCCGACGGCGCCCGCGCCCGGACGTTCAGGCGCGGTTGACGCGGTACACGTCCCGCACGCAGAGGTTGAGGAGGGTGGTCACCACGATGGCACCGGCACAGGCCAGGAGCACGGTCCGGTCGGCCCAGACGTGCGCGGCGAGCGCGGTGACGAGGTAGCCGAGGGGGACGGCGATCCGCTCCCCGACCCCGTTGAACGAACTCATCCGGCCCAGCTCCTCCTGGGGCACGTGCTGTTGGAGCGCGGTGGTCCAGGCCACCACGGCGACGTCCACCCCGATGCCCGCGAGCACGGCGGCGAGCAGCACCCAGGGCAGGGACAGACCCAGGCCCAGCGCCGCCGGCGGCAGACAGAGCGCGCCGCCGGTGACGACGGCCGTGGCCAGCAGCCGGTACGGCCGCCACCGCAGACACACCGCCGTCCCCGCCAGCAGCCCGAACGCGAACGCGCCCTGCACCAGCCCCCAGGAACGGGCCCCCGCGTAGTGCTCGGCCGAGACCACGGGACCGAGCAGCTGGAAACCGGCCAGCCACGCGGCGACCACCACCGTTCCGGCCGCGGTGTACGTCCACAGCCAGGTGCGGCGCCGGAAGCCGGACCAGCCGGCGCGCAGATCGGCCAGGACCCCGCTCGTCGTGACCGGCGCGCTCAGCCGCAGGCCGAGCAGCAGCAGCGCCGCGACCAGGAAGCCGAGCGCGTCGCACGCCAGTACCCAGGCCGGCCCGCCGACCGCCACGACCACTCCGCCGACGACGGGACCGAGCACCTTGACGGCGTTGCTCGGCAGCCGGAGCAGCGCGTTGGCCCGTTGCAGGTGCTCCGCCGCGACGAGTTGCGCCACGAGGCCCGTCGCGGCCGGGGCGGTGAAGGCCGTGGCGATTCCGGAGGCGAAGCCGCACGCGGCGATCGAGGAGGTCGTCGCGTGCCCGGTGGCCACGAGCGCCGCGAGCACCGCCTGCGCGGCCGACGCCAGGAGATTGCCCAGGAACAGGATCCGGCTGCGCGACAGCCGGTCGGCGAGGACGCCGCCCGCGACGGTGAGGACGATCGTCGGCACCGCGTTCGTCGCCAGCACGACACCGAGCGACCCGGACCCGCCGCCCTGCCCGATCACCGCGTAGGCGAGCGCGACCGGTGCCATCGAAGAGCCGGCCGCCGAGACGAGGTTGGCGAGCACGAGCCGGCGGAAGGCCGGAACCCGCAAGGGGGCCGGGTGGGGCGCGGATGGTTCGGCGGTGGTCTTCATGGTCCTTCCGCGGTCGGCGTGCCACTGCCCTGGCGGGCGGCCCTGTCAGGTCGTCCGGGACCCTACCCCGGTCCGGGCGGCCCCGGTCCGTCACAGGCGTTGCTCGGCCAGATCCAGCCAGTGCTCCGTCTCGCCCGGGGCGAAGTGCCGGACGGCCCAGTCGGCCATGCGCAGGCTCATATGGGCCCAACAGGGGCGCAGGACGTCCTCGGGCAGGGCGTCCAGGACGGCGTCGAGCCGCCGGGCGACCCCCGGCGGCTGGCGTCCCGCGTGCAGCCCGAAGCGCAGGGTGACCAGGTCGAAGCGGCGATCGCCCCGCCCGGCGCCGTCCCAGTCGACGACCCCGGTGACGGCGCCGTCCACGGCGAGCAGGTTGCCGTGGTGGAAGTCCTGGTGCACCACGTCGTCCCCGGCCAGGAGGGGAGGATGCGCCGCGCCCACCGATCTGACCCGCCGCTCCAGGGCCGCGCCCCGGCGGCTGTGCCGGCGCAGTGGTTCGTGCAGGCAGTAGCCGGGGCCGTCGTCGAGCAGGTGCAGGTTCACCGGCGGGACGTCCCGGTGCCCGGCGAGCAGCCCCGCCTGCGACTCGTTGAGGGCGAGCGCCCGGTCCAGACCGCGGTGGTCCAGCAGCTTCGGCGGCGCGCCCGGCAGGAGCTGCTGGACCAGTACCACCGCGTCGTCCACCTGGAGCGCCAGCTCCGTCGACGGGCAGGGGTATCCCCGGCCGCGCAGCACCTCGCACACCGTCAGGGGGCCCGCCCGCAGCGCGTCGAGCCGGGTGCCCGGCCGCCACTTCAGCACGGACCGGTGGCCGTCGGGCCACCGGACGTACGCGGCGCCCACCTCGCCCCCCGGACAGGGGCCCTCGACCACCAGCCGTACGCCCGTCCGGGCGTGCACGGCGGCCACCAGCCGGTCGGGGTCGAGGCGTTCGGCGCGCGTCCGGTTCTGGGGCGCTGAGGTCATCTTCTGCGGTGATGAGGTCATCGGAGCATTCTCCGACGCCGGTGCCGGCCGTCCCGTTACCCGGGGGCTCCGCCCGGTCCGGGACGCGTCGCGGTGTGTCTGCCGTGCCGGGGGAGGGGGACGGCCCTTCCCCGGCACGGCAGGTTCGGTGCCGGTGCGGGAGGGGCGCCGGGCCGGACGACACCGCCACCCCTCCCGCACCGGGTCAGTCGGCCGACGCCGTCCAGCCCCGCGCCTCCACCCGGGCCGCGTCGCCCGGGCGGCTGTCGTCGAAGACCGTCCGGCCGCCGTCCTCGACGCGGACCGCGTCCACGTACACCCCGCGGCCGACGTACAGCTGATCCGTCGCGTACCGCCAGCGCAGGCGCACCTCCTTGCCGCGCCACGGGGCGAGGTCCGCCTCCAGCCGGTGCCACACCCGGCCGGACCAGCCGGAGACGGAGCCGGTGGGGTGGGCCTCCGGCTCCGGGCGGGGCCTTCGCGCCATCGGCGCGGTGGCGAACGGCACCGGCTGCCAGGTCGCCCCGGCGTCCGCCGACGCCTCCAGGAAGACGAAGTCCGACCCGGGCTCGGTGTCCCACCACAGCGCCGAGTCCAGCCGGGCCCGGCCCGAGGAGAGCCGCAACGGGGGCAGGGTGAGCGTCGCCTCGGTGGCGCCGGCCTGGCCCGAGAACCACGCCGTGCGCCCCCGGACCGGGCGGACCGCGACCGCGCGTGCCATCCGGTTGGCGGTGGCCACGCGCGGTGCACTGCCCGAACGCCAACTGCGCACGGGGTGAACGGAGTTGCCGAGAACGATCAGGAACGAGTCGGTCGTCGGGTCCAGGACCAGGCTGGTGCCGGTGAAACCGGTGTGGCCGGCCGTGCGGGGCGTGGCCATCGCACCCATGTACCAGTGCTGGTAGAGCTCGAAGCCGAGCCCGTGCGCGTCACCGGGGAAGGCGGTGTTGAAGTCGGTGAACAGCAGGTCGACCGAGGCGGGGGAGAGGATGCGGGCCCGGCCGTACACCCCGCCGTTGAGCAGGGTGCGGGCGAGGATCGCGAGGTCCCAGGCGCAGGAGAAGACCCCGGCGTGCCCCGCCACTCCGTCCAGGCTGTACGCGTTCTCGTCGTGCACCTCGCCCCAGACCAGGCCGCGCTCCAGCCCGGACCAGGGGAGCCGGGCGTCCTCGGTCGCGGCGATCTTCGGCTTCCAGGAGGCCGGTGGGTTGTACCGGGTGCGGTGCATCCCGAGCGGAGCGGTGATCTGCTCGCGGAGCAGGACGTCCTGCGTGCGGCCGGTGATCTTCTCCAGGACCAGTTGCAGCGAGATCAGGTTGAGGTCGGAGTAGAGGTACACCGTGCCCGGCGGGTTGGCGGGCACCTCGTCCCACAGGAGCCGCAGCTTCCCCTCCCGGGTCGGCGCCTTGTACAGCGGGATCCAGGCTCGGAAACCGGAGGTGTGGGTGAGCAGCTGACGGATCGTGATGTCCTGCTTGCCGCCCCCGGCGAAGTCGGGGAGGTACGAGGCGACCTTCGCCTCCAGCTCCAGCGTCCCGCGCTCGATCTGCTGCACCGCCAGGATCGAGGTGAACAGCTTGGAGACCGAGGCCAGGTCGAAGACGGTGTCCTCGGCCATGGGGATCTGCCGGTCGGGCGGGAACTCCACGCCGGTGTCGGTCTTCTCGTCGTACGCCGAGTAGCGCACGGCCTTGCCGATGGGCCGGTGCAGGGCCACCGTGCCGCCCCGTCCGGCGAGCAGCACCGCCCCCGCGTACCAGGGGTGCTTGGGGGAGGCTTCGAGGAACTTCTCGGCGTCGGTGACCAGTTGGTCCAGGGGTTCTTGCAACAGCCCGGCGCGTTCGGCCGTTCCGCGCCGCAGCGTGGGCCGGCCGTTGCCCGGCGCCCCGCCCGTCCCGGTCCCCGCGTTCATGTCCGACGCCTTCGTCCCCGACTCCATGGCCGACGCCCGCTCCGCGAACGGAATCGGCGCCAGGGCGAGCGCTCCGCCCAGGGCCAGCATCCCACCGCCCAGCCTCCGTCGGCTGATTCCCCGGCCGGCCACGTCCTCGGTCATCCGGAACCCCTTCCTACCGCCTGAAAGTAACTTTCGAACTCTCTTCCGGAAGTGAAACTTCCTGCCGAGGCAGAGAGTACTGCCGCCCCGGCCGTCACGGAGGCCCCCTGCGTCACAAAGAATCTGACGAAGCATCAGAAACTCTCTTCCCTCGGTCGGCGGACTGCGGCATCCTGCGCCCCATGGAGACGGAGCTGAGCAAGAAACTGGGAGTCGAGCACGCCATCTTCGGCTTCACGCCGTTCCCCGCGGTGGCCGCGGCCATCACCCGGGCCGGAGGATTCGGCGTGCTCGGCGCGGTCCGCTACACCGCCCCCGACGACCTCGCGCGCGACCTCGACTGGATGCAGGAGCACACCGACGGCAAGCCGTACGGCCTCGACGTCGTCATGCCCGCCAAGAAGGTGGAAGGGGTCACCGAGGCCGACGTCGAGGCGATGATCCCGGCCGGGCACCGGAAGTTCGTCCGGGACACCCTGGCCGAGCACGGCGTCCCGGAACTCGACGAGGGCGAGGCGTCCGGCTGGCGCATCACCGGCTGGATGGAGGAGGTCGCCCGCAACCAGCTCGACGTCGCCTTCGACTACCCCATCAAGCTCCTCGCCAACGCCCTCGGCTCCCCGCCCGCCGACGTCGTCCGGCGCGCCCACGACCAAGGCGTGCTCGTCGCCGCCCTCGCCGGAAGCGCCAAGCACGCCCGCCACCACGCCGACGCGGGCATCGACATCGTCGTCGCCCAGGGGTACGAGGCGGGCGGCCACACCGGCGAGATCGCCTCCATGGTCCTGGTGCCCGACGTGGTCGACGCCGTCGGACCGCTGCCCGTGCTCGCCGCCGGCGGCATCGGCAGCGGCGAGCAGATCGCCGCCGGGCTCGCCCTCGGCGCCCAGGGCGTCTGGCTCGGCTCCCTCTGGCTGACCACCGAGGAGGCCGACCTCCACTCCCGCGCGCTGACCCGCAAGCTCCTCGCCGCCGGCTCCGGCGACACCGTCCGCTCCCGCGCCCTCACCGGCAAACCCGCCCGCCAGCTCCGTACCGCCTGGACCGACGCCTGGGACGACCCGGCGGGCCCCGGACCGCTGCCCATGCCGCTCCAGGGACTGCTGGTGGCCGAGGCCGTCTCCCGCATCCAGAAGTACGAGACCGGCGCACTGCTCGGCACCCCCGTCGGACAGATCGTCGGCCGGATGAACAGCGAACGCAGCGTGCGGGCCGTCTTCGACGACCTGACCCGCGGTTTCGAACGCGCCGTGGACCGGATCAACCGCATCGCCGGACGGAGCACCTCATGACCCCGCCGCCCAACGGCTTCTGGGCCCAGGCCACCGCCGACCCCGACCGCACGGTCCTGATCGCCCCCGACGGCGAGAGCTGGACGGCCGGCCGGCTGCACACCGCCGCCAACCGCATGGTCCACGGACTGCGCGCGGCCGGACTGGAGCGCGGCGACGCCTTCGCGGTCGTCCTGCCCAACGGCGCCGAATTCTTCACCGCCTACCTCGCCGCCGTGCAGGCCGGGTTCTACCTCGTCCCCGTCAACCACCACTTCGTCGGCCCCGAGATCGCCTGGATCGTCTCCGACTCCGGCGCCAAGGTGCTCATCGCCCACGAACGGTTCGCCCCGGCCGTGACCGCGGCCGCCGACGAGGCCGGCCTGCCCGCCACCCACCGCTACGCCGTCGGCACCATCGAGGGCTTCCGCCCCTGCTCCGCACTGCTCGAAGGCCGGCCCGGGACACCGCCGGAGGAACGCACCCTCGGCTGGGTCATGAACTACACCTCCGGCACCACCGGCCGCCCGCGCGGCATCCGCCGCCCGCTGTCCGGCAGACTCCCCGAGGAGAGCCACCTCGGAGGATTCCTCGGCATCTTCGGCATCCGGCCGTTCGACGGCAACACGCACCTGGTCTGCTCGCCGCTGTACCACACGGCCGTCCTCCAGTTCGCGGGCGCGTCCCTGCACATCGGCCACCCGCTGGTCCTGATGGACCGGTGGACCCCCGAGGAGATGCTGCGCCTCATCGACACCCACCGCTGCACCCACACCCACATGGTCCCCACCCAGTTCCACCGCCTCCTCGCCCTCCCCGAAGAGGTCCGGAGCCGCTACGACGTCACCTCCATGCGCCACGCCGTGCACGGCGCCGCCCCCTGCCCCGACCACGTCAAACGGGCCATGATCGACTGGTGGGGGCGGTGCGTCGAGGAGTACTACGCGGCCAGCGAGGGCGGCGGCGCCTTCGCCACCGCCGAGGACTGGCTGAAGAAACCGGGCACCGTCGGCAGGGCCTGGCCGATCAGCGAACTCGCCGTCCTCGACGACGACGGCAACCGGCTGCCGCCGGGCGAGCTCGGCACCGTCTACATGAAGATGAACACCGGCGGCTTCAGCTACCACAAGGACGAGGGCAAGACGCGGAAGAACCGGGTCGGCGACTTCTTCACCGTCGGCGACCTCGGCGTCCTCGACGAGGACGGCTATCTCTTCCTCCGCGACCGCAAGATCGACATGATCATCTCCGGCGGGGTCAACATCTATCCCGCCGAGATCGAGGGCGTCCTCCTCGGCCACCCCGCCGTCGCCGACGCCGCCGTCTTCGGCATCCCGCACCCCGACTGGGGCGAGGAGGTCAAGGCGGTCGTCGAACCCGCCGCCGGACACGAGGCGGGCGAGGAACTCGCCGCCGCGATCCTGCGCCACTGCGAGGACCGGCTCGCCGGGTACAAACGCCCCAGGAGCATCGACTTCACCGAGGAGATGCCCCGCGACCCGAACGGCAAGCTGTACAAGCGCAGGCTGCGCGACCCGTACTGGGAGGGGCATCCCAGGGCGTTGTGAACCGCCGTCCGGCCGTCGCCCGACGCGCGCCGCGGGCCGGGTTCTGGCAGCGTATGGCCCATGAACACGCGCACGACGATCCGGTCCCTGGCGACCCGGTGGACGGTGGTCGTGCCGCTCGTCGCCGCACTCGCGCTGGTGTTCAGCTGGGGGCGGGAGCTGCCGGCGTTCGCCGTCGGCGTGGTCGCCCTCTGCCTCGCGGGCGCGGTCCTGGCCGCCGTGCACCACGCCGAGGTGATCGCCCACCGGGTCGGCGAACCGTTCGGCTCACTGGTGCTGGCCGTCGCCGTGACCGTGATCGAAGTGGCCCTGATCGTCACCCTGATGGTGGGCGGCGGCCCCAAGGCCGCCGCGCTGGCGCGCGACACCGTGTTCGCCGCCGTGATGATCACCTGCAACGGCATCGTCGGACTGTCCCTGCTCGTGGGGGCCGTCCGCACCCGCGTCGCCGTCTTCAACGCCGAGGGATCGGGCGGCGCCCTCGCGACCGTCGCCACGCTCGCCACCCTCAGCCTGGTGCTGCCGACCTTCACCATCGGCAGACCCGGCCCCGAGTTCTCCACCGCCCAGCTGGCCTTCGCCGCCGTCGCCTCGCTCTTCCTGTACGGGCTGTTCGTCGCCGTGCAGACGGTGCGCCACCGCGAGTACTTCCTCCCGCTCACCCAGGAGGGCACGCTCAAGGAGGACGAACAGCACGCACCGCTGCCGGGCCGGGGCGCCACCGCCCTGAGCCTGACGATGCTGCTGGTCGCGCTCGTCGCGGTCGTCGGGGACGCCAAGTCCGTCTCCCCGGCCATCGAGGCCGGGGTGGAGGCGGCCGGGATGCCCCAGGCCGTGGTGGGCGTCGTCATCGCCCTGCTGGTGCTGCTGCCGGAGACCCTGGCGGCGGTCCGGGCGGCCCGCCGCGAACGTGTCCAGACCAGCCTCAACCTCGCCCTCGGCTCGGCGATGGCCAGCATCGGCCTGACCATCCCGGCCATCGCCCTCGCCTCGATCTGGCTCGACGGACCGCTCCACCTCGGCCTCGGCGCCACCCACATGGTGCTGCTCGCGCTCACCATGCTCGTCGGCGCGCTGACCGTCGTGCCCGGACGGGCCACCCTGCTCCAGGGCGGCGTCCACCTGTCGGTCTTCGCCGCGTTCGTCTTCCTCGCGATCAGCCCCTGACCGGCCCGGGGACGGCCGTGGGCCGACCGTACCCCGAGGGACCACCGGCACTCGTGGACCCGCACCACCCGCAGCGCGGGCGAACGCGTGATGTCCTTGAACAGTGCGAGGCCGGATGTCACAAGGAGCCGCAGGCGGTTGCGGAGCGGCAACGGCCCTCCCGACTGTTGCCGGTACGAAGGCGGTTGCCCGGGGTTTCGGGTCGCCACGCGCCACTCGGCCGGCACCCCCGCACCCCTGTCGACGACCCCACCGGCATCCGGACCCTTGACCATCGGGTTCCGGCCGCCCAGGATCACGCCATGACAGGTGTACGGAGCAGCACAGTCGACGGAGTCGTGGCCCGCAGTGCCCGGCGCACCCCCGAACGCACCGCCGTGCGGTACGCGGACAGGTCGTGGAGCTACGCGGAGCTCGACACGGCCGTCAGCACCGCTGCGGCCGTCCTCACCGGCGAACACGGGCTGCGCCCCGGCGACCGGGTCGCCTCCTACGCGCACAACTCCGACGCCTACCTGATCGGCTACCTCGCCTGCGCCCGCGCGGGCCTGGTCCACGTACCGGTCAACCAGAACCTCACCGGCGACGACCTCGCGTACATCCTGGGCCAGTCGGGCAGCGCCCTCGTCCTCACCGACCCCGACCTCGCCGACCGGGTCCCCGCCGGGTTCCCCGTGCGCCCGCTGCGCGACGCGCCGGACTCCTTCCTCGACGCCATCGCCGCCCCGCGCCCCTTCGCGCCCGAACACGAACCGGCCGCGGGAGACCTCGTCCAGCTCCTCTACACCTCGGGCACCACCGCCCTGCCCAAGGGCGCGATGATGACGCACGGCGCCCTCGTGCACGAGTACGTCAGCGCGATCACGGCGCTCGACCTGCGCGCCACCGACCGGCCCGTCCATTCCCTGCCGCTCTACCACTCCGCGCAGATGCACGTGTTCCTGCTGCCCTACCTCGCGGTCGGCGCGCAGAACACCATCCTGGACGCACCCGACGTGGACCGGATCTTCGACCTCGTCGAGACGGGGCGGGCCGACAGCGTCTTCGCCCCGCCGACCGTCTGGATCGGCCTCTCCCAGCACCCCGGCTTCGCCACCCGCGATCTCGGTGGCCTGCGCAAGGCGTACTACGGCGCGTCGATCATGCCCGTGCCCGTCCTGGAACGGCTCCGCGAACGACTGCCCGGCCTGGCCTTCTACAACTGCTTCGGGCAGAGCGAGATCGGCCCGCTCGCCACCGTCCTCGGGCCGGACGAGCACGAGGGCCGGATGGACTCCTGCGGCAGGCCCGTCCTCTTCGTGGAGGCCAAGGTCGTCGACGAGAACGGCAAGGAGGTCCCCGACGGCACGGCCGGCGAGGTGGTCTACCGCTCGCCCCAGCTGTGCGAGGGCTACTGGGACAAGCCCGAGGAGACCGCGGAGGCATTCCGCGACGGCTGGTTCCACTCCGGCGACCTCGCGGTGCGCGACGCGCAGGGCTACTTCACCGTCGTCGACCGGGTGAAGGACGTCATCAACTCCGGCGGTGTCCTCGTCGCCTCCCGGCAGGTCGAGGACGCCCTCTACACCCACCCCGCCGTCGCCGAGGCCGCCGTCGTCGGACTGCCCGACGAACGCTGGATCGAGGCCGTCACCGCCGTCGTCGTACTGCGCGGGGACGCCACGGCGGACGAGCTCATCGCACACGCCCGGGAGCGGATCGCCCACTTCAAGGCCCCCAAGAAGGTCCTCTTCGTGGACGAGCTGCCGCGCAACGCCAGCGGGAAGATCCTCAAGCGGGAGCTGCGGGACCGGTTCGCCCAGGGCCCGTCCGCTTCCTGAGGGCCTGTGGGGCGGCCTCCGGCCGGAGGCCGCCCCACAGGCCCCGGGGCGTTATTCCGTCCCGCGCTCGTCCACGATCCGCCGGAACTTGCCGACCGACCGCTCCAGCGTCTCCGGGTCGACGATCTCGACCCCGACCGACACCCCGATGCCGTCCTTGACGGCCGTCGTGATCGACTCCGCGGCGGCCGTCCGCTGCTCCGGAGTGGCCCCCGCCCGTGCCTCCGCCCGGACCGTCAGCACGTCCAGACGGCCCTCGCGGGTCAGCCTCAGCTGGAAGTGCGGAGCCACCCCCGGGGTGCGCAGCACGATCTCCTCGATCTGCGTCGGGAAGAGGTTCACCCCGCGCAGGATCACCAGGTCGTCGCTGCGCCCGGTCACCTTCTCCATCCGGCGGAACACCCGGGCCGTGCCCGGCAGCAGCCGGGTCAGGTCCCGCGTCCGGTAACGGATCACCGGCATGGCCTCCTTGGTGAGCGAGGTGAGGACCAGCTCGCCCTCCTCGCCCTCGGGCAGCACCTCGCCGGTCAGCGGATCGACCACCTCGGGATAGAAGTGGTCCTCCCAGATGTGCAGCCCGTCCTTCGTCTCGACGCACTCCTGCGCGACCCCGGGCCCCATCACCTCCGAGAGCCCGTAGATGTCCACCGCGTCGATGCCGAACCGCTCCTCGATCTCGCGCCGCATCTCCTGCGTCCACGGCTCGGCCCCGAAGATCCCGGTCCGCAGCGAGGTCGACCGCGGATCGACGCCCTGCCGCTCGAACTCGTCGAGGAGCGTCAGCATGTACGACGGGGTCACCATGATGATCTCGGGACGGAAGTCCTGGATCAGCTGGACCTGCCGGGCCGTCATGCCCCCGGAGGCGGGGATCACCGTGCAGCCGAGCCGCTCCGCCCCGTAGTGCGCGCCGAGTCCGCCGGTGAACAGCCCGTACCCGTACGCCACGTGGACCTTCTGCCCGGGGCGCCCGCCCGCCGCCCGGATCGAGCGCGCGACCACGTCGGCCCAGGTGTCCAGATCCCGCTGGGTGTAGCCGACGACGGTCGGGCGGCCCGTGGTCCCGCTGGACGCGTGGATGCGCCGCACCCGCTCCTCGGGGACGGCGAACATGCCGAAGGGGTAGTTGTCCCGCAGGTCGGCCTTGGTCGTGAAGGGGAAGCGCGCGAGGTCGGCGAGCGAGCGGCAGTCGTCCGGCCGCAGCCCGGCCGCGTCGAACCCGGCCCGGTAGTGGCCGACGTTCTCGTACACGTGGCGCAGCGTGGCCCGCAGCCGCTCCAGCTGGAGTGCTTCCAGCTCGCCCCGGCCCAGTCGTTCCGCCTCGTCCAGCAGAGCCGTCATCCGGATCTCCCTCTTCCGAGCAGGCGACCGATCATTCGGTCGATCTTTCGACAGCAGTAATTCAGGCCACCGCACCCCATGGCAAGAGGGGCGACGCGGCCGATCCGCGTCGCCCCTCCGTGCTGTCGCTCCCTGCCCGCCGCTCCGGCGGCGCCGGAGGTCAGGACCGGTGCAGCAAGGTGGTCAGGACCTCGTGCAAAGTGGCCTCGGCGTCATCGGCCGGCCCCGTCGAACGCCAGGCGACGAAGCCGTCGGGGCGCACCAGCACGGCGCCCCGGGCCGTCGTCCCGTGCGCCGCGGCCCAGTCGGCCCCGTCCTCCGGCTCCAGCTCGGCGCCCGGACCGAGGCCGTACACCTGGAGCCGCACCGAGAGCCGCCTGGCGACCCGTCCCGCCGCCCGGCGCCACACCGTGTCCGTACCGTCGGTGAGCAGCACCAACGTACGCTCGTACAGATCCAGCGTGGACTTGCGATCACCGTCCTGACGCACCCACAGATGCGGGGCGCGGCTGCCGGGCCGGCCGTCCAGCTGCATGCCCTGCGGCACCACCGGATCCTGCGGGTCGACGCCGAGCACGGCACCGCGGACGTAGCGGTAGCCCAGCGCCACGGCGAGCATCCCGCCCTGCTTCCCGCCGCCCACGCCCGGCGCCGCGGAGTACCCCGGGTGGCTGTGCTCGCTGGAGCGCGCCGAGGCCCGCGAGCTCGTCGCCCGCGCCACCGGGAGCCGCTCCGCCCCGTAGGTGTCCAGCAGCCCGGGACCCGCCTCGCCCCGCAGCACGGCGGCCAGCTTCCATGCCAGGTTGTGCGCGTCCTGGATGCCGGTGTTGGAACCGAACGCCCCGGTGGGGGACATCTCGTGGGCGGAGTCACCGGCGAGGAAGACCCGGCCGGACGAGTACCGCTCGGCGACCCGCTCCGCGGCGTGCCACGGCGCCTTGCCGGTGATCTCGATGTCGATGCCCGGCGCGCCGACCGCCGTACGGATGTGCTCGGCACACCGCTCGTCGGTGAAGTCCTCCAGGGTTTCCCCGAGTTGGGGCTGCCACGGCGCGTGGAACACCCAGTCCTTCTTGTTGTCCACCGGCAACAGGGCACCGTCCGCGGCGGGATTGGTCAGGTAGCAGACGATGAAACGCCGGTCGCCCAGCACATCGGCGAGCTGCCGGGAGCGGAAGGTGATGCTCACGTTGTGGAAGAGGTCGCCGGGCCCCGTACGGTCGATGCGCAGCTGCTCGCGGATCGGGCTGCGCGGTCCGTCGGCCGCGACGAGGTAGTCCGCCCGGACACTGATGTGCTCCCCGGTCTCCCGGTTCTTGAGCGCCGCGTCCACCCCCGACGGGTCCTGGTCGAAGCTCTGCATCTCGGTGGAGAACCGCAGGTCGCCGCCCTGTTTGCGGGCCAGCTCCACCAGTACCGGCTCCAGGTCGTTCTGGCTGCACAGGCACCAGCCGGTCGGGCTGAAGCGGGCGATCCCGCCTCCCGGGTCGATCTCCCTGAACAGCCATTCCTGGTCGTCCCCGGTCAGCGAACCGGCCTGCAGGATGCCGTGGTTGTCGGCGAGGACCGAGGCCGCTCGCCGGATGCCCGCCTCGGCCCCCGCCGTGCGGAACACCTCCATCGTGCGCACGTTGTTGCCGCGCCCGCGCGGATGGGTCGAGGTGGACCGGTGTTTCTCGACCAGCAGGTGCTCGATGCCGAGCCGACCGAGGAAGAGGGACGTGGACAGCCCCACCAGGGAGCCGCCCACGATGAGGACCGGCACACGGATGTCGACGTTCTCGTTCATCAGCTGCTCCAGCTCGGACGACGTTCGGATGAATTGTTCAATGCCCTGGCGAGAGCGGTTCGGACGCCTGCTCACCTGAACGGTTCATAAATCTCGCGCCACCCGGACCAGCGTTTAACGATCGGTCACGGAGACGACACCCGCGGTACCCGGACGGACCGTCCGCACCCGACAGAGAGTCACCGCTCCGAAAACCCGCTCGCCAACCCACGGTCCGCGGCACGCCACCAGGCCGGCCCGGAACCGTCCCGAAGGAGACCGACAGATGACCACCACCCTCTCGGAGCGGATCTCCCAGTCCGCCTTCGACGGCTCCCGGCTGCGCGTCGTACTGCTGCTGGACCTGTACGACGGGGCCCAGCAGCAGTTCCTGGAGGCGTACGAGCACCTGCGCAACCAGGTGGCGTCCGTACCCGGACACATCAGCGACCAGCTGTGCCAGTCCATCGAGAACCCCTCGCAGTGGCTGATCACCAGCGAGTGGGACAGCGCGCCGCCGTTCCTCGCCTGGGTGAACAGCGAGGAGCACGTCGCGACGGTGCAGCCGCTGCACAACTGCGTCCGCGACACCCGTTCGCTGCGCTTCAGCGTCCTGCGGGAGACCGGAAGGGCCTTCGAGCTGGCACCCGAGTCGGCCAAGGCGGGCCTCCAGTCCTCCCCGCGCCTGGGCGACGGAGTGGTGCGCCACGCGCTCACCTTCACCGTCAGGCCGGGCACCGAGGACGTCGTGGCGAAGATCCTGGCCGACTACGACTCCCCGAACGCGCGGGTCGACGAGGACACCAGGCTGCGCCGCACCTCGCTGTTCATGCACGGGAACCGGGTCGTGCGGGCCATCGAGGTCGAGGGCGACCTGCTCGCCGCCCTGCGCCACGTCTCCCGCCAGCCCGAGGTCCGGGCCGTCGAGGAGGCCATCAACCCCTACCTGGAGCAGCACCGGGACCTCACCGACCCGGACTCCGCCCGGATGTTCTTCACCCGGGCGGCGCTCCCGACCGTCCACCACGTGACCGCCGGCCGCCACAAGGCCGAGGACGTGCGCAGGCACGCCCTCTTCTACCAGGCCAAGGAGGGCTGCGGCATGGCACTGGCCCGGCTCCTCGCCGAGCACGACGAGGAGGCGGCCGACGACCCGGCGAGCATCATCGACAGCAGCACCATCTTCCAGCGCGACGACGTCGTCGTGCGCCTCCTCGAAGCGGTGGAACCGATCGACGCACAGGCCGCCCAGGCGGTCGGCATCGACGGCCCCGGCAAGGTGGCCAGGCTCGGACGTCTCCTCGACGACCGCACGAACACCGTTCCCGCGAACGAACCGGGGATCTCGGACTTCCTCGCGCGGTCCGAGATGACCCTGATCACGGACCGGCGGGCCAAGGAGTCCTGACCGCGCATCCGCCCCCTGGGGGGTTCTCGCTCAACCCGTCGAAACAACGCGCAATGCGCCAGGAGGAAACAGTCATGACCATGCACCGGCCACGCATCGTGGACCTCAGCGAGACGCAGCCCAACCGCAGGCGAGGAGGCGACCTTCGCGCCATGCTCACGCCGACCGCGGTGGGAGCCACCAGCGGCTTCATGGGACTCGCCATCGTTCAGCCCGGCGACCGCATCGGCGAGCACTACCACCCGTACTCCGAGGAGTTCGTGTACGTCGTGGACGGTCTGCTGGAAGTGGACCTGGACGGCGAGCCGTACCGGATGAAGTCCGACCAGGGGCTGCTGATCCCGCCCCATGTACGCCACCGATTCCGCAACGTGGGCGATGTCGAGGCCCGCATGGTCTTCCACCTCGGTCCGCTCGCCCCGCGCCCGGAACTCGGCCACGTCGACACCGAGGAGACGGAATCCGCCGAGCGCGTCACCCCGCCGGAACGAACCGAGGCGGCCTCGTGACCCGCCGTGTCGCGGTCACCGGCATCGGTGTCGTCGCCCCCGGCGGCATCGGCACGCCGGCCTTCTGGGACCTCCTCGCGAACGGGCGCACCGCGACCAGGGGCATCACGCTCTTCGACCCGGCCGGCTTCCGGTCCCGCATCGCCGCCGAGTGCGACTTCGACCCGGCGGCGCACGGGCTGGACGCGGACACGATCGCCCGCTCGGACCGCTACATCCAGTTCGCGATGGTGGCCGCCAGGGAGGCCCTCGACGACGCGGGCCTGGACCCGGAGAAGGTGGACCCCTGGCGCATGGGGGTGTCGCTGGGCACCGCGGTCGGTGGCACCACCCGGCTGGAGCACGACTACGTCGCCGTCAGCGGGAGCGGGGCCCGCTGGGACGTCGACCACCGCCCGGCGGGCCCGCACCTGGAGCGGGCCTTCTCGCCCAGCTCCCTCGCCTCGGCGGTGGCCGAACAGGTCGGCGCGCACGGCCCGGTGCAGACCGTCTCCACCGGCTGCACCTCGGGCCTCGACGCGATCGGCTACGCCTTCCACTCCATCGAGGAGGGCCGCGTCGACGTGTGCGTGGCCGGGGCGTCGGACTCACCGATCACCCCGATCACCGTGGCGTGCTTCGACGCGATCAAGGCCACGTCGGCGAACAACGACGACCCGGAGCACGCCTCCCGGCCGTTCGACGCCCGCCGCGACGGCTTCGTCATGGGCGAGGGCGGCGCCGTCCTCGTCCTGGAGGAGCTGGAACACGCACGGGCCCGCGGCGCCACCGTCTACTGCGAGATCTCGGGCTACGCCACCTTCGGCAACGCCTACCACATGACCGGTCTGACGCCCGAGGGACTGGAGATGGCCGAGGCGATCAACCGGGCCCTGGCCCACGCCCGGATGGACGGCTCGCAGATCGACTACGTCAACGCGCACGGCTCGGGCACCAAGCAGAACGACCGGCACGAGACGGCGGCCGTGAAGCGGGCACTCGGCGCGCACGCCCACGAGATCCCGATGAGCTCGATCAAGTCGATGGTCGGCCACTCGCTGGGGGCCATCGGGGCGATAGAGATCGCGGCCTGCGTGCTCGCCCTGGTCCACCAGACGGTGCCGCCGACCGCGAACTACGAGAACCCCGACCCCGAGTGCGACCTCGACTACGTGCCGCGCACCGCACGCCCCCTCAAGCTGCGCAGCGTGCTCTCGGTGGGCAGCGGGTTCGGCGGCTTCCAGTCCGCGGTGGCTCTGACCCGGACAGGCGGGAGGACACCATGAGGAACCGAAAAGCCCGGCGCACCGTCGTCACCGGCATCGGTGTCGTCGCCCCCAACGGCACCAACACCGAAGCCTTCTGGAAGCGGACGCACGAGGGAATGAGCGTCCTGGACCGGGTCACCCGCGAGGGGTGCGAGCACCTGCCGCTCAAGGTCGCGGGGGAGGTGCGCGGTTTTGAGCCGGCCGAACTGATCGAGGAGCGCTACCTCGTCCAGACCGACCGGTTCACGCACTTCGCGATGGCCGCCGCCGACATCGCGCTGGACGACGCCCGGCTGGGCCGCGCCGACTACGAGAACTCGCCGTTCGACGTCGGCGTGGTCACCGCGGCCGGCTCCGGCGGCGGCGAGTTCGGCCAGCGTGAACTCCAGCGGCTGTGGGGACAGGGCTCCACCTACGTGGGCCCCTACCAGTCCATCGCCTGGTTCTACGCGGCCAGCACCGGCCAGATCTCGATCCGCGGCGGCTTCAAGGGCCCCTGCGCGGTCGTGGCCAGTGACGAGGCGGGCGGCCTGGACGCGCTGGCCCACGCCGCCCGTTCGATCCGCGGCGGCGCCGAGGCGGTGGTGGTCGGCGCGGCCGAGGCCCCGCTGGCGCCCTACTCGGTCGTCTGCCAGCTCGGGTACGCGGACCTGAGCACCGTCGACGACCCGCTCCGCGCCTACCGGCCGTTCACCTCGGGCGCCTGCGGCTTCGTGCCCGCCGAGGGCGGGGCGATGCTGGTGGTCGAGGAGGAGCGGTCGGCCCGCCGGCGCGGCGCCAAGGTGCGGGCCGAACTCGCCGGACACGCCGCCACGTTCACCGGGGCGGCCAGGTGGGAGGAGTCCCGGGAGGGGCTCGCCCAGGCGATCATCGGAGCGCTGCGGGAGGCCGACTGCGCCCCCGACGAGATCGACGTCGTCTTCGCGGACGCCCTCGGGGTGCCCGCCGCCGACCGGGCCGAAGCGCTCGCGATCGCGGACGCGCTCGGCGCGCACGGCACCCGGGTACCGGTGACGGCACCCAAGACCGGCACCGGACGCGCGTACTGCGGCGCACCGGTGCTGGACGCGGCCGCCGCCGTGCTCTCCATGGAGAACGCGCTCATACCGCCGACCCCGAACGTCTTCGAGGTGTGCCACGACCTCGACGTGGTCACCGGCTGCGCCCGCCCCGCCGAACTGCGGACGGCGCTGGTGCTCAGCCGCGGGCTGATGGGCTCGAACGCGGCCATGGTGCTGCGGGGCTCCCCCGACACCCAAACGTGAGAAGGAGAAATCCTCATGACCGACCGACTGACCTACACGGAGCTCGCCGCCCTGATGAAGAAGGGTGCCGGTCTCACCGTCGACCCGCACGACATGGAGAAGCGCCCCGGCTCGGCCTTCGACGAGTTCGGCCTGGACTCGCTGGGCCTCCTCGGCATCGTGGGCGTGCTGGAGAACCGGCACGGCCGCGCGCTGCCGGCCGACGCGGACCGCTGCAAAACCCCGCAGGAATTCCTCGCCCTCGTCAACAACAGCCTCATGACAGGAGCCTGACATGCCAGGACACACCGAGAACGAGATCACCATCGCCGCCCCCCTGGACCTGGTCTGGGACGTCACGAACGACCTGGAGAACTGGCCGCGGCTCTTCAGCGAGTACGCCGCGGTCGAGATCATCGAACGGGACGGGGACAGCACCACCTTCCGGCTGACGATGCACCCCGACGAGAACGACAAGGTGTGGAGCTGGGTCTCCGAGCGGACCGTGGACCGTGCCGGTCGTACGGTCCGCGCCCGTCGTGTCGAGCCCGGCCCGTTCCAGCACATGGACATCCGGTGGCAGTACTCGGAGGTCCCCGGCGGGACGAAGATGCACTGGACCCAGGACTTCGCGATGCGGCCCGACGCGCCCGTCGACGACGCGTGGATGACCGACAACATCAACCGCAACTCCAAGATCCAGATGGAACTCATCCGGGACAAGATCGAGCAGCGCGACCGGGAGCGCCGTACGGCTCCGGCCGGCGCCCGCTGACCCGCCGTCCGCCCGAGGCCCGGCACCCGGCCGTCCGGCCGGGTGCCGGGCCGGGAACCAGAAAGGCATCCCCCGATGCACCACGCCCTGATTGTCGCCCGGATGGCACCGGGATCGGCGCCGGACATCGCCGATCTGTTCGCCGCCTCCGACAGCACCGAACTGCCGCACCTCGTCGGCGTCACCAGGCGCAAGCTCTTCCAGTTCGGCGACGTGTACCTGCACCTGATCGAGTCGGAGCGCCCGCCGGGCCCCGAGATCGCGAAGGTGACCGGGCACCCGCAGTTCAAGGACATCAGTGAGAAGCTCACCGCCTACGTCAGCGCCTACGACCCGCAGACCTGGCGCAGCCCCAAGGACGCCATGGCCCACGAGTTCTACCGGTGGGAGCGCGACGCCACCGGCTGAGACGGACGAACGCCCCGGGCCCGGCCGAGAGGCCGGGCCCGGGGCGTTTCCATGCCGTGCCGGGAAGGGGACGGTCAGTCGGGGACCACGCACTCGAACGCGTGCAGATAGGCGTTGACCGGGACGACGTCGCCGATCAGCAGCCCGGCGTCCGAGATCCGGGTGACCAGGCTCTCCCTGGTGTGCTTCGCGCCGCCGACGTTGAGGAGCAGCAGCAGGTCCATCGCGGTGGTGAAACGCATCGAGGGGGTGTCGTCGACGAGGTTCTCGATGACGACGACCCTGGCCCCCGGGCGGGCCGCGGCGACGATGTTGCGCAGGGTCCTGCGGGTGCTGTCGTCGTCCCACTCCAGGATGTTCTTGATGATGTAGAGGTCGGCCCCGACGGGGATGGCCTCGCGGCAGTCACCGGCCACGATCCGGGTCCGGTCGACCAGCGCGCCCTCGTCCCGCAGCCGGGCGTCGGCCCGCGCCACCACGCCCGGCAGGTCCATCAGGGTGCCGTGGAGCGAGGGGTGCTTCTCCAGCAGGCTCGCCAGCACGTGCCCCTGGCCGCCGCCGATGTCGGCGACCGAGGACACCCCGGTGAGGTCGAGGAGTTCGGCCACGTCCAGCGCGGACTGCACGCTGGAGGTGGTCATCGCCCGGTTGAAGATCTGCGCGGACTCGTGGGCGTCCTGGTGCAGGTAGTCGAAGAACCCCTTGCCGTGCACGTCCTGGAAGACGCTCCTGCCGGTGCGCACCGCGTCGTCGAGGCGCGGCCACACGTCCCAGGTCCAGGGCTCGGTGCACCACAGCGAGATGTCGCGCAGGCTGTGGGGGTCGTCCTCGCGCAGCAGGCGGGACATCTCGGTGTGGGCGAACCGCCCGTCCGCGGTCTCGGCGAAGATCCCGTAGCAGGACAGGGCGCGCAGCAGCCGCCGCAGCGGCACGGCCTCGGTCCCCACCAGCTCCGCGAGCTCCTGCGCGGTGGCGGGCGTCTCGTCCAGCGCGTCGGCGACGCGCAGCCGGGCGGCGGCACGCACGGCGGCGGCCCTGGCGGCGCCGAAGACGAGTTCGCGCAGCTGCATGGCCGGCTGCGGGGGAGCGACGGGGTGGGGGAGCGCGGCGTGGACGGAGGCGGGCGTGGGGGTGGGACTGACAGTGGTCATACTGTTTCGCTTCTCCTCGGGCGGGGGTGCGGCGGTCAGCACATCCCGGCAGGTGTGGACTTCGCGCAGACGTTGTCGGTGAAGGTGTTGTTCTTTCCGGCGGTGTCCCCGTTGGCGAGGTCGGCCGGCTTGTTGTCGAGCACGACGTTGTCGCTGATGGTGTGGCCGGTGTTCTTCGTTCCCACGAAGCTCTTGAACAGCACGATGCCGCCGGACATGGGCGTGTCGCCCGCGTTGTCGCGGATCGTGTTCGAGCGCACCCGGGTGTCCGCGGCGCCGGTGAGCACGATGCCGGAACCCTGGAGGGCCGACAGCCGTTCGGTCGCGGGACAGGACTTGTTGTTGCCGGTGACCCGGTTGGACTCGATCGTCATGGCCCCGGCCTGCGGCTTTCCTTCGTCGCCCACGACGAACACACCGCTGCAGTTGCCGGTGACGCTGTTGTCGCGGACCGTCAGGTTCCGTACCCGCCGGGCGGTGAAGCCGATCCGGTTGTCCGCCAGTGTGTTGTGCCGGAGCTCGGTGCCCCGGGTGTCGATGGCACCGCCCTCCTCGTCGACGGTGTTCGCGACGAAGATGCCCGCGTCACCGTTGGCGCGGGCGACGTTGCGCGCGAACACACCGCGGGTGGAGCGTTCCTGGGCGATGCCCCAGACACCGTTGTGTTCGGAGGTCACCCCCTGGACGGTCAGCCGGTCGGTCCGGGAGGCCCAGACGCCGTTCTTCTTGAAGCCGGAGACGGTCAGCCCGTCGATGCTCACCTTCTCCACGGTCCGGTCCGCGCTGCCCTGTACGCAGATGCCGTTGCCGGCCCGCGCACAGGCGTCGGAGGCCCGCGCGCCCGCTTCCGCCGGCCGGATCACGGTCCGCCCGCCGGAACCGCGCAGGGTCAGGCCGGGCGTGGTGATCAGGACGCTCTCGCGGTACGTGCCGGGCAGGACGACGACGGTGTCGCCCGATCGGGCGGCGTCCACCGCCTTCTGGATCGACTCGCCGGGGTGGACCACGTGCGCGCTCGCGGTGGAGGCGGACGGAGTGGCCGCACCGAACCCCGAGACGGCCGCCCCGAGCCCCGCGGCGGAGAGGACCACGACCGGCACAAGGATCTTGATGTTTCGTTTCCTCATGAGCCGAAGCTATGGGCGATCCCGCCCCCTTGCCACATAGGGTGAGCGGATGGGTGCGGGGGGTGCCCGAATGGGTTACGCGGGCTGCGCCGCACGGTCGCCGGGGCGGGCCCGCCCCGGCGACCGTGTCGGTGTCGTGCCGGTGGGCCGGACGGCTCAGTCGCCGGGCTCGCGCGGGGGTGCGACGACCGAGCGGGCCCACCGGTAGTCGGCCTTGCCGCTCGGCGAGCGCCGGATCCGCCCGGTGATCACCAGCCGGCGCGGGATCTTGTAGCCCGCCAGCCGCGTCCTGCAGTGTGCCTGGATGTCGTCGAGCGAGGGCTCGGGCGCCCCCTCGCGCAGCTGCACCACCGCCGCGACGCGGTTGCCCCAGCGCGCGTCGGGCGCCCCGGCGACCAGTGCGTCGTACACGTCCGGATGGGCCTTGAGGGCCTGCTCGACCTCCTCGGGGTACACCTTCTCGCCCCCGGTGTTGATGCACTGCGAGCCCCGGCCGAGGACCGTGACGATGCCGTCCGCGTCGACCGTCGCCATGTCGCCGAGCAGCACCCACCGCTCCTCGCCCCGGCGGAAGAACGTCTGCGCGGTCTTGGCCGGGTCGTTGTAGTAGCCGAGGGGTACGTGCCCGCGCTGGGCGATCCGGCCCGGCTCGCCCGGGGCCACCGGCTCGTGGGTGGCCGGATCGACCACCTCCGTACGGGAGTTGACCCGGAGCCGGAAGCCGTTCTCCGGGCCCGAGTCGTCCGTCGCCGTGCCGTTGAAACCGGACTCCGAGGAGCCGAAGTTGTTCAGTAACATCACCGTCGGCACGAGCGCCTGGAACTCCGCGCGCACCGAGTCCGACATGATCGCCCCCGAACTGGAGACGGAGAACATCGACGAGCAGTCGGTGCCCTTCAGCGGGCCCTTCAACGCGTCGATCAGCGGTCGCAGCATCGCGTCGCCGACCAGCGACATGCTGGTGACCTTCTCCTTCTCGACGGTGCGGAGCACCGCCTCCGGGTCGAACCTGCGATGGAGCACGACCCGCTGCCCGAAGTTGAAGCCGATGAACGCGGTGAGGGTCGAGGTGCCGTGCATCAGCGGGGGAGTGGGGAAGAAGGTGATCCCGTCCCCGCCCGCCGCCACCCGCTCGGCCAGTTCCTGCGGGGATTTCACCGGCTCACCGGTCGGCGCGCCCCCGCCGAGCCCGGAGAAGAACAGGTCCTCCTGGCGCCACATCACCCCCTTGGGCATCCCGGTGGTGCCACCGGTGTAGATGATGAACTGGTCGTCGGCCGAGCGCGGCGCGAAACCGCGCTCCGGGTCCCCGCCCGCCTCCGCCTCCGTGAACGCGACCGCCTCCGGGCCCCGGACACCCGCCGCCGGGGTGCCCACCCGGACGAGGTGGCGCAGCAGCGGGGCCTTCGGCGCGGCCGCCGCCACCCGCTCGTCGAACTCCGCGTCGAAGACCAGGGCGGCCAGGTCGGCGTCCCGGTAGAGATAGGTCAACTCCTCTTCCACGTAGCGGTAGTTCACATTGACGGGCACGATCCGCGCCTTGAGGCAGGCCAGCACGGTCTGCAGGTACTCCACCCCGTTGTACAGGTGCAGCCCGAGGTGCTCGCCGGGGGCGATGCCCGCGTCGATCAGGTGGTGGGCGAGGCGGTTGGCGGCCGTGTCCAGCTCCGCGTACGTGAGCCGGCGCTCCGCACCGGTGCCGGGGTGGTCGAGGTAGACGAGCGCCTCGCGTTCCGGGACCGCGTCGACGACCGATTCGAACAGGTCGGCAAGGTTGTACTCCACCGTTCCTCCTGACCCCGGAAGCTGACTGGCTCGGCGGTCATTAGAGCGCCGGGAGCCACAAGTGGGAAGGGGCCCGGACGAAGAAAACTGACTGACTGTCAGAAAACTATTGAACTGGGCCCCCGCCTACTGCAACCTGTTCCAGTGCCGCGACCGGCAGCACCGACCCGGCAGCCCCGGGTCCCGAGACGGGAGGCAGGCAATGGGCGGTACGGAACACCTCACCGTGCGCCGCGAGGGCGCCACACTGGTGCTCACCCTGAACAGGCCGGAGGCGAAGAACGCCCTCTCGCTGCCGATGCTGGTCGGACTCCACGACGGCTGGCTGGCGGCCGACGAGGACGACACGGTCCGCTCGGTCGTCCTCACCGGGGCGGGCGGCTGCTTCTGTGCCGGCATGGACCTCAAGGCCCTGGCCGGAAAGGGCATGGAGGGGGAGCAGTACCGCCACCGGATGGCCGCCGATCCCGACCTGCACTGGAAGGCGATGCTGCGCCACCACCGCCCCCGCAAACCGGTCGTCGCCGCGGTCGAGGGCCACTGCGTGGCGGGCGGGACCGAGATCCTCCAGGGCACCGACATCCGGATCGCCGGGGCGGGCGCCACCTTCGGCCTCTTCGAGGTCCGGCGCGGCCTCTTCCCCATCGGCGGGTCCACCGTACGGCTGCCCCGCCAGATCCCCCGCACCCACGCCCTCGAAATGCTCCTCACCGGCCGCCCCTACAGCGCCGCCGAGGCCGCCGCCATCGGGCTCATCGGCCGGGTCGTCCCCGACGGCACCGCGCTGGAGGAGGCCCTCGCCGTCGCCGAGCGGATCAACGCCTGCGGACCGCTCGCCGTCGAGGCCGTCAAGGCGTCCGTGTACGAGAGCGCCGAACTGACCGAGAGCGAGGGCCTCGCCGCCGAACTGGAACGCGGCCGGCCGATCTTCGCCACCGCAGACGCCCACGAGGGCGCCCGCGCCTTCGCCGAGAAACGCCCGCCCGTCTACCGCCGCGCCTGAGAACCCGCCGGGTGGCCTCCGACCGGGCGCACCCGACGGGCCCCGAGCCCAGGAGGCAACCGTGCCCGACATCCTCAGCGCACCACTCGTGGTCGAATTCCCCTTCACCCGCTCCCTGGGCCCGGTCCAGAGCGCCTTCCTCACCGGACTGCGCGAACGCACCGTGCTCGGCGTCCGCACCGACGGGGGAAGGATCCTGGTCCCGCCCGTCGAGTACGACCCCGTCACCGCGAAGGAGATCCGGGAACTCGTCGAGGTCGCCCCCACCGGCACCGTCACCACCTGGGCCTGGAACCCCGCGCCGCGCCGCGGGCAGCCCCTCGACACCCCCTTCGCCTGGGCCCTCGTCCGGCTCGACGGGGCCGACACCGCCCTCCTGCACGCCCTGGCCGCGCCCGGCCCGCACGCCGTGCGCACCGGCATGCGGGTCCGGATCCGCTGGGCCGCCGAACGGACCGGCGCGATCACGGACATCGCCTGCTTCGAACCGTACGAGGGCGACGCGGGCGGAGAACCCGCCCCGCACGACGGGGCGTTCCCCGACCCCGTCACCGGCATCGTCACCCCCGCCCGGCTCGACTACCGGTACACCCCCGGCCGGGCCCAGAGCGCCTACATCCAGGCCCTGTCCGAGCGGCGCATCGTCGGCGAACGCTGCCCGTCCTGCGCCAAGGTGTACGTGCCGCCCCGCGGCGCCTGCCCCACCTGCGGCGTCGCCACCGCGGAACAGGTCGAGGTCGGCCCGCGCGGCACCGTGACCACGTACTGCGTCGTCAACATCAAGGCGAAGAACCTGGACATCGAGGTCCCCTACGTCTACGCCCACATCGCACTCGACGGCGCGGACCTCGCCCTGCACGCCCGGATCGGCGGCATCCCGTACGACCAGGTGCGCATGGGACTGCGCGTCGAACCCGTCTGGACCGAGGGCGCCCGCCACCCCGACCACTACCGGCCCACCGGCGAGCCGGACGCCGACTACGACGCGTACAAGGAGCTGCTCTAGATGCGAGACGTGGCGATCGTCGCCTTCGCGCAGACGGACCACCTGCGGCGCACCGACGAACTCTCCGAGGTCGAGATGCTGATGCCGGTGCTCCACCGGGTCCTCGACGCGACCGGCCTGCGGGCCGGCGACATCGGCTTCACCTGTTCCGGCTCCAGCGACTACCTGGCCGGCCGCGCCTTCTCCTTCACCATGGCGCTCGACGGCGTCGGCGCCCACCCGCCGATCTCCGAGTCCCACGTGGAGATGGACGGCGCCTGGGCCCTGTACGAGGCATGGGTGAAGATCCGCACGGGCCAGGCCGACACCGCGCTCGTCTACTCCTACGGCAAGTCCTCGCCCGGGGAGCTCCGCGACGTCCTCACCCGCCAGCTCGACCCGTACTACCTCGGCCCGCTCTGGCCGGACTCCGTCGCCCTCGCCGCGCTCCAGGCCCGGGCGCTGATCGACGCGGGCGACACGGACGAGGCGGCCCTCGCCGAGATCGCCGCCCGCAACCGCGCCGCCGCCGCGGACAACCCGCACGCCCAGCTCGCCGGCCGGGTCCCGGCCGGGGACTACGTCGTACGACCGCTGCGCACCGGCGACTGCGCACCGATCGGCGACGGGGCGGCCGCCGTGATCCTCGCCGCCGGGGACACCGCCCGGCGACTGTGCCCCCGCCCCGCCTGGATCCGCGGCATCGACCACCGCATCGAGGCACACGGCCTCGGCGTCCGCGAACTGACCGAATCACCGTCCACCCGGCTCGCCGCGACCCGGGCCGGGTTCTTCGAACGCCCCGTGGACACCGCCGAGTTGCACGCCCCGTTCACCTCCCAGGAGGTGGTGCTGCGCAAGGCGCTCGAACTCGCCGACGACGTGGCCGTCAACCCGTCCGGCGGCGCGCTCGCCGCCAACCCGGTCATGGCCGCCGGACTGATCCGGCTCGGCGAGGCCGCCGCCCGCATCCACCGGGGCGAGTCCGACCGGGCACTGGCCCACGCCACCTCCGGGCCCTGCCTGCAACAGAACCTGGTCGCCGTCCTCGAAGGGGAGAGCGCTCATGTCCGCTGAACCCGTGGCCGTCGTCGGCATCGGCCAGACCGCACACGTCTCCGCCCGCCGGGACGTCTCCATCGCCGGACTGGTCCGCGAGGCCGCCGTCCGCGCCCTGGACGACGCCGGTCTGACCTGGCCGGACATCGACGCCGTCGTCATCGGCAAGGCCCCCGACTTCTTCGAGGGCCTGATGATGCCGGAGCTCTACCTCGCCGACGCCCTCGGCGCCGTCGGCAAACCCATGCTCCGGGTGCACACCGCGGGCTCCGTCGGCGGTTCCACCGCACTCGTCGCCGCCAACCTGGTCTCCGCGCGGGTGCACCGCACCGTCCTGACGCTCGCCTTCGAGAAGCAGTCCGAGTCCAACGCCATGTGGGGCCTCTCGCTGCCCATCCCGTTCCAGCAGCCGCTGCTGGCCGGCGCGGGCGGCTTCTTCGCCCCGCACGTGCGGGCCTACATGCGGCGCACCGGGGCCCCCGACGAGATCGGCTCCCTCGTCGCGTACAAGGACCGGCGCAACGCGCTCAGGAACCCGTACGCCCACGTCCGTGACCCCGGCATCACCCTGGAGAAGGTACGGGCCGCGCCGATGCTCTGGGACCCGATCCGCTACTCGGAGACCTGCCCGTCCTCCGACGGGGCCTGCGCGATGGTCCTCACCGACCGGGCCGGGGCGGACCGCTCGCCGCACCCGCCCGCGTGGGTGCACGGCGGTGCGATGCGCAGCGAGCCGACGCTCTTCGCCGGCAAGGACTTCGTCTCCCCCCGGGCGGGCCGGGACTGCGCGGCCGACGTGTACCGGCAGGCGGGGATCAGCGACCCGCGACGGGAGATCGACGCCGCCGAGCTGTACGTGCCGTTCTCCTGGTACGAGCCGATGTGGCTGGAGAACCTCGGCTTCGCCGAGGAGGGCGAGGGCTGGAAGCTCACCGAATCCGGCGTCACCGAGATCGACGGCGGCCTGCCCGTGAACCCCTCGGGCGGAGTGCTCTCCACCAACCCCATCGGGGCCTCCGGCATGATCCGCTTCGCCGAGGCGGCCCTCCAGGTACGGGGCCGGGCGGGCGAGCACCAGGTGGCGGGGGCCCGAAAGGCGCTCGGCCACGCGTACGGCGGCGGGGCGCAGTTCTTCTCCATGTGGCTGGTCGGATCCGAACCCCCCACCGGCTGACCCCGGCCCCCGCGCGGGAGGGGGCCGGACCGCGACCGCGCCGGGGGGTCGGATCACCCTCCGTGTCCCCCGGACACCGGATGTGACCGGCCCCCTCGCCATGGCCCCGGCCGGGTCCGCCCACGGGACCCGCCGGGGTCCGCCCACGGGACCCGCCGGGGTCCGCCCACGGGACCCGCCGGGGACCGGCCGGCGGGCCCGTCGGCGCCCCGGCCTGCACGGACCCGACTCTGCAACGTGAGCCCGGACACGTACCATGTCTGCATGTCCTTCCTCCGCCGCCGTAGCGCCGCCACACCCGCGGGCCCCGACTTCGACGTCCTGGCCATGGACCCGGGGGACTGGCCCGGAAATCTCGGCGCCGGCCTGCTGCCCGCCCCCGACGGGAGCTGCCAGGGCGTCTTCCTGCGCTACGACCTGTTCGGCGGCCGCGGCCCCGCGATGATCATCGGCAACCTCCCGGAGGGATCGCCCGCCCGCGAGACCGAGGAGGGCCAGGTCCCGTTCGAGGTCGCCCAGCTGCTGCTCGCGCTGGAGAACGACGAGCCGGTCGAGGTCACCGGCACCGAGGACATGCCCGTCATGCAGGGCGACAACCTGCTGATCGTCCGCCGGATCAAGCTCTCCGAAAGCCGCATCTCCTGCGTGCAGTTCGACCGCAGCGACGGTGTGCTCGTCACCATCGCCAGCTGGGACCGGCCGATCACCGACGACCTGTACACCCTCCTGAAGCCGCTGCCCGCCGAGCTGTTCCAGCAGGGCTGAAACGTCTCTCCGGTGGCCGCCCGCTTCCCGCGGGCGGCCACACGCATGCCGGCCCCGCCCGCTACCCGCCGCTCGCCGAGGTCCGTGCGAACCGCGAGGTCACCCGCGCCGCCGAGACGCCGATCCCGGTGGGACCGCCGATGTGCCACGGCGCGCCGTCCCGCCGGAGGTCCTGCTCGCGGTAGCGCCGGCAGCCCCGGTGCCAGATCAGGATGCCCGCGAGCCACTGCTCGAGTTCCCGCACGTACCCGGCCAGAACCCCCCGCGCCTCCGCGTCCAGCCCGAAGTCGTCGCAGAGCACCGGGAGTTCCCGCTCGGCGACGTGCAGGAACTGCCGCAGCCGCGACTCCATCAGATCGTGCACGATCGCCACCCCGGTCGGGTAGTCCACCCCGAAGAAGTTCTGCACGACCAGGACACCGTTGTGCACCTCTCCCTCGTACTCGATCTCCTTCTGGTACGAGAACAGGTCGTTGAGCAGACACGCGTAGTCCGCCGCCGCGTTCTCCAGGGAACGCATCGGCCCGCTGCGGTAGATCTCCGGCGGAACCTTCCTGCCGTGTCCCAGCCTGCACAGACTCATCGTGAGGTCGGACCCGAAGGTCATCCGCCGCATCTCGATGTAGTCCACCGGATCGGGGATACGGTTCTGCGCCTGGTTCGCCAGCTCCCACAGCCAGCTCGCGGTCATGTCCTCGACCGCCTTGCGGAACGTCCGCCGCCCGCCCGCGTCCATCGGGGCCGAGGTCCTCGCCCAGAGGTCGGCGAGCCCCCGCTCCAGCGCGTTGACCGGTTCGGGCGTCGCGGCCCCGTCCAGCGGCATGAACGCCGACAGCCGCTCGTTGGCGAGCGCGGCCCCCGCCAGGTCGCGGGGCCGTCCGTGCACCACCGGGAACCAGTCGTCCCCGTACGTCCCCCAGGTCAGCCACTGCGACGCCAGATCGAGCTCCTCCGGCGTCGCGTCCGGGAACAGCCCCGCCGCGCACAGCGGCAGATCGATCGCGACGAGCCGCTGCTCGTCCCAGATCTGTGAACCGGGCACCCCCGGCTGCGACTTCAGGAGGCCCATGCGGTCCGCCCAGTCGACGACCCGCAGCCGCGCCCCGCCCAGATGGGGGCTGAGCGTCGTGCCGAAGGGCAGCTCGAAGTCGGGCAGCAGGGACGGGCCGACCCGCCGGTGGGGCACATGGGTGTGGCTGCGCAGCCGGGCCGACTCCGAGCGGGCGGTGAACCGGAGCGAGGCCGCGGCCATGCCGAAGCCGGTCGAGCCCACCTCGGCCGTGCCCGCCTCGACCGCGCCGTCGTTCATGTAGCGGCTGGAACGCAGGTGCCACTCGTGACCGCCGGACTGCCAGTCCTGCAGACCCTTGACGTACGCGAGGACCGACGCGGTTCGCGCGGGATCCAGGCCCTTCTGTGCGCAGAGCGGGCCGAGTTCGGTCAGGACGGTGTTCTCGAACTGCTGCAGCCGGGACGTCAGCAGATCGTTCACCGCCTCGGCGGCCTCCTGCGTGGAACAGCCGAGGAAGCGTTCGAGGACCAGTACGCCGTTGCTGTTCTCGCCCTCCTCCTCCACCTCCCGCTGGTACGAGAAGAGGTCGTTGCGCAGATGCACGGCGTCGGAGAAGGCGTCCCGCAGCACCCGCAGCGCCCGCTCCCCGGCCACCTGTTCGGGCACCTCCGCACCGGCCGCGTACTCCACGAGCCCCGCCGACCACGGCGCACCGCCCACCTTGCGGCGCATCTCGATGTACTCGACGGGGTTCGCGATGCGCCCCTCGTCGATGTTGGCCAGCTCCCACAGCGACTCGTTGAGCAGGTTCTCCGTCGCCTCGGCGAACCTGGCCCGCCAGGCGTCGGACATGCCCGGCACCGTCCGCGCCCACAGGTCGGCCAGCCCCGCCTCGACCGGATTCACGGGCTCCGGCACCGGGGCCCCGCGCTCCATCGGCATGAACGCGGGCAGCCGGTCCAGATACCGCTTGCCGCCCTCCCGGTCCAGGGTGCGCTTGAACAGTTCCAGGAAGTGGTCGTCGAAGAAGAAGACCCACACGTACCAGTCGGTGACCAGTGAGAGGGCCTCGGCCGAGCAGTCGGGATGGGTGTACGCGCACAGCAGCGCGTAGTCGTGGGAGTCGAGGTCCTTCTCGTCCCAGATGCCCGAACCCTCCACCATCCCCATGCTGCGGGCCCATTCCTTGGTGTGCGCCCGGGCCTCCTCGACATGGGCGTTGAGCCGCGCCGGATGCGGAACATAGAAATCCGGCAGGGTGAAGGGCTGAGGCATGTACGTTCGGCCTTTCCAGGGGCGCCGCACGGCTGTCGAGCGGCCTCGATCATTTCCGCGCGAGCACTACCCTTCGGCCGTTCGAGGTACTCATATTCCGGATTAGTCAGATAAAAAGCATGCCTGTGGGTGGTGCCCGGGGTGTGCCCGATGCCGGGCGCCCGCTCCGCGGGAGCCCGGCAACGGACCGTCGCCGAAGGCCGGTTGAATCTTTCCGGGTGCAGGTCAAAGACCCTTTCAGAGGTCTGGGCCACTGGCTCGGCCCGCGACCTCGGCCGATCCCTTGACTCGTTGTCATGTCAGGTCGGAGAGTGTGCGCGCACAGCGGATCAGCGGAACGGATCACGCGGGCTCGGCCCGCTCAGCACGCCCGGCTCGACACGCACGGCTCCAAAGAAGGGTTGTCATGACGTCCAAGCAGAGGACCGGACTCGCACTCGCGCTCACCGGCGTCGGCGCACTGAGCATGGCACTGCTCAGTCCCGTGACCCAGGCCGGAGCGGACGAGGTGCGGCCGGAATGCCCGCGCGGCCTCGCGTGCGACTGGGTTCCGGCGGCCTACCGACAGACGGGCGACCCCGCCGACAAGGAGACGTACGGGAACTACGACACCGCGGACCGGCCGAACACCAACAAGATCCGCTTCATCGTCCTGCACGACACCGAGGAGGACTACGACACCACGCTGAAGATCTTCCAGAACCCGCTGAAGCAGGCGTCCGCCCACTACGTGGTGCGTTCGGCCGACGGCCACGTCACCCAGATGGTAAAGAACAAGGACGTGGCCTGGCAGGCGGGCAACTGGTACGTCAACAGCCACTCCATCGGCATCGAGCAGGAGGGCGTCGCCGTCGACGGCGCCAAGTGGTACACCCCCGAGATGTACCGCTCCACCGCCAAGCTGGTGCGCTACCTCGCCGCCAAGTACGACATCCCGCTCGACCGCCAGCACATCATCGGCCACGACGGGGTGCCGCCCACCACCGCGGCCGGAACCAGGAACATGCACTGGGACCCGGGCCCGTACTGGGACTGGAACCGCTTCATGAAGCTGCTCGGCAAGCCCACGGTGCCGACCGCACCCCGCAGCAGCGAACTCGTCACCATCAGCCCGGACTTCAAGAAGAACCAGCAGGTCTTCCGCGACTGCGAGAAGGGCGCGGACCTGCCGGCCCAGGGCTCCAGTGCCGTCCCGCTGCACACCGCGCCCTCCGCCGACGCGCCCCTCTTCTCCGACCCCGGCCTGCACCCCGACGGCTCGCCCGGCACGAACTGCGCCGCCGACTGGGGCAGCAAGATCAGCGCCACCCAGCAGGCGGTCGTCGCGGACCACGCCCCCGGCTGGACGGCGATCTGGTGGTACGGCAAGAAGGCGTGGTTCCGGACCCCGGCCCACACCCGGAGCACCACACCCACCTCCGGCTACGTGGTCAGGGCGAAGGCCGGCCGCACCGACGTCCCGGTGTACGGGGTGGCGTATCCGGAGAAGTCCGAGTACCCCGCGGACTTCGGGGACAAGCGGGTGGGCTCGCCGCTCCCGTACACGATCGGGGCGGGCCAGTCGTACCCCGGCGGCGGCGAGGCGCCCACGGGTTACTTCTACGCGCCGACGATCGACTCCTCGGCCCCCTTCGACCACACGTACTTCAGTGGCGGGGAGAAGTACGTGACGGTGCAGATCGGCCACCGGATCGCCTTCGTGAAGGCGTCCGACGTGGACATCGTCCGCACGCGCTGAACCACCACGACGCGCGCGGACCCGGTGTGTCGGCACCGGGCCCGCGGCGCGTCCCCCTGGGCAGGTCAGCGAGTGCCGACCGCGGCTCGTACGGCTCTGCGGGCCATGGCGCAGTCGTCGTGCAGCCGGCGCAGCAGCAGTCGCTGCTCCTCGCTCGACGACAGGGCCCCGGGCCGGTCCTGACCGGCTCCGGCGGGCATCGGATCACGCATGGCCCGCTGGACGGCGGTCTCGTACGTGCGGATCTCCCGGGTCAGGACCAGCATGAGGTTCACCAGGAACGCGTCACGCGCCGCGGGCCCCTTGGCCTGGGCGAGCTGGCTGATCTGGCGCCGCGCCGCGGGCGCGTCCCCCAGGACCGTCCAGAGCGTCGCCAGGTCGTAGCCCGGCAGGTACCAGCCCGCGTGCTCCCAGTCGACCAGCACCGGCCCCGTGGGCGACAGCAGGATGTTGGAGAGCAGCGCGTCACCGTGGCAGAACTGCCCCATGCCCTGACGTCCGCCCGCGTGCGCCAGACCGTGCAGCAGCTTCTGCAGGTCGCCCAGGTCCCGGTCGGTGAACAGACCCAGCTCGTGGTAGCGGGAGATCCGGGAGGCGTAGTCCAGCGGGGCGTCGAAGAGCCCCGGGGCCGGCCGCCACTCGTTGACCCGGCTGATCGCACCGAGCACGGCCCGCACATCGGCGCGGGGCGGAGCCTCCGACGGGTGCCTGGTCAGCGCCGCCACCCGTCCCGGCATCCGCTCGATCACCAGCGTGCAGTTCTCCGGATCGGCCGCGATGAGACGCGGCACCCGCACCGGGGGACGGTGCCGGACGAACGCACGGTATGCAGCTATTTCGTGCCGGAACCGCTCCGACCACGCGGGCGAGTGGTCCAGTAAGCACTTGGCCACCGCGGTCGTCCGCCCGGTGGAGCCGACGAGCAGGACCGAACGGCCGCTGCGGCGCAGCACCTGGACGGGATTGAACTCGGGACAGATCCGCTGCACCGAGGTGATCACCATCCTCAGCTGCGCGCCCTGCGGACCGGACAGGTCCAGCCGTCCGCTGAGCGCCGGACCGCCGGGAACCGCGGGCCGACGCGGGCGGACCGTGCCGGGCACCGACGGAGCGGCGTGCGGGGTGAGATACGGTCCGCCGCCCGCCCCCAGGGGGCGGAGCGGCCGGGGCGGGGCGGTCACGGAGGACGATGCTGTGTACATGAGCGAGACAGATCCCTTCGTGCGCCGACAAGTTGCGTGCGCCGCCCCGGCCCGGCGACCGTTCGGCACCCTGGGGAGTACCTAGGGCTGCCGGGCGGGGGTGGCGCTTTCCTACCTGACACCGGACTCCGGGTGGCAGACCATGTGGCGTGCCCTGGCGAACCATGGCGAATAGTCGCAGGGCATCTGACAGGGGGTTCAGGGGGTTACTGTCAACACAGCCGAGAACCTGGGGGCTTGACGTGACCGGAGAACCCAACACCCGCCTGTCCGACCTGTTCGGCCTCGCCGGCTGGTCCAAGGGCGAACTCGCGAGAATGGTGAACAGGCAGGCGGCGGCCATGGGCCATCCGCAACTGGCCACCGACACCTCGCGGGTGCGGCGTTGGATCGACATGGGGGAGTCACCCCGCGATCCCGTGCCCGAGGTGCTGGCTGCCCTGTTCACCGAGCGGCTCGGTCGTGTCGTGACCATCGAGGACCTCGGGTTCGGCCGACGCGGGCGTGCAGGCAAACGGCGGGGCGTCGGGACGCAGAACAATCCCGACGGGCTGCCGTGGGCGCCCGAGCGGACGGCAGCGGTCCTCACCGAATTCACGGGAATGGACCTCATGCTCAACCGACGCGGCTTGGTGAGCGCGGGCGCCGCGCTCGCCGCAGGATCGACCATCACCGGCCCCATGCACGACTGGCTGCACACGGACCCCGTGCTGGCGGCCGAAGTCCCACGGATCAACGACTCCTTGCACGCGGAGCAGGCCGGTTTCGACCGGTACGAGGCCGCGCCCATCGGGTCGGAGGAGATCGAAGCGCTCGAACGGTCCGTCGAGGTGTTCCGCGCCTGGGACGCGTCCCGGGGCGGCGGACTCCAGCGCAAGGCCGTGGTGGGCCAGCTCAACGAGGTGGGCGGCATGCTCGCCTACCGCCACCCCGAACACCTGCAACGCCGGCTGTGGGGCGTGGCGGCCAACCTGGCGGTGCTCGCGGGATGGATGTCGCACGACATCGGACTCGAACCGACCGCCCAGAAGTACTTCGTCATCGCGGCCCACGCGGCGCGCGAGGGCGGGGACCGCCCGCGGGCGGGCGAGGCGCTCTCCAGAGCGGCCCGGCAGATGGTCCACCTCGGCCGTCCCGACGACGCCCTGGACCTGATGAAACTCGCCAAGTCCGGTTCGGGGGACGAGGTGCTGCCCCGCACCCGGGCGATGCTGTACACCATCGAGGCGTGGGCCCAGGCTTCCATGGGCCGGGGCCAGGCGATGCGACGCACGCTCGGCAAGGCCGAAGAGCTCTTCGTCTCGGACAAGAGCGATGTGCCGCCGCCCAGTTGGATGCAGATGTTCGACGAGGCGGACCTGCACGGCATGCAGGCCCTGGCGTTCCGCACCCTCGCCGAGCACGATCCGTCGGCGGCGATCGTGGCCCAGCGCCACGCCAAACAGGCGCTGGAGCTCCGGGTCAACGGCCGCCAGCGGTCCAAGATCTTCGACTACATCTCGCTCGCCTCGGCGTGCTTCATCGCCGACGATCCCGAACAGGCGGACCGCTACGCGCGACTCGCCCTGGTGACGATGGGGGAGACCTCCTCGCACCGCACCTGGGACCGGCTGCGCGAAATGTACCGGCTCACCGGCCAGTTCGCGGGCTACGCGAAGATCGCGGAACTGCGCGAGGAGATCAAGCTCTCCATGCCGCAGTCCATCATCAAACAGCCCAGGCGTTCCGCGGAGATCTGACCGGGGGCGCCACGACGAGGGGCGCCGCCCGTCGATCGTCCGGACGCCACGGTCCGGCTGACCTCGTGCCGGCCGATCGCAGCGGTCCGGTCCGTCACCGTCCGGCCACCGGCCGTTCGGGCACTGCTCCGTGGGCAGGCGGCTTCGTGCTGCCGTGTCCCGCGCCGTGCCCGGTGTCGCGGGTGTCCATGCCTTCCGTCACGGGTGCCGTCGTGCCGTTCTACGCCTCGAGGCGGGCGACGAGCACGCACGCGTCGTCCAGGCGCTCGGTGCCACCGAACTCCGTCAGGACGGTCCGCAGGCACTCCTGTGCCGAACCGGCCCGTGCGAAGCGCGGTGCCAGAGCGAGCAGCGCGTCCGGGTCCGCACCCCGGCCGTCGTGACCGTTCAGCCCGTCGGTGTGCAGCACCAGCACGTCGCCCGGCAGCAGGTGCACCTCGTCCTGCTCGTACGTGACCCCGGAGGCCGCGCCGAGGAGGACCCCGTCCGGTGGGGGCAGCGGGCGCCCCTTCCCGGCGCGGAACAGCAGCGGCGCGGGGTGTCCCGCCTGGGCCCAGGCCAGGACGCCGGTCGTCGGATCGAAACGGCAGCACAACGCACTGCCCAGAGCGGGTTGGACGGAGGTCTCCAGCAACTGGTTGAGATGCCCCATGAGGGCGCCCGGCTCGATGCCTGCCACGGCCATTCCGCGCAGCGCTCCCAGCAGCATCGCCATCGCCGAGGTGGCCGGGATGCCGTGGCCGGTCAGGTCACCGACCGTGAGCACGGTCCTGCCGTCCGGCAGGTCCAGTGCGTCGTACCAGTCGCCGCCGATGAGCGAACTCGACTCCGAAGGGAGGTAGTGGGCCGCCACGTCCAGTGCGCCGGCTCCCCGCGAGGGGGACCGTGACGAACCCCGCCACGGGGGGAGCACGGCCTGCTGGAGTTCGACGGCCATGCGGTGCTCGGTCCGTGCCCTGTCCTGGCGGCGGCGGAGCGTGTCGTGGCTCCGCCGTACCGTCTGCTGGCTCCGTCGCAGTTCGCTGACGTCACGCAGGACGGCCCACATGGAGGCGGTGCAGCCGTCCGTGTCGAGGACGGGCTCGCCCATCATGTGGAGCGTGCGGGTCCGGCGGTCGGGCCGTACGATGCGGAACTCGCCGTCTATCGGCTTCCCGTCCACCAGGCAGCCCGTCACCAGCGCGGTGAGCAGGGGCTGGTCCTCCGGGACGAGTACGGAGGGGAGTTCGTCCAGCGAGAGCGGACCGGCCTCGGGGGACCTGCCGAAGATCTGGAACAGCTCCTCGGACCAGCTGACCTCGTCGGTGAGCAGATTCCACTCCGCGCTGCCCACCCGGCCGATCAGCGACCCCTGCCGCGGCTCCTCGGCGGCCCTTGCCGCAGTGTCCTGCGGCGGTGTGTCCCTGAGCTGCTCCGGCACCTGCGGCCGCAGGCCGTCCCTCAGCTGTCCCAGATGCGCACCGAGGTTGTCGAGATGGCTGACCGCCAGGTCGCAGAGCGCCCGCTGCCACCGCGCCTGCGGGTCCTCATCGTCGACCGGCACCGTTTCGCGCCGCACGGCATTCACGTCGCCGCGCAGCCGCCGGGTCCGGTCGATCAGGGTGGCCACGGCATCGTGCTCGGGCGGGTGAGGGGCGGGGCGGTCCGCGGACAGCGGGGACGGCATCTCGTACTCCGATACAGGCGCGGCGCTACCAGGTCTGAATGGTGGACCGAAGACGACTGTCGCACAGGCCGGGGGAGCCCGTAAGGGATTTGGCAACACTCGATGGGTTGTTGCTTCTGGCATATGTCACAGGCTGCGCGCTGCGTCGATCCGTCGAACAGCCTTGCTGGCGGCGGACGTTGGCGCAAGTGATCCGGCGCGTGCGGACGGTCGCGCGCCCGCGCGTCTTCCTGCGGTTCGTGCGCTGGGGCGGAACGTGGCGAATGCGAAGAGGGGTACTCCGTGCTGTCGCGGACCGCGTGTGCGCGACTCCGGAGCGCAAGGTTCCGTCTCGTTCCCGCCCGGGGTGCGCGGGCGGGAATGCGACCGGGGGGTGTCGCGTTACGACACCAGAACGAAAACGAAACCCATTCCCATGAGGGGAGGGGGTTCGGTGGAGAAGGAGCCCGGAGGTGCCCATGGCCCGCAGTGAGACCCGTCCCGTAGTGACGCTCCGGTCGACGGCCGGAACGGGGTGGAGCTACGTGACCCGCAAGAGCCGCCGGAACGATCCCGACCGGCTGGTCCTGCGCAAGTTCGACCCCGTCGTGGGGCGGCACGTGTCGTTCCGGGAGGAGCGCTGACCGGAGAGGGTCGTCCTCCCCGTTCCGCGCCGGCCCGTCCCGCGCCGCTTCACGGAGCGGCGCTCCCGCAGCAGCCTGAGGAGGCAATGAGCATGAAGTCCCGCATCCACCCCGTCTCCCGTCCGGTGGTCTTCCGCGACCGGGCCGCGGGAGCGGCCTTCCTGATCCGTACGACCGCGACCGCGGACGAGCGGGTGACCTGGGAGGACGGCCGGATTTACCCGGTGATCGACGTGGAGACCTCGTCGGCGAGCCACCCGTTCTGGACCGGGAGCGGCCGGGTGTTCGACACGGCCGGCCGTATCGAGCGCTTCCGTCGCCGCTACGGCTCCGAGGCGCCCGCCGCCGGCTGAGCCGCTTCGCCGGATCCCGCGCCCAGTGCCGTGAGTCACAGTGCGGGGGCGGGTTTCCGGGAACGGAGCGTGGTGGTTTATCGTTCACCTATATGTGGATGCCGCGTATCGCGCCCACAAAAGCCACCCCGGCTGGATTCCCCCGATCCGGCCGGGGCTTCTCCTCGACCCCCGTCCGTGCCCGAACGCCCCCGGGCCCGGCAGGGCCACCCGATCGGCCCATGACCGATTGCGGGACCTCCCCGTCCGCCCCAGCGTGGGGTGACGTCGTGTGTGCCGATGGCGTACGGACCACCCCCCGACGAGGAGCGACATGGCTGACGTCCAGTGGAGTCCGCGCCCCAGGACATGGACCGCCGAGGAACAGCTGCCCCTGCTGGACGTCATCGAGCCGCCGCGCCAGCGCCGACTCACCGTCCTGGTACGGCTGCTGCTCCTGATCCCGCACTTCGTCGTGCTGTTCTTCCTGCACATCGCCGCCGTGGTGACGGTCGTCCTCGGCTGGTTCGCCGCGCTGTTCCTGGGGCGACTGCCCGGACCGTTCTTCCGCTTCCTCGCCGGATACCTCGGCTACCAGGTACGGGTCGGGGCGAGCAGCCTGCTGCTCGTGGACCGCTACCCGCCGTTCACCCTCGGTCCGGCACCGGACTACCCGGCCCGCATCGAGGTCGTCCCCACCACGCTCAACCGGCTGGCCGTCCTCTTCCGCCTGATCCTGATGATCCCGGCGGCGATCGTGCAGGGCCTCGCCGCGTCCGGCTGGTGGGCGGTGGGGGTCGTGTGGTGGCTGATCACCCTGATCCTGGGCCGCATGCCGCGCCCCCTCTTCGAGGCCACGGCCGCCGTGCTCCGCTACACGATGCGCTTCTACGCGTACTTCCTGATGCTCACCCCGGCGTACCCCAAGGGCTTCTTCGGCGACGACGACCTCTCCGTACCGCCGCAGCAGGCGCGTTCCGCCACCCGGCCGCTCGTCATGAGCGGCGCGGGCAAGGCGCTGCTCGCCCTGTTCCTGGTGCTCGGCGCGGTCACCTCCCTCACCGGCTCCACCACGAGCACCTGGACGGTCGAGGACGACGACGGCAGGTGAAATCCCTGGCCCGCTCCCTCGCGTGCGGGGCATCATCATGCGCTGACATGGACAGCCCCCGAAGTGACACGCAAGTCCGGCTCGCTCGTGGCCGATGAGCGGGAGATGCTCACGGGCTATCTCGCGTGGTTCCGCAACACCCTCCTGCACAAGTGCGCGGGGCCGACCGGGGAACAACTCGCCGAACAGACCGTCGAGCCGTCCAACCTCACGCTCCTGGGGCTGATCCGCCACATGGCGAAGGCCGAACGCACCTGGTTCCGGGAGCGGTTCGCGGGCCGGACATTCGATCCGATGTATGCCCCGGAGAAGGGCAAGGACGCGGACTTCGAGGACCTCGACCCGGCCCGCGCCGCCGAGGACCACGCCCGCCTCGTCGAGGAATGGCGGCTGGCGGACGAGACCGTCGCCGGTGCCTCGCTGGACGACACCTTCATCCACGCGGGCGAGGAGTACTCGCTGCGCGTGATCCACCTGCACATGATCTCCGGGTACGCGCGCCACATCGGCCACGCCGACCTGGTGCGCGAGCGTCTCGACGGGGTGACGGGAGGGTGAGGCGCCCCTGAGAGCGGCCACGACCCCCGCGCGGGACCCCACTACGTCGCGAGGCCGTCCGGAGCGGGCGCGCGACGGGCCTGCGGGACACCGGGACGGCCCGGGGGCGGGGAGTCGGGGGCGGTGTGCCGCTCCTGGGACCGGGGCGGGCGCACGTCGGTCCAGTAGATGTCGAGCATCGTGCGCAGGGTCGTCGGTTCCTGGGCGGGACCCGTGGGCACGGTCAGCCGGTCGAGGTGCCGCCACAGCTCGTGGTCCGTCTGCTCGGCACCGCCGCCGTCCCGGGCGTGGGCCGCCTGGTGGCGCTGGACGGCCAGCGCCAGTTCGCGGAGCGTCTCCCGGCTCTGCTGGCCCGAGCTGTGGCTCTGCGCGCGGTTCACGTTCCGCTGCTCCTCGCCCAGTTCGGAGATGGCCCGCTGGACCCGCTGGTGGAAGTTGGCGGTGCGGCGGCGCAGCGACTCGAACTCGGCGCGCGTCGCGAACCATTCGCGCTTGCCGGCCTCGCCCCGGGCGAGGCACTGGGCGTGGAACTCCTCCCGCTCGGTCTTGCGGCGGCGCAGGACACTCGCGGTCCGCTCGTGGACGTGGGTGAGGATCTTCCGGGCCCGCGGCAGATTGTCGGGGTGGGTGATCGCCTCCCACGTCGTCGCGTCACGGGTGGGCGGATGGATGTTCGAGGTGAGCATCTGCTCGAACTCCTTGTCGGCGAGCTGCGCGAGGTCCTGGGCGTCCACTACTGGCCTCCAAGCCGGTGTTGGGCGGTATGGGACCAGCGTGGCGTACCGCACCGACAAGCACGTAGAAATCCGGAAATGGAATGCGCCAAAGCTGAGGGCCGCGGCAGGGCGGACGGGAGGGCCCGGCGGAGGCCGGCCGACGGCCCCGCACCGGTCGGCGACCGACCGGGGCCGACCGGTGCGAGGCCGTACCGGCAGTGCGTACGACCCACCCCGAGGACACCGGGTGCGGGCTGCCGGGCCCGCGCCGCGACGGCGCCGGCGCACGGGGGCGGACGCCCGCTTCATGAGACACCGGGACCCTCGTTCGACTGTCCGAAACCATACGTTCTTCATGGCTTCGACCACCGATAACGCTCCTGGGAGCGCCTCGGACAGCGGCGGTACATCCCTCAGGAGCGCCACCACGGCGCACGGACCACATCGCTCCTGGAGGCCCCGCAGTTGAGACCGTTGACCACCTCGTCGGCCTCGATGTCCCAGCCGACGACACCGTTGCCCTGACGGCCCAGCTCCACCAGACGCGCCCGCTCGTTCCCGTGCCCGGTGTCGATGTCGCACTCCACGACGCCGGACCAGGACCGGCCGTCCAGCGCCCCGGCCAGGGCGAGCGCCGGGAGCACCCCCACGGCCAGCAGCATGGCGAACGCCCACGAGGCGTCCGCGGCGCGTTCGCGCCAGCCGGAGGGAGCGGTGCCGACACGCCGCCCGCTGCCGCGCTCGCGGCGGCCGGTGCGGTACTCGGCGATCACCCCGAGGCGCAGCGCGTACGAGGCGAGACCGGTGGCGGCCCCCCACCACAGCCCGTGGAACGCCCCGACGACCAGCGCGAAGGCTGCCGGGACGACGGCGGCCGACAGCAACGACCGGAGGAGCGGGGCGTCGGCCCGTACGCGGGCGCTGCTCCGGGCGACGAAGTAGGCGTACGTGATGCGCGAGACCACGACGGCGAGCACCGTGGTGAGCGGCGCGTCGTTGAGGAGCATGCCGATCAGGACGTTGGGCCAGTTGGCCGGTTCCATGGCGACGAGCGCCTCGCTCGCCGCGCCGCCGCTGCCCAGCGTCCAGGCCAGTTTGAGGACGGGCACGGCGAAGACCACCGCCAGCAGCACGAGGTGTCCGGGGCCGCCGTGCAGGTCCTCCGACTTTTCGCTGTCGCTCATGACCCCAAGTCTTGGCGGGGGCCCGGAACCCGGCCAGGCGGCGGGCGGCCCCCGGCGCGCGACGGGCGGTACGGGGACGGCGCGGATGGCCGAAAGACCGGCCGCACATCACCCGATCGGCGGCGTCCCGGCCGGCCCGCCACCCGGCCGGAACGTCCATGACGCGGTGACGAACGCCAACAGGGGGCGGCGGGCGGCCCTCCCCGCCGTTGCGGGACCCCGTCCGCGTTGGTCTAGTGAAAACACCTGCCCATGGGGGCCGCGAGGAGACCTCGACGACCGATGAGCCCCGGACCCGGCGCACGGAGGTCCGGGCCGGCGGCCCCTCGCGCCCTCTCCCCGCCCCGCACACCCCGGACGGTGATCATGACCATGTCCTCCTTCGGCTCCTTCGGCGGCCCGGACCCGTTCTCCGAACTGCTCAACCGCTTCTTCGGGATGTCTCCCGCCTCCTCGCCCCCTCAGGTGCAGCGGGTCCCCATCGGGCGGCTGCTGACGGAGTCGGCCCGCGAGCTGATAGGCCGCGCGACCACGCGCGCGACCGGTGACGGCAGCCGGGACCTGGACACCGAGCACCTGCTGTGGGCCGCCACCCAGGTGGAACCGGCCCGCACCCTGCTCGCACGGGCCGGGGCCGACCCCGAACAACTGGCCAAACAGATCGAGGACGTCCTGCCCGGGGAGAGCGCCACACCGTCCGCGGAACCGAGCCTGACGCCCGCCGCCAAGCGCGTGCTGCTCCAGGCGTACGAGCGCTCGCAGGCGGCCGGCGTCTCCTACATCGGGCCCGAGCACATCCTCGGCGCGCTCCTGGACACCCGGGAGTCCGGCGCGGCCAGACTGCTCGGCGCCTACGGCACGGACACCGACCGGCTGCGTCGCGAGGCGGACAGCGCGGCGAGGGCCGAGGGCACCCCGGCGACCGGCACCAGCGACACCCCCACGCTCGACGAGTACGGACGGGACCTGACCGAGGCGGCGAAGGCCGGGAAGCTCGACCCCGTGGTCGGCCGGGCCGACGAGATCGAGCAGACCGTGGAGGTCCTCTCGCGGCGCTCGAAGAACAACCCGGTGCTCATCGGCGAGCCCGGTGTCGGCAAGACCGCGATCGTCGAGGGCATCGCCCAGCGCATCGTGTCCGGGGACGTCCCCCGGACGCTCAAGGACAAGCGGGTGATCACCCTCGACCTCTCCGGCCTGGTGGCCGGGGCCCAGTACCGGGGCCAGTTCGAGGAGCGGCTGAAGAACGTCATCGACGAGGTCAAGGCCGCCTCGGACTCGACGATCCTGTTCATCGACGAGCTGCACACGGTGGTCGGCGCGGGGGCGTCCGGCGAGGGCGCGATGGACGCGGGCAACATCCTCAAGCCCGCCCTGTCCCGGGGCGAACTGCACGTCATCGGCGCGACGACCATCGACGAGTACCGCAAGTACGTGGAGAAGGACGCCGCCCTGGAGCGCCGCTTCCAGCCCGTCATGGTGCCCGAGCCGACGGTCGACGAGACCATCCAGATCCTGGAGGGCCTGCGGGACTCCTACGAGGCCCACCACCAGGTCCGCTTCGCCGACGACGCGCTGGTTGCGGCGGCCGAGCTCTCCGACCGCTACATCAGCGACCGCTTCCTGCCGGACAAGGCCATCGACCTCATGGACCAGGCGGGTGCCAGGGTGCGGCTGCGGTCGCTCGGCAAGTCCACCGAGGTCGTCTCCCGCGAGGACCGGCTCGCCGAGCTGAGGCGGGAGAAGGACGAGGCGGTGGCGGCCGAGGACTTCGAGAAGGCGTCCGGGCTGAAGGACGAGATCGCCGAGACCGAGGCCGAACTCGCCGGGATCGCGGAACGGCGCGAGGGCGTCATGGACGTCATCACCGCCGACATCGCCGATGTCGTCTCCCGCCGCACCGGCATCCCGGTCGCACAGCTCACCGCCAGCGAGAAGGAGAAGCTGCTCAAGCTGGAGGACGCGCTGCACTCCCGCGTGGTCGGCCAGGACGAGGCGGTCACCGCGATCGCGGAGGCGGTGCGCCGCAACCGCGCGGGCATGGGCGACCCGAAACGGCCGGTCGGCTCCTTCCTCTTCCTCGGCCCCACCGGCGTGGGCAAGACCGAACTCGCCAAGGCGCTGGCGGACCTGCTGTTCGGCGACGAGAACCGCATGGTCCGCTTCGACATGAGCGAGTTCCAGGAGAAGCACACCATCTCGCGGCTCGTCGGCGCGCCTCCCGGATACGTCGGCCACGAGGAGGCCGGCCAGCTCACGGAGAAGGTGCGCCGCCAGCCGTACAGCGTGCTCCTCTTCGACGAGGTGGAGAAGGCCCACCCCGACATCTTCAACGCGCTGCTCCAGGTCCTCGACGACGGACGCCTCACCGACGGGCAGGGGCGGACGGTGGACTTCCGCAACACCGTCGTCATCATGACCTCCAACATCGGGGCCCAGCGCATCCTCGCCCACAAGGGGGACGTCTCCGAGATCCGGGACGACCTCATGGGAGACCTGCGGGGCCACTTCCCGCCGGAGTTCCTCAACCGCGTCGACGAGACGATCATCTTCCACGGCCTGGACAGGGACGACCTCGGCCGGATCGTCGACCTCATGCTGGACGGCAGCAGGCGCCGCGTCCGCGCCCAGGGACTGGAGCTGGAGATCACCGAGGCGGCGAAGACCCTCCTCGTCGCGCACGGCCACCAGCCGGAGTTCGGGGCCCGCCCGCTGCGCCGCACCATCCAGACCGAGCTCGACAACCGCATCGCGTCCCTGCTGCTGAGCGGCGAGGCGGAGCCGGGCGACACCGTCGTCGCCGACGTCCGGGACGACGCCCTGGTCTGCACGATCAGCCGTCCCGAACCCTCCGGCGGACCCGTCGCCGAGGCCGTCGGGGCCGGTTGATCCCGGGGAGGCCCGCGGATCCCTGCCGCACGGTTCTGAAAGCCGTGCGGCAGGAGCCGTTCACGTCCTGTGCCCCGACGGCCGGAACCGGGCTCCGCAGGGCCCGTGCCCGGTGGGGAAGGCGCCGTCGCTCATGAGGGCGGGAGGTAGACGACGTTGGGGGAGCCGGTGACCGGATGGACGCCGATCCGGGTCCGTATCCCGTAGACCTCGGCGAGCAGCTCCTCCGTCAGCACCTCGTGCGGGGTGCCGGACGCCACCAGCCGTCCGGCGCCGAGGACGAACAGCCGGTCGCAGTACGAGGCGGCCAGGTTGAGGTCGTGCAGCACCAGCAGGTTGGTGGTGCCCAGCGTCCGCACCAGGCCGAGGATCTCCAACTGGTAGCGGATGTCCAGATGGTTCGTGGGCTCGTCGAGCGCCAGCAGTCCCGGTTCCTGGACCAGGGCGCGGGCGATCAGGGCCCGCTGCCGTTCCCCGCCGGACAGTTCCTCGAACCGCCGGTCGGCCAGGGACGCCGCGCCGACGCGCCGCAGGGCCCGGTCGATGCGGCGGGCGTCGTCGGCGTCGTCCTGCTCCCAGAACCGTTTGTGCGGGCTCCGGCCCATCGCCACCACCTGGCGCACGGTCAGGCCGAAGGTGCCGGGACTGTCCTGCGGCACGACGGCGACGCGGCGGGCCCGTTCCTTCACGCCGAGGGCCGCGGCGTCCACTCCGTCCAGCAGGATCCGGCCCGTCGCGGGACGCAGGGCGCCGTACACACAGCGCAGGAAGGTGGTCTTGCCGCTGCCGTTCGGCCCGACCAGGCCGACCGTCTCCCCGGGGGCGGCGTCCAGTGTGATCGCGTCGAGCAGGGTGCGGCCGGCCACCCCGTAGCCGATTCCGTCGGCGACGAGCGCCGTCGGGGACGGTGCCGGGTTCATCCGGTGATCCCTTCGGTACGGCTGGAGCGGCGCAGCAGCCAGAGGAAGAACGGGCCGCCGACCAGGGCGGTGACCACCCCGGCGGGAATCTCCTCCGGGGCCGCGACGGTCCGCGCCAGCAGATCGGCCAGCAGCAGGAAGACGGCCCCGCCGAGCGCGGTCACCGGCAGCAGCCTGCGGTGGGACGCGCCCACGACCAGCCGGGCGGCGTGCGGAACCATCAGACCGACGAAGCCGATCGCCCCGCTGTAGGCGACCAGCACGCCGACGATCAGCGACACCAGCACGAAGGCCCAGCCCCGGAAGCGCCCGGGGTCCAGCCCGAGACTGCGGGCCCCCTCCTCGCCGGTCAGCAGCAGGTCCAGCGGGCGGGCCAGACAGATCAGGAGCACGGCCCCGGCGCCCAGGACCACGGCGGGCAGCACCAGTTGGTCCCAGCGGGCACCCCCCAGACCGCCCAGGGTCCAGAACAGGATCGCCCGCACGTGCTCGGCCCGGGAGGACAGCACCAGGATCAGACTGGTGAACGCGGACAGCACGTACTGGATCGCCACCCCGGACAGGACCAGCCGGCCCGTCGTCATGGTGCCGCCGCGCCGGGCCATCGCGTAGACCGCGACCAGCGCGGCCATGGACCCGGCGAACGCCGCGACGGGCAGCGCCACATCGGTGGCCACCCCGGCGCCGACCCCCAGCACGACGACCGAGGCGGCGCCCGCCGACGCCCCGGACGAGGCGCCCAGCAGGAACGGATCGGCCAACGGGTTGCGTACCAGCGCCTGGAGCACCGCGCCCGACAGGGCCAGCCCGGCGCCGACCACCGCCCCGAGCAGCACCCTGGGCAGCCGCACCTCCCACACGATCGTCGGATACGCACCGGTGCGTTCACCGCCCAGGAGCGCACCCAGCACCTCGCCCGGCGGAATCCGTACCGGACCGAGCGCCAGACCGGCCACCGCCGCCGCGAGCAGCAGCACCGTGAGCACGCCGATCACGACGGGGGCCGAGCGCAGGGCGGACTTCGGGCCGGGGCGGGCGGACCCCGCGCTCACGGGGTGCCGGGGTGGAGCTGCCCGGCCAGGTCCTGTACGGCGTCGGCGACCCGGACCCCGAGCACGGCCGAGGACAGCGGGAGCACCGCGAACCTCTCGTTCCTGATCGCCGGCACGTCCGCGAGTGCCGGATCGTTCAGCAGCCGCTTCTTCTTGGCCGCGACCGTGGTGCCTCCGTAGTCGTAGATCACGACCACCTCGGGCCTGCGCTTGATGACCTCTTCCCAGGACACGTCGCCGAAGGTGGCGTCGAGGTCCGCGAAGACGTTCCTGCCACCGGCGAGCTCGACGATCTCGTTGCCGATGCCCTTGCCGCCCGCCGTGAACGCGGAGCTGTCGCCGGAGTCGTACACGAACACCGAGCGGGGCGAGGAGCCCTTGAGGCCCGCCCCGACCGCCGCGACCTTCCGCTGTTCCCGGGCGATCAGCCTGCTGCCGCGCTCCGGTACGCCGAAGGTCCTGGCGACCTGGGTGATCTCGGTGGCCAGCTGATCGAGGCCGACCCCGCCCTCGGTGCAGTTCTCGATGTTCAGCCGGGTGTCGATGCCGTTCTTCCGGAGCTCCGCCCGGTCCTGGCCCCTGGCCCCGTCGAAGGCGCTGTCGTACCCGCCGTAGACGAAGTCGGGGTTGGCGCCGAGCAGCACCTCCTTGGAGGGGTACTCCTTCGCGAGCACCTTGGTCCGGTCGTACGCGGAGCGGTACTCCGGCAGGACGCTGTCGTCCAGGTAGGCCGTCCCGACCAGCCGGTCCCGGAGTCCGAGGGCCAGCATGATCTCGGTGACGTGCTGGTTCATGGTGACGACCCGTTCCGGCGGGGCGTCGAAGGTCGTTTTCACACCGCAGTTGGTGACCGTGTAGGGGAAGCCCTCGGCGGCCGGCGCGGCCCCCGCCCCGTCCTTGCCGCCGGTGTCGGAGCCGCAGCCGGTGAGCGGCAGCAGGAGCAGCGGTATGAGTACGAGCGGTACACGGCGGATCCGTGGCATGGCCGGCCCTTTCCGGGGGATGTCCTCGTCCCCTGGGTCGTCTGGGAAGGCGGCGCGGCCAGTATCTGGCTTCCGGGCCGTCGCAGCCCGGTCACAGTGGCGGGACCGTACCGGATTCACACCGGTTTCCTGACGCGCGTCGCCCTGATTCTCGGGGCCATTCTGGCAGACCGCGTATTCCGGCAGGTCATGGCCCCGGTACCGGCGGCCGATGGCCGGTGTTCACCACTTCCGGCCCCAACCGCTGCCGCTCCGCGCTCCCGCACGGTCGCCCCGCGCCGGAGCGCGGCAAGGAACGAACGTTCACGGAGTGAACTCCATGACGCGTACGGGTGATTGTTCTCGACGGTGGTGCGGCGTCACCCGGAAGTGGGGCTATCTCTGCTGGTTGTGATCGAGAACCTGCTGCGTGCCGCCACGGTGGCCGCTCTCACCGCCCTGTCCCTCACCCCGGCGGCCCCGGCACTCGCGGACGAGGGCCCCCTCGTGCCGCAGGTGAGCCCGTGCGCCGCCGTCGTGGTGCCCGTCGGCCAGATCTGCGTGCCGTCGCCCAAGCAGTGCATCAAGGCGCCGTGCCCCCAGTACGACCTGCTCCACATCCTCCCGTACTACCCGCTGACCCCGTACGAGGAGGTCATGGCCGCACAGGGCCCGAACCCAGCCCCCTGACACAACTCCGGTGCCCTGCCGCGCGGTCCGGCCACGTCCGTGACCGCACGGCGGGGCACCGGCACGGGCACCACCGCGCCGCTCACTCCACGGCACATCTCCCACGGCACGCACTCCGCACCGTCCACACCACAGGAAACCGCCCGCACCACCGACAACACCCGGTCCGTACACCGGATCCCCGCGCCCACATCCTGAGCAGTCCCGCCGTGTTCGGGGCGTTGTCAGTGGGCGCAGGTATGTTCGGTTCGTGTCCAGCCGGTGTGGCGAGGACGTCCCCTTTTTGTTGCATAGGAGTGGTGCGTTGTCGGATTGGGAGAGGTCGAGCACGGCACGGGTGACGGCACCCGCACGGCCGCGGAAGCTCGCCAAAGTACCGTTCGTCGAACTGGCCGACGGGCGCCTGCAAGGAGTGGTGTCCAGCGGCTCGGACATCGGACGGGTCTACGTCTCGTCGGTCGCGGTCGGCACCTACGCCTTCGCCTGCAGCACCAACAACAACCGGCCCTGCGGCGGCGCGCGGGGATCGTTCTGCAAACACATCCAGGCCCTCATCGGCGAGGCGGTGCTGCAGTACGGAGCCGAGCGCGTCGCCCGCTACCTGAAGGTCGACATCGCGGAGGGCGCGTCGAGCGCACCGGTCATCACCGCCCAGATGACCGGCACCCGCCCGCCGCAGGGGGACACCGCGGCCGCCGCGCCCGTCTTCAGCCGGTTCCTGCGCCACCTCGCCTACCTGGAACTCGCCCCGACCACCGCCCCGTTGCCGGAGATGCAGTGGTTCCCGCCGACCAGGGCGGTGGCGTGATGCGCACCGACCTGCTCCACGAACCCGTCGCCGGACTCGACGAGGCACTGTCGGCCGTCGACGCCTTCGACCGGGCGCTGGTGGCCGGACTGCTCCGCCCCCGGCCCGACCGGGCCGCGGACCTGGCCGAGTTCGCCGAGGCCCTCGCGGGCACGCCCCTGGCGGACCGGGTCGCCGAGGCCGCGGAGAAGGCGGCGGGCGGAGCCGCGGACGAGGACCACTTCGTCGCCCTCGCCGCCGCCCGCACCGCACTGCTCGGCTCCGTCCACGACGCGCTGACGGCTCGCATACGGGAAGCGGTCGGCCGCCCCGACGGCGAGTCGGCCACCGCCGAACCCGGCGAGCAGCAAGCGGCGAACCTCCTGGCCGCCGCCCGCTCCTGGCTGTCCGACCTGGCCCGCTCCGGCTGGCAGGGCATCGACCACGACGTGGTCTCCGGAGCGGCGCAGGTCGTCTCCGCGATGCTCCCGGACCCGGCGCTGCGCCGACTGGCGACGCTCCTCGACGGCTTCGCCGCCGAACTCGCCGCGTCCTGTCCCGGCGCCTCGATGGAACGCGTACCGGCACGCCGCTGGGCCGACCTCTGGTCACGCGCGATGCTGCTGACCCTGCCCGGCGCCGCCCACGTCCCCCCGACCGGCACGGCCACCGGCCGTCTCCTGCCCCTCGGTATCGACGTGCACGAACACGCGACCGCCGTACAGGCCCAGGTCCACGCGGTGTTCGAGCCCGCGGACGGCTCCGCGCCCCGCCTGGTGCGCGCCGGTGTGTCGGCGCCCAAGCCCGACACGGTCGTCGGCGCCGGCCTCTGGCAACTGCTGCGCCCGCACATGTCGCTCCTGGCCGCCGTCGGCGAGGGCCGCGCCATGGAACTCACCGACATGCCGATCACCTGCGAGAACGACCTGATCTGGGACGACGCCCACGCCCGCTCCGGTGAGCCCGCCGACGCGTTCGTCACCGCCCGGGTCGCCCTGCCCACCGCCGCCGACGCGGTGACCGCCCCCCTGGACCGGCACCCGGCACGCATCGCGGTCCCGGTGTTCCTGGAGGGCTACACCGTTCAGCAGGACGACGACGCACTGACGTTCACCGTCGCCGGACACCCGCTCGCCGTCGACGCCGACCGCGCTCCGGCCGCCGGACCGCTGACCCCCGAGGCCGTAGCGGCGTCCGGGGCGTGCATCGGACTGCTCCGCTGGGACGCCGGGGCCCATCGCCTCCAGCCCCTGGCCGTCGAGAGGACCGTACGGAAGAAGACGGTCGCGATCCACGCCGGGGAATGGGCCGGGGGCACCACCGACAAGGCCGGTGTCAAGGCGGAGAAGGCCGCCACCGACGCCGTCGCGGTGCTGCGGGAGCGCGCCGGAAAGCTGCTGCGGAAATGACGGACCGGACGACCGACCGGCCCGCCGGACAGACGACTTCACCGACCCCCGGGCCCGATCCCCACGACAACCGCCGCCAGGTCCTGTACTGGCGACTGCTCGCCCGCCTCTTCGACCCCGAGGAGCAGGCCGCCCTGGAATCCGCCAGCCTCGGCGTCGTCGAGGACATCGGCCTGCCGACCGCGCTGCTGGACCCGCAGGCGTCCGTCGACTCCATCGTGCAGCGCCACCCGGAACTGGCCGCCGAGTTCGACGGCCTGATGGCACCCGACCCCGACGAGGACGAGGACGAGGACACCGCACGCGACCGGGCCGCCGAGGTACGGCGCGCGGCACTGGTCTCGAAGGTCCTGCTCAACGTCTTCGCCTCCGGCTCCGGCACGGTCACCGCCGGACAACTGGCCCGCTGGCAGTCCGACGCCGGCTGGCTGGAACGCGCGCTCGGCTGCAAGCCCGGCGAGCTGCGCGGCGGCCGGGCCGGGGGAGCGGCGGCGGGCCGGGGCGTCAGCCCGACCGGCACCGGCGGCCGGGGCACGAGCCCCGACCTCAGCCGGCTGATTCCGGCGATCGGCCCCGAACTCGGCGCCATCGAGGCCGACCTCGTCAAGCGGATGCACCTGCGCGAAGTGCTGGCCGACCCCCAGCTCGCCGCGCAACTGACCCCGAGCATGTCGCTGATCGAGCAGCTGCTGCGGGACAAGGACAACCTCTCGGGCGTGGCCCTGGCCAACGCCAAGGCACTGATCCGCCGCTTCGTCGACGAGGTCGCCGAAGTGCTCCGCACCCAGGTGGAGAAGGCAACGGTCGGGGCCCTGGACCGCTCCGTGCCGCCCAAGCGGGTGTTCCGCAACCTCGACCTCGACCGCACGATCTGGAAGAACCTCACCAACTGGAGCCCGGAGGAGGAGCGGCTGTACGTCGACCGCCTCTACTACCGGCACACCGTCCGCAAGACGACACCCCAGCGGCTGATCGTCGTCGTGGACCAGTCGGGCTCCATGGTCGACTCGATGGTGAACTGCACCATCCTGGCCTCGATCTTCGCCGGACTGCCGAAGGTGGACGTCCACCTGATCGCGTACGACACCCAGGCACTCGACCTCACGCCCTGGGTGCACGACCCCTTCGAGACCCTGCTGCGCACCAACCTCGGGGGCGGCACCGACGGCACGGTCGCCATGGCACTGGCCCAGCCGAAGATCGCCGAGCCCCGCAACACCGTCGTGGTGTGGATCTCCGACTTCTACGAATGGCGTTCCGAGCCGCTGTTCGAGAGCATGGCCGCCATCCACCGCTCGGGAGCCAAGTTCATCCCGGTCGGATCGGTCACCAGCTCCGGCCGCGGCAGTGTCAACCCGTGGTTCCGCGAGCGCTTCAAGGACCTCGGCGCACCGGTGCTCTCCGGTCACATCCGCAAGCTCGTCCACGAGCTCAAGACGTTCCTCGCCTAGAAAGGCCCCGAAAAATGTCCGACCTGTTGCGCGCCCCCGCCGAGATCAAGTACGCCGAGGAACTGGAGTGGCTGGAGTCCATCGACGACAACCCCAAGCCCTTCTCCTGGCGCCTGTCCCCGAAGATGGTCCGCCTGTTCATCCTCGGTTCCGAGCGTTCCGACGGCCTGGACCGGGAGATCTCGCAGAAGTGGTACGGCGACCGCAGTTTCGTCGAGCGCTCGATCGTCACCCTGGCCTCCGACCGCGGCCTGCTGCTCATCGGTGACCCCGGCACCGGCAAGAGCTGGCTGGCCGAGCTGCTGTCCGCCGCGATCTGCCGCAACTCCACCCTGGTGGTGCAGGGCACGGCCGGTACCACCGAGGACCACATCAAGTACTCCTGGAACGTGTCGATGGTCATCGCCAAGGGCCAGTCCCGCGAGTCGATGATCCCCTCACCGATCATGACGGCGATGGAGGCCGGCGCGATCGGCCGGTTCGAGGAGCTCACCCGCTCCACCAGCGACGTCCAGGACGCGCTGATCTCGATCCTGTCCGAGAAATACATCTCGGTTCCCGAACTGGACAGCGACGGCATCGTCTTCGCCAAGCCCGGCTTCTCCGTCATCGCCACCGCCAACAGCCGCGACCGGGGCGTCAACGACCTGTCCTCGGCCCTCAAGCGCCGCTTCAACTTCGTCCGCATCCCGGTGGTGACGAACAAGAAGAGCGAGGTCGAGATCGTCCGCTTCCGCACCGAGGAACTGCTGCGCCGCCACCAGATCGACCTGGACGTGCCGCCGACCCTGCTCGACGTGCTGCTGCAGAGCTTCGCCGACCTGCGGGCCTCCGCGGCCGCGGCCGGCAGCGACGACGAGAAGCTGGAGTCCGCGCTGTCCACGGCCGAACAGATCGGCGTGCTGGAGGACGCGGTCCTGCACAGCAACTTCTTCGGCGAGTCCACCCTGACCGCGCGCACCCTGGCGTCCTCGCTCGTCGGCTCCCTGGCCCGGCGCGAGCCCGAGGACCTGGCCATACTCAACAAGTACCTGCACGGCGTCGTCGAGCCGCGCAGCAAGGAGGAGGGCGGCTCCTGGCCGGAGTTCCTGGAGGGCGGCCGCGACGCGATCGCCACCCTGTCATGAGCGGCGCGCACGAGGGGACCTTCGAAGGACTGCGCGCGCAACTGCAGGAGGCCGCCGCGGAGTTCGCGGACGGACCCGACGCCCTGGAGGGCATCCTCCTCGGCATCGTCGACGACGTCGACCACGCGGTGCGCGAGCCGCTGGAGATCTTCCCCGTCTGCCACCACTCGCCCGCGTCGGCCACCGCGATGGCACGCCGGCTGCGCCAGAAGCAGCCCAAGGTCGTGTACCTGGAACTGTGCGAGGACATGGCGCCGCTGCTGACCGAGCTGCGCAACTGCAAGCTCCCGGTGGCGGTCCAGGCGTTCGCCTCCGAGGTCGACGGCTTCCCCGCCGACTGGTCCCCGCTGTCGGTGGTCGCCCCGATCACCGAGGCGTCGGCCGAGTACCAGGCGATCGCCTACGCGCTCGACACCCCCGGCGTCGAACTCGTCCTCGTCGACCGTTCCTCGGACCATGTCTTCCAGTGGGACGCGCGCGGGGAACACACCGACGGGGCCGCCGACCCGGACGCGCCGCCCGCCGAGGAGGAGGCCGCCCTGCACGGCGACGCGGTCGGCGTGGAGATCGGGGACCTGCGGCCCCGCTTCGCGGAGCTGGAGGAACACCTGCTGCGCCACGGCAAGGTGCGGCACTGGTCGGAGTGGTGGCACCAGTACGTCGAGCTGCCGCTCGGCGACAGCGACCACGACACCTACCGCCAGGTGATGCTCCTGATCGGAAGCCTCTTCCGGCGCCTGGCCCCCGGCGACCCCCACCGGGTACGGGTCGACGAGGACCGCGAACGCTACATGTGGACCAGGATGCGCGAGCACCTGGCCGCGACCGGCACCGACCCCGAGGACTGCCTCTACGTCTGCGGGGCGTTCCACGCGGCCAGCCGCGTCGCGGAGTTCGGCGTCCACGGCACCGACACCTTCGAGATCTCCCCGCGCAGCGCCACCAAGTGGCAGCACGGCCTGATCCCGTCCAGCCACGCGGCGATCGAGGCGCAGTTCGGCCTCGCCGCGGGCTCGGTGTCGATCGCCGCGACCGTCTGGGCGAAGAACCTCAAGCGGACCCGTGTGCAACCCTACCGCCTGGAGGGACAGACAGGGACGAAGAAGTCGAGAGCCAAGAAGACCGCGGCCGCGCCGGCCCCCGTACCGGCGCTCCCGCCCTCGGACAGGCTCACCGGCTTCCTGCGACAGCCGCCCGTCCTGGACCGGCTGGACGAGGCCGAACTGCTCGGCTGGTCGGTGGAGATCGTGCGCGCCGCGCGCCGCAACGGCTACCTGTCCTCCACGGCCGACGCCATCGCGGTGTTCGAGTCGTCGATCCTGCTGGCCGGGATGCGGGACCGGGCCAAGCCCACGCCGTACGACTTCCAGGACGCGGCCGTCACCTGCATCGAGAAGGACACCGTCCCGGGCCGGCGCGACGTGCGCCGGCTCGTGGAGATCATGATGGGCGGTGACCGCGTCGGACAGGTCGGCTACGACGCACTGCCGCCCCTGGCCCGCGACGTCCACGACCGGCTCGCGCCCCTGAACCTGAAACTCCAGCAGTCGGGGGTGCAGCGGGCCCTGCTGGACATAGCCGGCCGGCCGGAGCTGGAACGCTGCTCCGACGTGCTGTGGATGCTGCGCAGACTGATGCCGCAGCAGGCCGTCCGGCCGATCATGGGCGAGCGGAAACTGGGGGAGCGGTCGATCCAGGAGTCGTGGGATCTGTCCCTCGGCACCCACCAGCGGGCACTCATCGAGCTCGGCTACGAGGGCGTCAGCATCGAACAGGTCCTCGAACAGCGCCTGCGCCGCAGGGCGTACGACCGGCAGGCCACCGCGGCGACCGTCCTGGAGGCCGTCGAGGACGCGACGCTGTACCTGCGCAGCCGCCGTCTCGCGGACGAGCTGGGCACCCACGCGCTGGAGGTCCTGGCGGCCGAGCGCAGCGTCGACGGGGCACCGGAGGTGCTGCGCCGGGTGCGGCGGCTGCTGGCGTACTACCGCACCAGCGAGCCGGTGCTGCCGTCCTGGATCGAATCCTTCGTCAAGGCCGGTTACGCGCACTACTGTACCCTGCTGCCGACGGCGTTCACCGACGAGGACGCCACCGTCCGCCAGGTGGCGGCGATGCTGGGCTTCCTGTTCGGCATGGAGGGCCTGGCACTGTCGCTGGGCTGCGACCGGGCACAGCTGGAACTGGCGGTCGCCCAGTCCCACCCCGAGGAGTCGTCGAGGACGGCGCTGCTGTGGGCGGCCCAGGTCCACCTCGGGAACCTCTCCCGCGCGGACCTGCGGGCGAGGTGCGACGAGCTGCTGGGCAACCCGCTGACGGTTCCCTCCTACCCGCGTTACCTCAGCGGCTTCCTGCACGCGCTGGGCCCGGTGCCGAGCCTCACCGACTTCGTCGTGGAAGCGGTGTCGAACGCGTTCGCCCGGTTGCCGGACCCGGTGCTGCTGCCGTGGCTGCCCACCCTGATCACCACCCTGCGGTCGGGTTCCGAGCTGGCACCCCTGCTGATCCGCGAGGCCGGCCGGACCTTCCCCGGCAGGCTCGCGGCACTGGACGAGTGGGTACCGCCGTGGCTGGCACAGCCGGAACCGGTCGCACGGCCGGCCCGGTCCGCGGGGGGCGGACGGGGCTCCGCACTGCTGGCCGCACACCCCGCGACGTGCGACGCGGTGGCGGAGCTGCTGGGCTGCGAAGGGACGTGGCAGTCGACGGACCCCGGCCCCTCGGGCGCGGAACTGCTCGGACGCCACCCGGAAACGGCCCGGGCGCTGGAGGCGCTGCTGGCCGGTGCGTGAACCCGGCGGGTGAGGCGCCCCGCTACGGACCCGGCCGCCGACGGTGGCCGGGTCCGTAGCGGGCGCCACGAGGGGGCCCGGCCCCCTCACCCGTACCGCCACCGCCCGGCACCGGTCACGCACCGGGCAGGCTCATCAGGGCGTCGTGCGCGAGTTCACCACGTCCGGGTGGAGCGGGCCGATCCACGCGGCGAAACGGTCCCACAGCTCGGCCTCGGTCGCCTCGACGACGTCGTTGGGGTCCTCGACGGCCTCCAGCCCGAAGTGCTCGCGCAGCCACGCCCGGAACCGTTCGTTGTCGGGGCAGGGGTCGTGGTCCTCGTCCTCCTCCCGCTCGTCGGCGTACTCGACCTTCTCCCAGCTGCCCATGGGGGTCCAGCCGGAGGCCAGGACGCGGAAGAACTCCCGCAGGTCGCGGGCGACGAGGTTGATGCCGCCCTCGTCCCCCAGGAACACGACGGGCAGCGCGGCGAGATCGGGACGCTCGTCGAGCAGCCAGATCGCGTAGACCGAGCCGGAACCCGTGGCGAGCGCGAAGGTACGAAGACGGTCGGCGGTGCCGGGGTATCCGCCGTCGTCCTCGCCGAAGGTCTGCAGCTCGAAGCCGGGGGCGTACCAGCTGGACACGGCCTCCTCGAACTCCTTGAGAAGGTTCAGCTCGGGAATCGGTGAGTACATGCCGAGACACTACCGCCGGGGGAGGAACCCCGGAAACGCAATCCGCCGGCCGTCCGCGCGCTTCCCGGCATACGGTGGGCCGCATGGCCGACGAATGCTTCGGGAATCCGCGGCTCGCCGCGATCTACGACGTGCTCGACCCCGACCGCGGCGATCTCGACGCGTATGTGCGCATCGCGGAGGAGTCCGGGGCGCGGAGCGTGCTCGACATCGGGTGCGGGACCGGGGTGTTCGCACTCCTGCTGGCCGACCGGGGGATCGAGGTCGTGGGCGTCGATCCGGCCGGGGCCTCCCTCGACGTGGCCCGGGGCAAGCCCGGCAGCGAACGGGTGCGCTGGATCCACGGCGACGCGACGGCGCTGCCGCCCCTTTCGGCCGACCTCGCGACGATGACGGCGAACGTCGCCCAGGCCGTCGTCGGCCCCGAGGCGTGGCGGCTGACCCTGCGGGGGGCCCACGAGGCGCTGCGGCCCGGCGGCCTCCTCGTGTTCGAGACGCGGGACCCGGCCCGGCGCGCCTGGGAGGAGTGGAACCGCCGGGAATCGTATCGGGTCACGGACGTCCCGGGGATCGGCGAGGTCGAGACCTGGGTCCAACTCATCGATGTCAGCGGTCCGTTGGTGACGTTCCGCTGGACTTACGCGTTCGCGGCGGACGGGCGGGTGCTGACGTCGGACTCGACGTTGCGCTTCCGCGAACGGCAGGAGATCGAGGCCGACCTGACCGCGCAGGGATACGTGGTGGAGGACGTGCGCGACGCCCCCGACCGGCCGGGCCGCGAGTTCGTCTTCCTCGCCCGGCGCCCCGACCCGGACCGGGAGCCCGCCCCGTAGCCGGTACGGCTCGCCACGGCTGCCCGGGGGCGGGACCCGTCGGCTGCCGCAGCGGTGCGGGTGTCCGCCTCCGCCGCACCCGGGCGAGCGCCGCGTACGACGAACAAGCCGCGCGTGCCGTTTGCCGGCAACCGGACGGAATGCGCCGCTCCGTCACATGCTCGCCCGCGCACCGCACCCCGTGCCTTCGCCGGGGAAACGGCGCGGTGCCACGGACGCACGGCCCTGGAACCGCCCTCCTGGCCCGTCGAGCCCCTGCCCCGGGCAGCCTTTCGTCGCCATGAGGCCCCATGGGTTCATCCCTTGGTCGGCCGTCCGCAGACTTTCGGCCGATCCGTGCCACCGGCCCCGCCGAACAGACTGACAGCGACACACGGACCGCCCACCGAGAGGGAGCAAACAGTGCATCGCGACGAACACGGCCGAGGCATCAGCCGCAACCGGTTCCTGGCCGGGGCGGGGGCGATCGGGGCCGCGGCGGCGACCGGGGGCCTCCTGGCCGGCGCACCCGCGAGGGCGGCCGCACCGGGCAGCCGGAGCGGGAAGCGCGAGGGCGGCCGCGGCCTGCGGCACCGGGGGGTGTGCTACACGGTCGGCGCGGGCGAGACACCGGCCACCGCGTGGAGCACCACCCGCATGCGCGCGGACGTCCGCGCCATCGCCGAGGACCTGCACGCCACATCGATCGAGGTCACGGGCGACGACGTCGAACGGCTCAACGCCACCGCGTCGGAGGCCGCGGAACGGGGACTGCACGTCTGGCTCCAGCCGACCCTGGGCGACCGGCCCGCCCACGAGATCCTCGACCACCTCGCCGAGACGGGCCGTCACCTGGAACGGCTGCGCCGGCAGGGGGCCCGCGCGGACCTGAGCGTGGGATGCGAGTTCTGGCTGTTCGTACCGGGCATCGTCCCCGGCGACAACGCGCAGGAACGCATTCGCAACCTCATGGCCGGCACCTACGACCCCGAACTGATGATGCGCCGCCTGGACGCCTTCACCCGACGGGCGGCGGCGGTCGGACGCTCGGTCTTCGGCGGCAGCCTGTCGTACGCCGCCGCGCAGGACGACGAGGTCGACTGGAACCTGTTCGACATCGTGGGCATCGACTACTACTCGTCCTACCCGAACCGCGCGGACCACATCCGTGAGCTGCGGAAGTACCTGCGCTGGGGAAAGCCGCTGGCCATCACGGAGTTCGGCACGTGCGCGTACGTGGGGGCGCCCGACGCGGGCGGGATGGGGTGGGACGTGGTCGACTACACCCAGAAACCGCCCCGGATCAAGGAGGACCTGGTACGCAGTGAACGGACCCAGGCCGCCTATCTCACCGAACTCCTCGGCGTCTTCGAGTCGTTGGACCTCTACGCGGCGATGGCCTTCGAGTTCGTCACCGCCGACGCCCCGTACTCCACCGACCCCCACCTCGACCTGGACATGGTCGGCTACGCGATCGTCAAACCCGTCAAGGACCGGTTCGACGACCCGGAGTCCGACTGGCACTGGGAACCCAAGCAGGCATTTCACGCACTGGCCCAGTGCTACGGCCGGGCCCGGCGCCGCTGATCGCCGCCGGAGCCGGACGGAAGAAGCCCGGACCGGCCCCGCGCGGGGGGCGGGGCCGGTCCGCGGGTGTGTCAGTGGGGCCGGACATGATGGTGACCATGCACAGCACCGATTCGAACACCGCTCCGTGGGTCGCCCGGAAGTGGAAGAGCGTCAGAATCATCTCAGCCCTCCAGGGCCTCGTCGGCGGCAGCGGATCCTGGTACGACGACGAGTTGGTGAGCATCGAGCGCGTGGGCCGCTACATCGCGGGGACCTGGTCGCCGGAGGAAGGTGAGAGCGGACCGGCACTGGCCGGGGACGCCAGCTGGATCCACCTCATCGGGCAGGTGGGAGTGGTCGCGCTGCGGGCCGCCTCGCCCGTCACCCTGCCGGAGCGGCGCGAGGTGCTGCTGAATTTCCTGGAGATGTGGGCGCAGACCCCCTTCGTCGATCCCGACTACCGCTTCCGCCTGGGGCGGTTGGAGGGGGAGGGCTCGTTCACCGTTCGCGACGAACACGGTTCCGCGTTCGCCCGGTGGTTGCCGGCCCGGAAGGACCGCCCCTACCTGGAGGCCCTTCCGCCCGGGTGCGTCCGGCCGCCCCACCATGAGCTGCGGTACGCCGAGGACTGCCCCCGCGGCTGGGGCAGCCGGGACCAACTGTGCCGCCTGGTCTCCCTGATCCGCGAGCGCGGGCCGATGCCCTGGGACCCGGCCGCGGTCGTCGAACTGAGCGATGCCGCCGGGACGAGCCGGCCGGCGGCCGCACTCGTCCTCGCGGGCAACCCCGGTGCCGGCAGCTACTACGTTCCCTATCTCGACGCCGACGAGCGCACGACCCTCGGTTTCAAGGCGGCTGAACTCGAAGCCGGACGCGCGGAGTTGGGTGTTCTGCGGGACATGGGCCGGATGGCTCTGCTCGCGGACGTGCTCCCCGAGGACCCCGCCGACCTGTGGGAGCCCGGCGGCCTCGGCCGGGTCGCGGCACGCACCGCCGAGGCATGGAACACCCAGCACGGCAAACGGCCCCGGCCGCCGGAGCGGACCTGGCAGGCCGCTCTGGCGCTGGACACCCGGATACCGGCGACCGATCTGTGCCACCTCTTCCTGGACCCGGAGCGGGCACCCCTGCCGCCCGGCTTCTACCTCCGGGCATGGCCCTGCCCGGAGCGGTACCGCAGACTGCGCACGATCTGGGACGTCATGGGCTTCCCCGACGCCGACAGCCTCGTCGACGCGGTCTTCACCGGCCTGCCCTGGGCGTACGCCGACCTTCCGGCCGGGGACCCGGTGCGGGACGGGGCGCCGGAGGTCGTCCGCGTGCTGCGCAAGGTGCTGGCCGGCGGCGACTCCCCGGCCGGGGTGCTGAGGACCGGTGTGCTGGAGACCAGGGTGCTGGAGGGCCGGACCGTTTCGTGGCGGTGGGACTGGCTGACGGACGGCACCTGCGACCGGATGATGGCCCGGATCACCGCCGCCGACCTGCCGCCCGGCCGCTACGAGTCCGATCCGCGCGCCTGCGTACCGGAACTGGTCGATGAGGTGGCGCAGACCCTGGGCCTGCCCGAGGACCCGGCCGCGCTGTACCTCCAGCTGCTGACGCTCGCCGTCCCGTCCGACCGCAATGTGCGCCGCTGGAACGGATGGACCCCGGCCCGCCACAAGCAGGCCGCGGCCCAACTGGTGGAGCACGGCCTGGTGGTGGAGGACAAGCGACCGCGCGCCGGCCGCGGTGTCTTCCTGCCCGGCCCGTGGGCGCACGCCGCGAAGCCGCTGCCGCCGATGGAGTGCGGAAAGGCGCGGATGCTGGGGGCGCGGCTGACCGGCGGCAGCGAGGACGGAAAGGTCGTGCACCTGCCCGGGCTGCCGGGCACCCTGCCGGAGCTGTTCACCGAGGCGTGGCGGTCGTCGCGCGACGGAGAGGACCCCGGCGACTGACCCCTCCGCCACCTTCCCGCTCCGGCGCCGCGGGTACCTCGGCGCCGGAAAATCAGGAACGCGCCGCACGGCGCGAAGGTATGGTCTCGCCATGAACCTCTACCAGATCTACGGCTGACGCGGACGGGGCAGCGCCCCGTTCCCGTCCGGCACATCCCCGTGCGCCCCACGGCCAGGACTTCTTCCTGCGACCGCGGCGCACCGATGCGCCGTTCCCTTTTCGCCGCAGACCTGAAACGAGTGATTCCCCCATGTCCCGTCGCCGCGCCCATGTCGCGATGATCGGTATCCCCGCCGTCAGCCACGTCCTGCCCAGCATCCACGTCATCCGGGAACTGGTGGCCCGCGGCCACCGGGTGACCTACGCCAACGACCCCGTCATGGCCGAACGGATCGAGGCCACCGGCGCCGAGTTCGTCCCCTGCGCCTCCACCCTCCCGGTCGCCGACAACAACTGGCCGGACGACCCCGTCGCCGCGATGGAGCTCTTCCTCGACAACGCCGTCCAGTCCCTCGGCCCACTGCGCGCCGCTTACGACCACGACCCCGCGGACCTCTACCTGTACGACATCGGCGCCTACGCCGCCCGCGCCCTCGCCGAGATCCAGGGCCGCCCCCTGATGCAGCTCTCCCCGACGTTCGTGGCCTGGCAGGGTTACGAGCAGGAGATCGGCACGGAGCAGTGGCAACTGCCCGGCGCCGACGCGTACCGGGCGAAGTTCGCACGCTGGCTCGCCGGCTGCGGGGCGTCCACCACCGACGTGGACACCTTCTCCGGCCGCCCCTCGCGGGCCCTGGCCCTGATCCCCCGCGCGATGCAGCCGTACGCCGACCGGGTCGACACGAACACGGTGACCTTCGTCGGACTGTGCCCCGGCCCCCGCGAGGACGAGAGGACCTGGACCCGCCCCGCCGGGGCCGAGAAGGTCCTGCTGATCTCCCTGGGATCGGCGTACACCCGCCGGCCGGAGTTCTACCGCCGGTGCCTGGCGGCCTACGGCGACCTGCCCGGCTGGCACGTGGTGCTCCAGATCGGGAAGTACACCGACCCGGAGGAACTCGGCGACATCCCGGCCAACGTCGAGGTCCACTCCTGGGTGCCCCAGCCGGCGATCCTGGAGCGGGCCGACGCCTTCGTCACCCACGCGGGCATGGGCAGCAGCGGGGAAGGGCTGATGGCCGGTGTGCCGATGATCGCCGTCCCGCAGGGCGCCGAACAGTTCTTCAACGCCGACCGGCTCGTGGAACTCGGTGTGGCCCGTCGCATCGACACCGAGGAGGCCACCCCCGAGGCGCTGCGCACCGCGCTGAACGAGCTGGTCACCGACCCGGAGGTGCGGCGCCGTTCGGCCGGGCTCCGGTCCGCAGCGCGCGCCGAGGGCGGCACCGCACGGGCCGCAGACCTCATCGAGGAGGCGCTGGGCTGACCCGTTCCGCCGCGGGGTGGTGAACCGGAGCCCGGCCCTTCACCACCCCTGCGGGCGGTCCGGCAGGTCCGGAAGTGCCTCGCGCAGCCGGGCGAGGAGCGCCCGGGCGGCAGGCCCCGCCGGTCCGGGCGACCGCCAGGCGAGGACGACCCGGCCGCGCAGCTCGGGCCGGACGATCCGCAGCGTGCGCAACGGCCCGTCGGCCGGCTCCTCACCGGCGGGCAGCACGGCGACCCCGAGCCCCCGGGCGGCTAGCTGCGCGAGCATGGCCGGGGCCGCCGCCTCGAAGGAGATCCGGGGCCGGAACCCGGCCCGGGAACAGGCGTGTTCGAAGACCGCGCGCACCCCGGTGCCGCGCGGCAGGCAGATCAGCGGCCGGTCCCGGAGATCGGCCAGCGGAACCTCTGAGCGGTCGCCTCGGGCGAGGAGCGGGTCGCCGTGAGCGACGGCGGCGACCAGCACCTCGTCGATCACGGTCTGGAAGGAGAGGCCGGCCGAGGGGCCCTCCTCGGTCCGCCCGAGGAGGGCGATGTCCAGCTCCCCGGCCAGGAGCGAGCTCTGCATCTGCTCCGAGGTGGCCTCGCTGAGCGCTATCTCCACCCCGGGGTGGGCGTCGTGGAAGTCGGCGAACAACGAGGCCACGTCGAAGGAGTGGCCGATGGCGCCGGAGACGAGCCCGATCGCGACCCGGCCGCGCAGCAGCCCGCCGAACTCGTCCGCCGTCTGCCGCACCCCTTCCGTGGCGGCCAGGGCGGCCCGCGCGTACGGCAGTACGGCCCTTCCCACCTCGGTCGGCGTCACCGACCGGCCGGAGCGGTCCAGCAGCGACTGCCCCAACTCCCTTTCCAGACTGCGGATCTGGGCGCTCAGCCCGGGCTGGGCGAGATGCAGCCGGGCGGCGGCACGGGTGAAACCGCCCTCCTCCACGACGGCGACGAAGTACCGGAGCTGCCGAAGTTCCATAATCAATGATTCTAGATCGAAGCATAACCAGGTATTGGACTTATGAATGAGCCCTCAGCACCCTTGAACACATGGGGAAGACGACCGAACACACGGGGAACGGGACCGACATCAGGGCCATGATCGCGGCGGAACGCCGGGAACTGGCGGACCTGTTCGACGATCTGCGGGCCGACCGGTGGGACGAGCCGAGCCTCTGCGCGGGGTGGCGGGTGCGCGAGGTCGCGGCCCACATGTCGATGGGATTCCGGTACTCGCTGCCCGCGACCGTCGCCGAACTCGTGAAGGCGCGCGGCGGGCTCCACCGGATGACCGACCGGCTCGCCCGCCGCGACGCGGGTGTCCACTCCACCGCCGAACTCGCCGATTTCCTGCGGGACAACGCGCACCACCCGTGGAAGCCGCCGGTCGGCGGACTCACGGCGGCGCTCGGCCACGACGTGGTGCACGGACTGGACGTCACCGTCGCCCTCGGCCTCGACCGGCGGGTCCCCGAGGACCGGCTGCGCGTCCTGCTCGACGCGACCCGCCCCCGGGGCCTCAAGTTCTTCGGGGCGGACATCGACGGGGTGCGGCTGTGCGCCGACGACCTGGACTGGTCCTTCGGGACCGGTACGCCCGTGTACGGCGCGGCCCAGGACCTCCTGCTGGTCACGTTCGGCCGCAAGCTCCCGGCCGGCCGGCTGCGGGGCGGGCCGAGCGGCCGCTTCACCGGGGTCTGACGCCGGCGCCCCCGGGCCGGGCATGCGGCTCAGCCCAGGAAATCCGTGACGGTCGCCACGAACCGGTCGGCGTCGTCGAGCCAGGGGAAGTGGCCCGCCCCCGGCTGCACCACGAACGAGGCGGCGGGGAACAGTTCCGCGTACTCGGCCGTCGACCGGGGCGGGCTGTTCAGGTCGAACTCGCCGGTGAGCAGCAGGACCGGCGCGCCGAAGGAGGCGAGAGCCGCGCGGGTCGCCTCCGGGTCGAACGCGCCGTCGGCCCCGAAGCGGGCGACGGCCTCCTCGTTGTCCGGCCGCCCGTCCGCGTGATGGCGCCGCGCCGCGGCGTCCCAACGGCCGTAGAGGAATGGGGCGATGGCCTCTCCATCGCCACCCGCGCCCGTTCCCGTTCCCGTTCCTGCGAGGAGTGCCTCCAGGGCCGCGAAGGCCGGGGGGAACCACGGCTCGTCCTTCCGCAGCAGCGCCGCCTCGCGTCGCGTCTGCCCGGTCACCGTCAGGCCGACGGCCCGGACACTGGGGCCGATCAGGACGAGCCCGCCGACCCGGTCCGGGTACTCGGCGGCGTACCGCACCGCGATGTTCGTACCGGCGGAGTGGCCGAGCAGATCGATCCGGGCGAGACCGAGATGGTCGCGCAGGGCCTCGATGTCGTCGACCAGGCGGTCGCAGCGGTAGGAGGAGACATCGGCGGGAATCGCGGACCGGCCCGTTCCGCGCAGGTCGGGGACGATCGTCCGGCGATGCGCGGCCAGACCGCCGAGATCGCCGAGGTAGCGGGAGTCGGCGGGGCCTCCCGGAACGCAGACGAGCGCGGGGCCGTCGCCGTGCACGTGGTAGGCGAGCCGGGTTCCGTCAGGTGCGGAGAAAGTGGGCATGGCGCGAAGCCTGCCATTCATAACCCAGTTGTACAACCAGGTTATGGGGAGTCCGTCAGGGTGTATAACCGAGCTGTGGCAGGCGAAGAGGACACCCCCCGACCCCTCGGGGAACTGACCGAAGAACAGGCCGGGCGCATGCTCGCCGACATGAACGAGGTCATCCGCGCGGGGGAGGAGATGCGGAAGCTGCGGGCCGAGATGATCAAACTGTTCGTCGGCCTGGGCTGGACCCAGGACAGGATCGCCCGGCTCGCCGGCATGAGTCAGCCCGCGGTGTCCAAACAGGTGGCGAAGGGCGGGGCGGACGAACCGCCGCCCATGACGGAGCTCTCCCTCGACCAGGGCGACGCGCCCTGGCTCGAAGGGCGGCTGTGGGGCCTGGCCGAGGAGATCTCCGAGGCATTTCCCGACACCGCCCGCTGCACGCGCTGCGTGAACGCCCTGGCCCGGGGGCGGAAACGCTTCACCCCCCGGAACGTCGACGAGCTGCGGCGCCTGGTCGAGGAGGACCTCGGGGCGCACCGGGAACAGCTGCCCGCCGGTTACCGGGAGGCGTACGACCGGATCAGCCGGGGCCTCGACGTGCCCGCCGAGGTCACCGCCACCGCGTCGGCCTCCGTGCGCCGCACCCTCGCCCACCGGCTCCAGCGCGACCGGCTCGGGACGGCCGCCCGGCCGCCCGCCCCCGCCCGCGCACCGCACGAGGACTGACCGTGCCCGGCCGTCGCGGACCCCGCCGGCCCAGGGACCTGGCCGCTCCGGAGCCCGGCCCGGACCCGCGCTCGGGCGGACGCGGGTCCGGGCGGCGGGGCCCGGGTCAGGAGAAGGCGGTGCGGAGGGCGGACCAGGCGATCCGGGGGTCGGCGAGACCGTGGTAGACCGCCGGGATCGCCTTCTCCACGCCGAAGTGGTGGTAGACCGCCTTCATGGCCGACCGCACCGAGTACTCGACCGTGAAGACCACGTCCTCCGGGATTTCCACGAACTGCCCGAGGAAGGCGAAGTTCTGCGCCCCGTCCGGCACGACCAGCGGCCGGTCGGCCACCACACGCCGCTGGAACTGGGCGTCGATGTAGGGCATCTGGACCGTGGTGACCTTGGTGGTGGCCCGGACCTCGTCCGCGATGTCGTCGAACCCCAGGTGCCCGAGCAGCTCGTCCAGGATCTCGGCGCCCGTGCAGTCGTCCATCTTCTTCGGCACGTGGTCGCCCGGGACGTCGCCGAACAGCGCGTAGCCCCACAGCGTGTGGATGTCCTTCGGCTGGTCCCGGAAGTGCGGTTGCGCCGGCACCACGATCGACAGCAGCCAGCGGGAGTCCTTCCAGGTCATCAGCGCGCCCTCGCCGGGCACGTTGCCGGTGTACGCCTGGATCCGGTCGAGCAGGACGCGCCCGTTCATGGTCAGCGTGAACGACTCCCACTTGGTCTCGTCGATGTTGCCGCAGAACGCCGTGGGGCGGCCGAAGTCCGGGGCCTTTCTGGCGATGGACTCCCACAGCCGCCAGGAACCGTCCCGCTTGTCCCGGATCAGCTCGGGGACCGTGGTGCGGTCGCCGTACGTGGTGTCCGCGGTCATCGAGCCGAGGGTCAGGAAGGCGAAGTCGTCGGGGCCCAGCTCGATGGTGCCGGTACCGGCACCGGAGTCCGGATCGGAGGCCGGCCGTGCCACGTGCAGCCGTGACACCCGGCGGGCATCCGGTCCGGAGAAGTCGACGCCCTCGACGGTCACCCCGAACTCGGTCCGCACCCCCTGGGCGGTCAGCCACTCCTGGATCGGCCGGATCACCGAGTCGTACTGGTTGTACTTGCTCCGGCGCACCCCGGACAGCGTGTGGATGCGGTCGAATTCCTGCACGAAGGCGAGGAAGTACCGCTTCAGCTCGATCGCCGAGTGCCAGGTCTGGAAGGCGAAGGTGGTCCGCCACATGCACCAGAAGTTGGTGGTGAAGAAGTGCGGCTGGAAGAAGTCGTCGATGCGCCGGGCACCGATGACCCGTTCGGGCAGGGCCAGCAGCCGGGTCATGTCCGCCCGGTCGCGGGCGTCCAGGCCCAGTTGCGAGGCGTCGGCGATCGAGCGGTCGCCGTTGATGATCCGCGCCCTGGCGTGGGTGGGGTGCTCGATGTTGAACGCCAGGAACTCCTGCCTGACCGAGACCGCCGGATCGTCCAGGGTCGGGATCGACTCCAGCAGGTTCCAGAGGCAGACGTAGTGCTCCTCCTCGAACATCCGCCCGCCGCGGGTCACGTAGCCGCCCTCCGGGGTGGGGGCGGGGGCGCCGTCCATCGAACCGCCCGCGATGTGCAGCTGTTCGAGGATGTGCACGTTCTCCCCGGGCAGTCCCGCGTCGCGCACCAGGAAAGCGGCGGCGGCGAGCGAGGCGATGCCTCCGCCCACCAGGTAGACCTTGGAGTTCGGCGATGCCGGCATGGGGTCCTCCGGTTCGTCGGGCCGGGCTGGCGGGCGACCGGAGGCCCGACGGACCACCACACCGGTCGCCCCGGTCCTTCCGAGCCTCTCCCGGCCCCGCCCGCCCCGCGAACGGAAGCCCGTCGGCACCGGGCCCCGCCGCCCCGTTCCACCCGATCGGCCCAGTTCCGTGCGAGGGCGCACGGTGGCTGCCGCCTCCCCGGAGACCCGTCGCCCGGCTGCGTGCGGGCCCGGGGCGGGAGGCTCCCGCCCCCTGCTCCCCCGGCTCCGGAGCGGCGGCAACGGGACGGCAGGCCCTGTCGGACCCCTTCTGTAGGGTGCGTCGCGTGAGTGACATCTACGAGCTGGTGCTCGCGGTCGACCTGCGCGACGAGCTCTCCGAGCAGGAAGTCGCCGAGCTGCGCTGGCATGTGGGAGCCGGGCCGCAGCCCGAGCAGCTGTCCATCGTGACCGACTTCCCCTTCATGACCGAGGACGAATCGGGGGAGTGGGTGGTCGAGGACGATCCGTCCCCGCTGCTGGCCGTGGACGGCGGTGCCTGGCGGATCGGCGGCGCGCTCTGCTCGGCACTCGTCGTCCGCGACGAGCCGCCCCGGAAGGGCTGGGCGCTGACCTCCCGGCAGGAGGTCCATCCGGACGAATTCGAGAAGCTGGGCGAGCTGCTCGGCTGGCTCGCCGCCCGCGCGCACGACAGCCACCGCCTCCCGGACGACACGACGGTCCGGCTGGGGTACCTGAGGTTCTACGAGGACTTGATGCCGGACGTGCTCGAAGTGAAGGACGGCCTGGTCGTCTGGCCGACGTAGCCCATGTGCTGCGGAGCGGGTGAGCGGGAGCGGGGCGACGGACCGCCGGCGGTACGGCGGCGGCCTCACGGTGCCGGCGTACCGCCCCGCACACGGGCGACAGGCGGCCGGTCCGCGCTGTCGCCCGCTCTGTGTGCCTTGTACGCCTCGTGCGCCGAGGCGCCCGTGGGTCAGGCGGAGTAGCCCTTCGGGGGTATCAGCGTGGCGAGTTGGTCGAAGGAGAGCCAGTAGATCTGGTTGCCGCCGAAGGAGGCCGGGTCGGCGATGAGGACGGTGCGGTTCGCGTCGTCGTACCCGATGACCGTGAAGTAGTGGTAGATCGTCTGGTCCGACGGGTAGCCGGGCGGCTGGTTGCCCGGCGGGGCGACGATGTTCGCCACCAGAGGGTAGTTGTTGTCGATGTCCAGGACGATGTCCCTCCACAACAGGTCCCGCTGGGCCTGGGTGGGCGGATCGTTCGGCATCTCCTTGGTCTCGTACCAGCCGGTGCCGAGGTTCGCGTTGAGGACCCCGGTGACCTGGCTGATGTGGTCGGTGCCGGCCTCGGTCGTGCCGAGCTGCCGGGCCAGGTCCGCCTGGCCGGGCGGGGCGATGCGTGCCGACAGTGCGATGCGGGTCGCGGCGGGGCCGCACCAGTAACCCGTCTGCTGCACCTGGTAGTCGATCTGCAGGGTGTGCGCGCTCGCCGTGTTCACACCGCCGACCCGCAGCCGGGTGCCCGGCTCGTTGTGTCCGCTGACGACGGCGGTTCCGGCCTTCGAGCCGTGGGCGAGCACCGACACCGGGCCGGGGCGGGCGGCTTCGGCCCGGGCCGAAGCCGGGGCGACGAGTGCGCCGAGGGCGGCCACGACGACCGCCGCGGAAAGGAATCTCTTGCGCATACGGGCTCCTGGGTGAAGTGGGGGAGAGATGGAGAAGAAGGCACGACCGTCGGTGCGGGTGCGTGTGGCCCGGAACGTGGGCGCGGGGCGGATGCGGGTCGGTGCGGGATCAGGGGATCGGGGGCACGGTGGGGCTCTCCCGGGCGAGCAGGTCGCGGGCGAACGGCTCCCACTGCGCGTAGCGGTCGGGGTACGCCGAGACCTGTACGGCCTGGCAGACCTCGCCCGGCGGCATCGTCTGCCAGTTGTCGATCTGGATCAGCCCGGGATTGCTGCCGAAGGGGGCCACGCCGTAGAAGGACTTCGACGACGTGGCGACGTCGGTGATCTGCTCGGGGGTGCCCCAGCCGGTGCTGGGACGCTGCTGGAAGATGCCCAGCGAGTCGTGGTCCACCGGGACCAGATAGTTGACGAACTTCGACTCCTGCATGGCCGTCATCAGTGCGATGACCTGGCCCTGTTCGGGAATGCCCGCCCCCTTGCCGACACCGATGACGGTGCGTGCGTTGGCGAGTTCCTCGGGGCCGAGGTCGGCCGCGGTACGGAACGTGCGGAGCAACTCGGCATTGGAGGCGTGCCGCAGGACGTCGGCGGTCGCGCCGTCGACCCGGCCGGTCGCGGGCAGCCCGTGCCGTTCCTGGAACCACGCCACACCGTGGCCCGGGCCCGTCCTTCCGGCGTCGGCGGCCGGGGTGCGGAACGAGGACGCCCGGGCCACGCCGGGGGCGGCGAACAGGGTGCCGGCGACGGCGAGCGACGCGGCCGCGGCCGCGGTGCGGGCGAGGGCAGTGCGTAATGCCACTGCTTCATCTCCTTCGTACGGGACGTCACCCCGCCCGTCCGCCTCGTGCACGGGGCTGTCGCTTCCGTGGCCCTGCTGTCGTGCGCGTCGCGCGGCATGCCCGTTCCGGCCCGGGCCCCGAGAAGCGCTCGGGGCGCGTCGTGGGACAACCGGGCCGAGTACGGACGGTGGTGACAGGGCGTGGGGAGAGGCGGTGGGGAGGGACTGTGGGGGGTGGGGGATGCGCGCGCGACAGTTCCCCCAGCATCCTTGCGTGCCCATGACAGGCGCAAGCTCCGAAAGCCCAGACTTACCGCGCGGCGCCGGGCGGTGCCGCCCACCCCGCCGGACCGGTCGCCTCCCCGCGCCCGCAACTGCGCAGCAGCGCACGCCCCTCCGCGGTCGCGACGTGCAACGACCGCCCGTCCCGGCGGACCGTGGTCACCAGACCGGCCGCGCGCAGCACCTTCATGTGCTGGCTGATCGCCGGATGCGTCACCCCGAGGAGCCGGGCCAGGCCGACGGTGGAGGAGCCGGTGCGAACGGCCCGGAGGACCGCGGCGCGCGTGTGCCCGAGCAGCGCCCCCAGCGCGTCGCCGCCGGTCCGTTCCGGGGGCGTGGGCCGGACCCAGTCCAGCGCGTGGTCGATCGGGTACACCAGAACGGGGGGAAGGTCCCCGTCGGCGAGCGTGATGGGCGTGGGCCAGCAGAAGAACGAGGGCTGGAGAGTCAGCCCGCGACCGTCGAGATGGAGGTGGTGGTCCACGGGATAGTCGGCCTCCAGCACCGGCGGCCGCCAGCGGAGCCGCGGTCCGAGAGCGGCCAGCAGACCTTCCGTCCCGCCGTCCAGGAGGTTGTGCAGCCGGGCGATGCGGTCCGCGTCGATGTGGGCGTGGATGCGCGGCCAGAACGGTGCCAGCGCCTCCTGGTGGTACGTGTGCAGGGCGTGCCCCAGTCGCAGGAGGGTGGCGCCGTCCCCGCCCGCCAGCGCGTCCGTCCAGCCGGGGAGGCGGCGCGAGGCGGCCACCCGCGCCAGATCCCTGCGCAGCCGCGGCCCGGGGGTGCGCACCAGGGTGTCCACCGCCGCCTGGAACGTCTCGCCGCCGCCGCGGGTGGGCGTGAGGAAGTCCGGGGAACAGCCGTGGGGCGGCAGCAGCGGCGACAGGAATCTGCAACTGTCCGAGAGGCGCGGCCGCACCCACCGGCGCCATTCGCCGAACACCCCCTCCCCGTCGCGCCGTTGGAGGGTCTGCACGCTGTTGCTGATCTCCCACAGATGGTCCGGCCCCGAGGCGACGCGCACCCGCCCCAGGTCCTCGGACGTGAAGTGCACCCGCAGCACGGTCAGTCGACCCCCGTTACCCGACTCCATGGACGAACTCCGTACCGGGACGGAGCGGAGCCCCAGCCGATCCCCGTCCGGCGGCTCCTGTCAAGACACCCGTCCGCCCCGCTTGCGGGAAGGGGCGGACCGGGGCCGCCCGCCTCCTGTCGGTGGCGTACGGCAGACTTCCGATCATGTTCACGGGGATCGACGACGTCGACTGGGCGTCCATGCACCATGCGTACGGCGACGCCTCCGACGTGCCGGAGCTGCTGCGGGGGCTGGCGTCCGCCGATCCGGACGAACGGGAGGCCGCGCTCGACGGCATGCACGGCGCGGTGCACCACCAGGGGGACGTGTACGACAGCACGGTCGCGTGCATCCCGTTCCTGTTCGAGCTGGTCGCGACGGCCGGTCTGCCGGGGCGGGGCGGGATCGTCGGCCTGCTCCGCAGCATCGACGGCGACGGCCGCGACGTGGAGGAGATGGACTTCGGGTGCGACGACGAGGAGGAGTACGACGCCTGGGTCCGCAACCTCGCCGGTGCGGAGTCGGCCACCCGGGCCCGCGGCGGACTGCTGCTGGACCTCCTCGACGACCCGGACGCCGGCCTGCGGCAGGAACTTCCGGGCGCGCTGGTGCAGTTGCACGACGACCCCGCGACGGTGCTCGCGGCGCTGTGCCGACGGCTCGCGACGGAACAGGACGCACGCGTGCTGCGGGCGACGGCCACGGCACTGGGCGAACTGGGCGTCCGCAACCCGGAGTTCGCACGGCGGGTCGAAGAGGCCCTGACCGCCCTCGCCCTCCCCGCCACCGGCCGGACCGAGCCCGGACTGCGGCTGGCGGCCCTGGTACAGCTCGCGCGCTGCGCCCCCGGCCGGCTGCCGGAGCGGACCGTGAAGACGGCCGTCGACGCGATGCGGGAGGCCAGGGAGGCCAGGGAGGGCCCGGAGGACGCGGGCGACACGGCGGATACGGCGGGTGCGGAGACGGCATCCGCCCTCGGGACACCGACGATGATCTCGTACCTGCGTCGGCTCAGGGCGTCGCAACGGGGCACGGTGCGGGCCTCCTGGGCGACCGACCTGCTCGTGGAACTGCACTACGCCCTGGACGACCGGGTCGCCGAACGCTTCGCACTGCTGGAGGACCAGTTGCGCAGCCCCGACTGGGGCCAGCGGCGCGAGGCGATCGACATGGGCGGTCTGCTCCTGACGGGCTGGCGGGGCCCGCACGAGGAGTCCGTACGGCTCCTGGGCGAGCAGCTCCGGGAGGCCGACCCCCGCATCGTCCGGTGGGCGGCCAAGGAACTGGAGCGGCTGTACGCCATCGGCGGCCCGGCGACCGGGGCCCTGGCCGAACGGGTGGCGGCCGGACCGGGCACCGCTCCCCAGGCGCGGTGGAACGAGACCTCCTACGGGGCGGCCCTGTGCGCGCTCGCGGCACAGGGCGACGCACGCGCCGTCCCCGGGCTCGTCGAGGTGCTGCGGTTCGGGCACGTACCGGAGGACCTGGGCGGCTGGATCGACCGGATGGACCCGGACGGGGTTGCCGCGCTGCTGCCCGTACTGCTCCGGCGGCTGTCCGCGATCGACCCCCGGGAGCGGCCCGGGCGCACCCGGTTCCTGCTGGAGGCGGTGGCCGCCGCCCGGCCGGACGAGGTGGTGGAGCCGGTCCTGCGCCTCCTGCGGGTTCCCGGGCTGCGGGGCGCCGCGGTGGAGGCCCTGGCACGGCTCGGCGCGACGGCCCGGGAGGCACTGCCGGAGCTGCGGCGACTGGCCCGGGACAAGGACCCGGGCCACCGCGTCGACGTGGCCGCGGCACTGTGGGCGGCCGGGGGCGAGCAGGACCTCGTGCTGTCCGTGCTGGCCGAGGGACTCGCGGGCGAGCGCTGGTTCCAGCGGTACGACGCGCTGCGGACGATCGCCCGCATGGGCCCCGGGGCGGCCGGGCTGCTGCCCGCCCTGCGCGGGCTGCGGCGGTCGTCCGAGAAGAGCGGCGGCTGGGTCGCGGGCGCCCTCGCGGTGGCGTTGTGGCAGGTGGGAAGGGATCCGGACGAATCCGTGCCAGCCCTGCTGCACGCGTGGTCGGAACACCGGGACAACCGTCCCGAGGCGGCCGGGGCGTGGGCGCGGATGGGGTCCGCCGCGGCCCCCGCCGTCCCGCTGCTCCGCCGGGAACTCGCCTCCGCCCGGCGCCACGACAACACGGGCGGCCGGGGCCGGAACCGCTACCGCTGCGCCGAGGACGAGCGACTGCTGCGGCACGGCCGTGCGGTGATCGCAGCGGTCGAGTCCTGACCGGTCCCGCACGGTCCGCACACGGCACGTCCCCGTCCGCCGCACGGTGCGGCGGGCGCCGCCACGGGCCGGGGCGGACCGCGGAACGGGAACGGTTCCGGGCACCCGGTTCCGGCGGGCGACGCGGCGGGGGCGGGGCACGGGTGGGGTAGCGGACCGGAGCACCGGGGAAGGGGGCCGGTCCCACGAAGGGACCGGGGTGCCACCGGACCACCGCCCGTGCTCCGATCCTCACGCGGGCGGGGCGTGATCGCACACGGAGGCACGTCCTCGGCTGCGTACTTCTGCCCCGACCGGGGAAAAACCCTTCTACGAGAGGTCGCCAGAACCTCGTGACCGCACGGGCGACGCGCGTGGGCACCTCCTCGTACGCCATCTCCCGGGAGCCGGGCGCCGCGGTGACGGAACGGCTCCGTGGGGTGACCCGAGGGCCCTGCCCGCCGCGGAGAGCCGCTCCTCGCAGGAGTACTCCGATGACCACACTCAAGATCACGTCTTTGCCACCCGCACGCCGTGACCACCTCCTGAGCCTTGCCGAGGACGTCCGTTTCCCCGCAGCACGGCGGCTCTTCGAGGAACACACCGTCGCCGACCGCTTCTGGGTACTGAAGACCGGGGCGGTGACCCTCGACTCACAGCTGCCCAACCGGCGCCGCGCGGAGATCGAGACCCTGGGTCCGGGCGAGCTGGTCGGGCTGTCCTGGCTCTTCCCGCCCTACGAGTGGGAACTGGGCGCCGAGACGCTGAGCCCCGTCCGGGCCCACGAATTCGACGCGGCCCGGGTACGGGCCCTGTGCCGGTCGGACCCCGAGTTCGGATTCGAGATCAGCCAGTGGGTGGGCATGGTGCTCACCCGGCGGCTGCACGCGACCCGTGGCCGGCTGCTCGACCTCTACGAATCCGTCGCCCGGACCTGAGACCGCCCACCGGGCCGCCCCGCCCGAGCCCCGGTCGCCGGACCCTCCGGCGACCGGCGCGGCTCACGTCTGCCCGCTTGCGGACGGGCACGCACCCGCCCGGCCCACACGGGCGACATGAGTACCCTGGACGAGGTGGCTGCCGTCGGACGCCGGACACGGTGATTCAGACGCCGGACACGGTGAAGAGGGCGCCGTCGGAGTCGCGGATGACGCAGGCGTCCTCCGGGGCACCGGTGAGTGAGGGAACCGGTGATGATTCGCCCCCGGCCGCGACGGCGGCCGCTGCTGCCCGCCCGCTGTCCCGCACATGGAAGTCGACGTTCCAGCGGGGCCGGACCTTCGGATCGGGAGCGTCCTCGACGCTCCCGCCGCGCAGGGTGGCGACGGTGCGCCCCGACGCCTGGACGAGGATGTGGTCCTGGGCGTAGTCGACCGTGCAGCCGCCGGGCGGACGGGCCCAGTCGAAGACCTCCGCGTAGAAGATGGCGGCGTCGAACGCGTCGCGGGTCCGCAGGTCCAGCCGGACCGGGGCGCCGCACCGCCCCACCGGCCAGGACAGGGCCGGGCCCTCCCAGAACCCGAACACGGCCCCGTCCCGGTCGGCGGCGATCCCGGCCCGGCCGTCGCCCAGCGGGAGGGGGCCGACGGCGAGCGTGGCACCGCGCTCGTTGATCCGGCCCGCCGTCCGGTCCGCGTCCTCGACGGCGAAGTACGGGGTCCAGACGGCCGGATGGTTCCCACCCGGACAGCACCCGATGCCGGCGACCGGCTCGCCCCGTGCCAGCGCCACCGAGAAGTCGTCGCCCAGGTCGCTGTCCCTGAACTTCCACCCCATGACCTCGGCGTAGAAGGTCTGCGCCGCACGCAGGTCCTGCGTCAGCAGGTTCACCCAGCAGGGCGCGCCGAGCACCGGCATGATCTTGTCGGAGGTCGTCATGCGGAACTCCTTCGGATGCGTGGGGCCCGGACGTGCCGGGCAGCGGGGTCCGGACCGTTGCCGGCCCGGACCGCTGATTCCGGTGCCGGTATGGGCGCCGCACCGTGCGCGGGCGCCCACCTGCCGTCGGGATACGGGCGGGGCGCCCCGACGAGCGGGCTCGCGCCGGCCCGCGCCCGGCGCGGACGGCTCATCCGGCGTGCCGCGGCGGACCGGGAGCGTCATGGCCGCGCCACCGCCGTATCGGGCCCATGCCCCCACCCTGGCGCCGATCACACCCCACCGCACATCAACACCACGACGCCCGCGCCCGATCCCGCACCACCCCGTCCCGCGTCCGTCCGTGTCCGTGCTGGTCACGGCTCCGGCCCGGAGCCCCGAGGGCGATCCGGTCCGCCCGCCGGGCGAGGACAATGGAAGTGAGGGAACGCCGCCGTGCGCCGGAGGACCGCACTCCCGCGGCTTCGGCGAAGGCCCCTCCCCGCGCGGCTGTGCCCTCCACCGGCCGCCCGGCCGCGACCCGGGCCCGGGCCCGCCCGGACCGGTCCGCGCCCGGCACGCCGGTGCGACGACGAGGGAGCGGACATGGCACGGGTGGTGGTCGAGGGCGCCGACATCGTCGTGCGCCTGTCCTGGTGGGAGAAGGCGATGGCACGCCACCGCGACATACGCGTCCCGGTCACGGCACTGCGACTGCCCAGGGTCGAGCCCGACTGGTGGCGGGCGCTGCGCGGCGAGCGCGGCCGGGGCACCTGGATCCCCGGACGGCTGTACGCGGGTGTCCGCCCGCTCCAGGAGGGGCGGGACTTCGTGCTGATACGGGAGGGCAGGCCGGTGCTGTGCGTGGAGCTGCGCCGGGGCTCCCCGTACAGCCGGCTGGCGGTCTTCGTCCCCGACCCCGAGGAGACGAGGGGCGCCCTGGTGCCGCTGGCCCCGCGGGACCGGCTGGGGGTGAAGTGACCGAACGCTTCCGCGGCCCCGGGCCGGAGCGGCGGGAACGCCGGCAACGACACGAGCGGGGCGCGGCCACCGGTGACGACGAAGGCGCCCGGACGGAGATCGTCGACGAGGAGCGGAAGGGAGAGGCCGGATGAGTGAGAACCCGCACCCCGGCCGACAGGGCGAGCGCTCGCTCGTACCGGTGCGCGACTGGCGCGGGACCGCCCCGGCCGGGCTCCCGCCCCGGTACCGCCGGAACGCGGCGGGGGCCGGCCGGACGGAGCCGAAGGACGGGACGGAACCGCGCGAACGGATCGCGGAACTGACCGAGGACCTGCAACGGGTGAAGGCCGAGTACGACAACTACCGCAAGCAGGTGCGCCGCGACCGCCTGGCGATCAGGGAGATCGCGGCGGCCAACGTCCTCACCGGCCTGCTGCCGGTCCTGGACGTCGTGGAGGAGATCCGCCGACGGGGCGAGGACCGTGGCGCGGCGGCCCTCGCCGGGGTGATCGAGAACCAGTTGGCGGCACTCGGTCTGCGCACCGTCGGCGCGGTGGGCGAGCCCTTCGACCCCCGTGCCCACGAGGCGGTTGCCTTCCGCGCCTCCGACGCGGCCCCTGCGGCCGTGTGCACCGAAGTGCTGCGGTACGGCTACCGGGTCGGCGGCCATCTCCTGCGCCCCGCCCAGGTGGAGGTGACAGGCCCCGCCCCCGCCCGGCGGGCCGCGTACGGCACGGCCGACACGGTTCCCGGCCCCGGACGGGTACGCACCCCACGAGACATCTGAACGCCCCGGGGCCGGGGGTCTTCCGCGCGGCTCAGCCGCGGTAGAAGTCGGCGAGGGCGGTGAACGCGGCCTTGGGCTCCCACGGCATGTCGGGGTAGGTGGTCCCGGCACGGTCCTCGAAGACCTTCACGATGCCGTAGCCGGCCAGGTCCAGGTCCTCGCCGGGGCCGCCGTCGGGGCGGTGCGGGTAGTCGCGGAGCGCGAAGGTGAACACGAAGGTGCTGTCGACGCCCCCGGCGTCGAACGCTTCGAGCGACTCGCGTATGTACGCGGCCTGTCCGGCCTCGTCACGCTCGTACTCCCCGGTCAGCCGAAGCGGCGCACGGGTGTCCTCGTCGTGCTCGACGATCTCCAGACCGCGGGCGCCCCTGTCACCGGCGCCCCGGTAGCAGGCCGAGCCGAACTCGGTGATCGCGACCGGTTTTCCCGGCGCGACCAGGCCGTGGACGCCCTCGGCGAACCGGTCGGCGGTCTCGGCCGACCGGTAGAGGTCCAGGGACACGATGTCGAAGAGGGACCAGTCGACGCCTTCGAGCGGTACGGCGGCGTAGGTGACCCTCCCGCCGAAGCGCTCGCGGACGAGGGGGACGGCCTCGGCGAGGAACTCGTTGACCCGGGCACCGGCCCGGGCGACGTGCTCGCGCACGTGCTGCGGGTCGGCCAGCAGTGCGACCCGCTCGTCCACCCCGTCGCCGGGCAGGAACCCCTTGTTCATCAGGCTCAGTTCGGCGCCGGTGACGAGGACGACCTCGGCCCCCCGGCGCCTGAGCCGCTCCGCGCGTCCGGCGCAGTCGGCGAACAGCGACAGCATCTGGTCGGTGGTCAGTTCGAGCGGGTAGGGGGAGAACCAGACCTCCAGGCCGAGACCGGCGGCGAGTTCCGCCGCGATCTCGATCCGGTCCGGATCGCCGCCCATGATCCGGACCGCGTTGCAGTGCAGGTCGTCGCGGATGACGCGCAGCTCGCGCCCGACCAGCTCCGGATCGAAGCCGCCGCGCCCGACGGTTCCGCCGTGGACGAAGCCGGTGTCGTAACTGATGCCTCTGGCACGCATGTCGTCGGGTCCTCTCCGCACGGAAACTTTTACGGTACGGACCGTACCTTATTTTTGATGGGGCGTGGGCGGCGGCGAGAATGGGAAGGTACGGGCGGTATCGAGCGCGGGAAGGTGCCATGGCGGAGGAGCCGAAGGGGCGGGTGCGGGCGGAGGCCGGGCGGACGCGGCGACGCGGGGCCGCCCTGGAGGAGGCCATCCTGCGCGCCGCCGCGGACGAGCTCACCGGCTCCGGGTACGCCGGGCTGACGATGGACCGGGTCGCCGCCCGCGCCGGCACCAACAAGAACGCCCTCTACCGCCGTTGGCCGAACCGCCTCGCGCTCGGCGTCGCCGCCTACAAGCACCTGGCCACGACGGTCCAGCCACCCGACACCGGCACGCTCCGCGGCGACGTCCTGGAGTGGCTGCGCCAGGCGAATCGCTACTGGAGCTCCCCGCTCGGCGCGATCCTGCGCGAACTGCTCGCCGCCGCCGGCGGGACCCCGGAACTCCTGGCACGGCTCCAGGAGAACTCCGCGGACGCCGCGGCCGCCCCCTGGCTGACCATCCTGGGCCGCGCCGTCGCCCGCGGCGAGGCTCCCCCCGAGGCGCTCCACCCCAGGGTCGCCACCGTGGCCATGGTCCTGCTGCGCAACGAATTTGTCGTACGCGCGGTGCCCGCCGCACCCGACGAGGTCCTCGTCGAGATCGTCGACGAGGTGTACCTGCCGTTGGTGCGCGGCCGGGGTGAACCACCGGCCTGAGCGCCGCCGTTCGGGCCGGGCGCTCCGGCCCGCCGGGGCCGCGCCACCGGCACGGCCCGCCGGCGCCGCTCATGCCGGCGCTGACGGTGGTGACCGGGCTGGTCGACGCGGTCACCCGTCGGCTCTCGGCCCCCGGCGCCCCGGGGCGTGAGCCGGACCGCCCTCCCGGCTCCGGAGCGGGCGCCCCCGCTCAGCGCTGAGGGGCCTCGCGCACCGGGTGCTTGCTCAGGATGGAGACCCGGTTGAAGGCGTTGATGGTGATCGCCACCCATATCACCGCGGAGATCTCGTCGTCGGTGAGCGCCCGGCGGGCCTCGGCGTAGGCGTTCTCCTGCGCGAGGGCGTTCGCGGGCTCGGTGGTCGCCTCCGCCAGGGCGAGCGCCGCGCGCTCACGCCCCGTGAACAGTGCGGTGTCGCGCCAGGCGGCCAGTACGCCCAGGCGCCGGGTGGTCTCGCCCGCGCGCAGCGCGGCCCGGGTGTGCACGTCGAGGCAGTAGGCGCAGTTGTTGATCTGCGACACGCGGAGGTTGACCAGCTCCACCAGTACCCGGTCCAGCCCCGCGTCGGCGGCGACCGCGCGGACCGCGCCGGACGTCTCGACCAGGGCGCGGTACGCGCTCGGACTCTGCTTGTCCACGAACACCCGCTCGCTCGCGGTGCCCGCCGCCGTGTCACTCACCCTGGACTCCTTCACCGGACCTGCCCGATCCTCGCTCGTTTCGCCGTGCGCCCGACGGAGCGGCGGCCTACCATCAGGCATGATTATTGAACATGAAACCATTTTTGGGAGGGGCGTGTGATGAACGACGCCGAGAAGGGGCTCGCAGGACCGCCCCGAGCGGCCATCGACCACGGTGAACACCCGCCGGTGATCGAGGTGCTCGGAGCGAGGGACGTCCCGCTGGGCGGCCCGAGGGCGATGACGGTACGGCGCACACTGCCGCAACGGGCCCGGACGACGATCGGCGCCTGGTGCTTCGCCGACCACTACGGCCCCGACGACGTCGCCGACACCGGCGGCATGGACGTCGCGCCCCACCCCCACATCGGTCTGCAGACGGTGAGCTGGCTGTTCAGCGGGGAGATCGAGCACCGGGACAGCATGGGCAACCACGCCTTCGTGAGACCCGGCGAGCTGAACCTCATGACGGGCGGCCACGGCATCAGCCACTCGGAGGTCTCCACCGCCCGCACCACGACCCTGCACGGCGTCCAGCTGTGGGTGGTGCTCCCCGAGGAACACCGCGACACCGGACGCGACTTCCAGCACCACGTCCCCACCCCGGTCCGGGCCGGCGGGGCCGAGATCAGGGTGTTCCTGGGGACACTGGCGGGGGACACCTCCCCGGTGCGCACCTTCACCCCGCTGCTCGGCGCCGAACTCCTCCTCGATCCGCACTCGACGACCGAACTCGCCGTCGACACCCGCTTCGAGCACGGCGTCCTCGTCGACCGCGGGGACGTGCACGTCGCCGGGACCACCCTGCGCCCGGCGGAGCTGGGATACCTCGGCACGGGGAACGACACGCTGACCCTGACGAACGGGACGGACTCCGTCGCGCGGGTCATCCTGCTCGGGGGAACCCCCTTCGAGGAGCGGATCGTCATGTGGTGGAACTTCATCGGCCGGAGCCACGAGGACATCGTCGAGGCCAGGGAGGCGTGGCAGCACGCGTCCGACCGTTTCGGCGAGGTCGACGGCTACGACGGCGACCGCCTGCCCGCACCCGTACTTCCCAACATCCGCATCGCACCGCGCCGCAACCCGGCGCATCACTGAGAGGCCCACGATGACACAGCCCGCCGCCGCTCCGGTCGTCCAGCGAGTGGACTCCGAGCACCGTTACGAGATCCTGGTCGACGGCGTGACCGCCGGCCTCACCGAGTACCGCGACCGCGACGAACAGCGCGTCTTCTACCACACCGAGACGGGCGAGGCCTTTGCGGGACAGGGCCTGGCCTCGGTACTCGTGCGGCAGGCGCTGGAGGACGTACGCGCCTCGGGGAAGCGCGTCGTGCCGGTCTGCCCCTATGTGGCGAAGTTCCTCAAGAAGAACGAGGAGTTCGCCGACATCACCGACCCGGTGACCCCCGAGGTCCTGAAGTGGCTGAAGGGCGTGCTGGCGCACTGACCGCTCCCGCCGTCCCGGCCCGCCCGCCCCGCACGGGCGGGGTCCGGCCGGGACGGCGCCCGGGCCGACCCGCGTGCGCACCCCTCCGGACGACGCCGCTGAATCGGCGGTCCGACCGCCGTTCCCTCGCCCTCGAAGACCCGGTGCGGATCCCGGACGGAGTGCTTCGACCGTCCCGGTACCAACGCGCCGGGCGTCAGGACGGCTGCCGCAGCCAGGCGTCGAGAGCCGCGTAGTCGCCGTCGGCCAGACCGCGGCGGGGGTCGACCCGATGGAGCAGGGCGCGGCCCGGATGATGGGCGGCTGCCCAGGACCGGTCGGTGCCGGTGATCTCGTCGTCGACCCAGACGAACGGGCGTCCCGCCGCGCGGTCGACGAGGGCCCGGGTCTTCCAGTGCAGTCCGTCGCGCTCGTCCCGGGCGTCGACGTCGGACGGCTCCGGCCAGTCCACCACGGCCAGCCGTGGCAGACCCAGCAGGGGAGCGACGTACTCGTTCGCGTCGCCCATCCACGTCGTGGCCCAGACGATCTCGCGGGGGAGCGCGGCCAACCGGGGGCCGTGCCCGGGATCGATCCTGGTCAGGAGCGGGTTCGCGGCGGCACGGAGGAGCGCGGGATCCACCGGGTGGGTCGGGTGGCGGTGCGCCGGCGCGCCGAACGGGATGAGCGGGCCGTCGACGTCGAGGAACAGCAGCGGACGCTGCGCGGGGTCGGTCACGGCGGCACGATAACGCCCGGCCCGGAGCCGCGCCCGCGGCCCACTGCCCGGCAGGCACCGCGGAAGCCGTGCCCACCCGCTCCGGCCATCCCGAGAGGCGATCTCGCGTCCACACGCCCGCCGACCGTCTCGAACCGGCGCGCACCGGGGACGACGGCCCGGCCCCGCACCGGCTCGTGCGAAGCCCGTACCCCTTCGTCCGGCAGACGTCGGCGGCCGGCCCCCACACCCCGCCCTCCTGGAGCTGAGCGCGGCCCGCGACAGCGACTGGAACGACAACCGGCTCCTGCGGCCGCCGACGGAACACCCCCGCCTGGACCGCACCGTGCCGCGAGCGGTCCTCGACGCCACGGCGGCCCCGGCGGGGCGCGGAGAGCTGGAGGCGGACGAGGTGAAACGGCTCGGCCCCCTCGCGGCGCCTGGGCCCGGCCGCGCCGTCTGCTCGCCCGGCGGCCGAACGCCCGCGCCCCGCACCGCGCGTGATCCTCCGGGGCGGGCGCCGTCACACCTCCAGCAGCCGTGCGGCACGCCGCTCGTCGAGACCGCCGCGCCAGCCCGCCAGCGGCAGGGTGATGTCCGAACGAGGTGCGCCGCGCAGCGCGCGGGACGCGGCGTGCCGCTCGGCGGTGGGCACGAACCGGTCCCACATCGGCGGCAGGACCGGACAGGGGAGCACCCCGGTCTCGGCGAGCCCGATGAGGATGCCGTAGCGCTGGTACTTGTCGGTGCCGGGCACGATCCTCGCCCGTGCGACCGCCTTCTCCAGTTCGCCCGGGCGGGTCCCCGCCGGTACCGAACGGATCACGTCGAGCAGCGCGCGCAGCCGTTCGCGGTCCTCCTCCTGCGGCCGGGGCAGCCCCTGCGCCACCGCGGCCTCCAGGTCCGGCAGGTAATGCTCCGGGATCTCGTTCCACGCCCAGCCGAGTGCGAGGCGCAACAGCTTCTCGGTGACGTCGACCTCGGACTCCGGCCCCAGACCGCAGTCGGGAACCCCGTCCCCGTCCCGCGGAGCGGTGTCGAGGAACCGTGCCCAGCCGTGGGAGATCACCGTCTGCCGGCCGCGCGGGGCGCTGCCCAGCCCGGCGACGAACGCCGCGAGCACCGCGTCCTCGTGCAGCGCGGCGGCCGCGGCGACGGCGCGTTCGACGATCTCGGCCGCGCTCCACCGCTCGGGCTCGCGCACCGGCCATCCCGCGCGACGGGCCGCGCCGAGGTCCGCGGGGTCGCCGGACGGTTCGGTTCCCTTGACCGTCCCGGTCCGGGTGAAGCGGTACCCGTAGCAGCGCATCAACGGTTCCAGGTCGTCCCCGTCCGGAATCCGTCGCGGGGCGCGGTCCGGGGAGGTCGGGCTGCCGGTCACGAGAGCGCCTCCCAGGACCAGGCCGCGATGCCCACGCGGTTGCGCACCTTCAACTTGGCCTGGATGTTGGCGATGTGGGTCTTCGCCGTGCCGGGGGAGATGAACAGGCGCGCGCCTATCTCGGCGTTCGTCAGCCCCTTTGCGACGAGGCGGGCGATCTCCTCCTCGCGGGAGGTGAGGGGTGAGGGCCCGCGTGGGGCCGGAGGAACGGGAGCCGCCATGGACCGGAGGAGACGGACCGTGATCTGGGGGCTGATGAGGACGTCGCCGGCCATGGCGGCCCGCACCCCCTCGATCAGCAGGCCGGGGCCCGAGCGCTTGAGGAGGAAGCCGCAGGCGCCGTCCCGCAGGGCCGTGCGGACGTAGTCGTCGTGGTCGAAGGTGGTGACCACGAGGACGCGGAGCGGGTCGGGCACGTCCGGGCCCGCCAGTTGCCGGGTCACCTCCAGACCGTCGAGGACCGGCATGCGGATGTCCGCGACGACCAGGTCGGGGCGGAGCCCGCGGGCCAGCTCGACGGCTGCGGCACCGTCCGCCGCCTCGCCCACGACCGTCATGTCCGGTTGGGAGTCGAGGATCAGCCGGAATCCGCCGCGTACGGCCTCCTGGTCGTCTGCCAGGAGGATGCGGGTGGGCGCGCACGCGCCCGTCGGGGCAATGGTCACTTCGGTTCCTTCGCAGGGGTTGTGCCGGTCGTTCGCAACGGGAGGACCGCCACGAGGCGCCAGCCGTCCTTCTCGTACAGGCCCGCGCTGAGCGTGCCGCCCAGCGCCTCGGCGCGTTCGGCGAGCGCGGGGAGACCGCGCCCGCCGCCCCGGCCCAGCGGATCGGTGCGGGGGCCGGGAGACGTGCGCGACGCCTCGTTGGTCACGTGCAGTTCCACGCCCCCGGGGACGGGGACGAAGCGGACCTCCGCGCGAGGGGCCCGGGGAGCGTGCCTGCGGATGTTCGTGAGCGCCTCGACCACGATGCGGTACGCCACCGCGCCCGCCTCCCGCGCGCGGGCGAAGGACTCCAGGACGTCCGGCGGCAGGAGGAGCCGGGTCGCGGTGCCGTTCGATTTCGTGAAGTCGTCCACCAGGGAGGCGAGTTGGTGTACCTCTGGCGGCTGGATCGATGCGTCCGGCAGCTCCTCCTCGTCCAGCATGCGTATCGTCCGGTCCATCGTCTCCAGGGCGTTCAGGCCCGCCTTCTCGATCCGCTCCAGGGCCGCCACCGCCTGGCCCGGATCGGTCGCCGCCACGAAGCGGGCCGCCTGGGCCTGCACGACGATGCCGCTGACGTCGTGCGCCACGAAGTCGTGCAGATCGCGCGAGAGCTGCAGGCGCTGGGTGCGCCGCGCCTCCCCGACCGCGGCGCGCCGACGCAGGTCCATGCGGCGCGGATAGGCCCCGATCGCCGCCGCACCGAGCGCGGGGAGCAGCCAGAACGACGCCGCGCCCGTACGTTCCAGGAAACCGCCGTCGACCAGCGGCGCGGGCCAGAGGGCCACCGCGAGGACCGCGAGGGGGACCGCGACGCGCAGCTCCCGCACGGGCGACCAGCGCGTCACCGCCGCGATGAGGAGCATCAGCAGGGCGGCCTCGGGGAGCTTCCAGAAGGAGCCGGGGCCCGTGGTGGCGGTCGCGGTGGTCGTCAGGGACAGCAAGGCGCAGACCGCCGTGGGGCGGGCCAGGCCGGAGGGGCGGCGACGGATCAGGGCCCAGGTGACGGTCGCCGCCGCCGCGAGCGCCGGAAGGCCGCCGAGTATCACGCTTGTCATGGCCGGTCTCGTTTCCCCCGTGGTCGTTCCGTCCCTCGGCGAGGGCGGGGCCGTCCGGTGCGGGCCCGCCCTCGCCGCCGTGCTCATCGGCCCCGATGCCTTCGCGCAACTCCCTTCGACAGGAGGGGCGTTCACCCGAAGGGCGCCACCCGGCGGCCGTCGCGGGAGCGTGCCCGGGTGCGTCCCGGTGCTGCGGGCTCCGCCCGGTCACACGCTCATGCCGTAGCCCAGTTCCTCGGCGGCGACGCACCAGAAGGAGTTCTCGTCGGCGACGGCGTCGGCGTCGAGCTCCTCGAACCGCTCCAGCAGCGCGTCGGCGAGCGCGTCGGCGGCCTCCTCGGCCAGCTCCACGGCCTTGTCGTCGTCGACTTCCTCGCCGGGCCCCTCGTACGCGGCGGCCTCGTCGGCGGCCTCCTCGTAGGCGCGGTTGAAGGCGACGAACGCCGCCACCCCGGAGTTCACCAGATGGGCATCGGCGCCCTCGGGCAGGCTCCACAGCGACCCGTCGTCGCGGCGCAGGCCGAGCGCGCCCGCTCCCGGATCGATCGCGACCAGGGCATATCGCGCACCGTCGGCCGCGCGTTCCACGAAGGGAGGTTCCTGCCAGGCGCCGGGGTGGGGGAAGCGGGTGCATCCGGCCAGGAGCGAGGCGAGTTCGGTGTCGTCCATGCCGAGAACCTAGCCCGTGCCACTGACACCTGCCCCGCCCGGCTCCCACGGGCCCGGCACCGACGGGCACCTCAGGAACGGGACGACCGGGCCGGGGCCCCGGCGGCGCCCGCGGCGAGCTGTCGTTCCGCACGGACGCCTCGACCGTCCACGCCCTGGTGACCGGCCCGGTCTTCGCCCTGCTGCACCTCCAGCACGCCCCGCCGGACGGTCTGCCCGAGCGGCTGGGACCGCTGATCGCGGCAGCCCTCACCGCCGCCCCGTCGTCGTCCGACTCCCCGGACGCGTCCGGCGGCTGATCCGGCGGCGGGCCGTGCCCGGCCGAGGGGTCCGTACCGCACCGACGCCCTGGTATACCATCTGCCGAATGCTGGATGGACGGACCAACGATGCGCGGGGCCGCGCCGACGGCGCCCCGTCGGTCTGGCGGGCGCCGGGCATGCCGGCCCTGCTCGGTTCGACCGCGCTCGGTTTCGCGGGCGTCGCCCTGCTGATGCCGGTCGCCCCGCTCCGGGTGCTCGACGGCGGGGCCGACGAACTGGGCGCGGGCACGGTCAACGCCGTGATGATGCTCTGCACGGTGATCGCCCAACTGCTCGTGGGCAAAACACTCCAACGCCTCGGCTGGCGCCGCACGCTCATGCTCGGGGCGTGCCTGCTCGGGGCCCCCGCGCCGGTGCACCTGCTCACCGACGACGTGTGGGCGGTGACGGCGCTCGCGGCGGTGCGCGGCCTCGGCTTCGGGATCATCACCGTCTGCGGCGCCATGGGAGTCGCCGTGCTCGTCGAGCCCGCGCGTCGCGGCCGCGCGGTCGGGGCCTACGGCCTGGCGATCGCCGCCCCGCAGTTCCTGCTCGTCCCCGTCGCTCCCTGGCTCGCCGAACGGGCCGGGTACGGACCGGTGTTCGTGCTCGCCGCCGTCCCCCTGCTCGCGATCCCGCTCGCCCCGCCCGTGGCCCGCGCCCTGCGCGCCTTCGACCGGCCCGCCGAAGGCCCCGCCGGGGCCGCCGGGCGGCGCGACACCGCCGCCCTCCGCCGCGCCCTGACCGGGCCGATCGCCGCGCTGCTCGCGATCACCTCGGCCGGCGGCGCCGTGCTCACGTTCACACCGGGGCTGGACCCCGACCCGACCACGGTGTACCTGGCGCTCCTGGTGTTCACCGGAACCTCGGCCCTGTGCCGTTGGGCCTTCGGGGGCTTCGCGGACCGCAGGGGCGCCGCCCCGGCGATCGCCCCGCTCCTCCTCCTCGGCGGCGCCGGCCTCGCCGCCATCGGCGTGGGGGCGGCCGACGGCCCCGGCACGACCGGCAGGGCCCTGCTGATCGGCGGCATGCTCGTCGTGGGCGTCGCGTACGGCGGCCTGCAGAACCTGACCCTCGTGCACGCCTTCGCCGTAGCGGGGGAGGAGGAACGACCGGCCGTCGGCACGGCGTGGAACGTCGGCTTCGACGCGGGCACGGGGCTCGGCGCCCTCGCGGCCGGCGCGGTCGCCGCCTCTTTCTCCTATGCGGTCGCGTACGCCGTCCTCGCCCTGGTCACCGCGCTCGTCGGCGTCGCATGGGCGATCCCCCGCCGCCGTACCGGGGCAGGTGAGCCCGGCATGATCCGAACGACGGGCTCTAGCGCAGGCGGAACACCGGGCCCCGGGGAGTGAAGGGGAGCGGAGCGCCCTCGGGGACGAGATAGGCGTGCTCGGTACGGACGCGGAGCACGTCGCAGGCGCCGTCCGTGATGATGAGGACGGGCGCCGTCGGAGGGAAGTCCTCCGCACGCCGCAGCAGGTCGATCCCCGGCTGGAGGACGGTGCCGCCGCGTCCGCGGACCCGGACCCGGCCGGCGATCTCCGACGGCGGGAGATAACCCGCGTCGTACGCGGCGGCGTCGCAGAACACCACCCGGGCGGCCGGGACGTCGCGGGCCTCGGCGTAGGAGGCGATGGCACCGAGCGCCTTGCCGAGCAGGCGCGTGTTCATGGAGCCGGAGGTGTCCAGGACGACGCCGAAGGTGCAGCGGGCGACCTCCTCGGGAGGAAAGTACCGCCCGGCCCGCGGAATTTCGGGGGTGGACGCCTGTCGGCGGGCGGGCCGCGCGTAGCTGCGCACGGGCTCCGGCCGGGGCACGAACTCGTCGAACCAGCGGGCCAGTCTGGCGTCCCACGGCACCGGGGGATGGGTCAGCGCCCGGATCTCCTGGACGAGCCCGGCGGGCAGCAGCCCCCGGTCGCCGCCGGTGTGCAGATCGAGCCCCTGGGCCAGGCCCCGCCGGTAGAACTCGTCGAGATCGACCCAGTCGTGGCGAAGGCCGTCGAGCGATTCCCCGAGGATGTCGCCGACCCCTTTGCCCCGCAGGGTCGCCAGCCGCCGCATGCGGCGCGTGTCGGTGACGATCCGGTCGTACACCTCCTCCGTCGACAGCCCCTTCAGCTCCGGGTCGTGCAGCAGCCCTTCGGGCATGGTGCCGACGTCCATCTCGACGAGCCAGCCGTTGATCACGTAATCGGCGGCGACGTTGAAGAGGTACGGGTCGCGGCCCCCGCACCGGTCGCCGTGGCGCAGGGCGGCGTGCAGCATCTCGTGCGCGAGGACGAACCGCCATTCCTCGTCGTCGTACCGGCGCAGCGGGTTGACGTAGATCTCCCCGAACGAGGCGTCCACGGCGGCGATCGCGATGCCGTGGGCACGGGCGAGTTCGGCGTCGGCGACGACCTTCATGCCCGCCGCGATGCCGCCGAGCAGGGGATAGGAGGAGATGAACCAGCTGAACGCCCGGTTCCAGGGCCGCTCGGGCAGCCGTTCGCCGGTGAGCGTGTCGCGCCGGCCGCCCGCGAGGTCCATGGCGGCGGACATGGTGCGGGTCAGGGCATGGGCGAAGGCGAGCTGCCAGTCCGGCTCGGTGTGCCACCGCGGCCACGGCACCAGGACCTGGTCGGCCGCGTCCCCGCCCGTACCGCAGTGCTCGTACGCGGCGGGAATGCCGTCGCGGCGCCACCGGGCGGCGATCTGCTCCTCGTCGCCGTCGGGATAGGAGTCCGGCAGGTGGTCGGGGGTGCGGCCGACGGGAAAGGTGAGCAGGAAACGGTTGACGACGACGCAGCGGGCGGCGAGGTCGAACCGGTCGGGCTGCGGGCGCGGGCCCTTGTCCGCGGGGACGTGACCGAAGCCGAGGTGGACGAGGCAGTGGGCGACGGCCCAGGCCCACTCGGCCGGCTCGGCGCGGCGGTCGGGGTGGACATGGATCCTGCCGTTGGAGTCGACGCGGGCCAGACCGTGGCGCGGGCTCAGGTCGCAGTCGCGGCCTCGGCAGACGTCGGCCTCCAGCGAGGCGAGGGCCGGATTGCGCCCGACGACGGCCATGCCGGCGAGGAACGCCTCGGCCGCCGCGTCGTTGCGGGCCTTCTTCCCGTGCGACGCACGGCTCACCGGCGGGCCTCGACCAGGCGCGGCATGTCGCGGGCGGCCTCGACGAGGAACCAGGCGGGCAGCACGGGCTGTCCGTCCTCGTCGTCCCGGATCACGGTCTGGGCGACCTCGACGGAGATCTCGGCGAGCTGGACGAGCAGCGACTTGGCCCGGTGGGCGGTCTGCCGCAGGACGGGCGAGACCTGCTCCTTGGCGGCGGGCAGTTCCTTGACGAGCCGGCCCCGGAACGCGTCGGCCAGGTAGTAGAGCAGGTCGCGGTCCTCGATCCGGCGGGGCCAGGACGCGTCGCCCTTGATGATCGCGTCGATGCCGTGGGCATGCCGCACGATCTTGACGTAGCCGCAGAAGGCGACGGCGTGCGCCGGAGTGAGCGTGCCGTGCGCGACCACCTTGAGCGTCTCCTCGTCCAGCGTCGGCCCGAAGGAGTGCAGGGCGTCGGAGAGCATGTGCCAGGAACGCGGGGTGGAGAACGGCTCCTCGGTCTTGGGCGGCTGCGACCAGAGGTGGTCGGGCCGGTCGGTGAGGTGGTCGACGACCCACGGGTGGATGCCGTTCTCACCCGCCCACACGAGCCAGTCCGTGGCGGAAGCGCGCAGGTGGACATGGGTGAGGCGGTTGACCAGCGCGGAGGCGATCGGCCGGGCCAGCGCGTTGTCGGTCGCACGGTTCCCGGCGCCGATGACGATCGACCCGGCGGGAAGCTCGTAGGAACCGATGCGCCGGTCGAGGATCAGGGAGTAGAACGCCTTCTGCACATCGGGCGTCGCGGCGTTCAGCTCGTCGAGGAAGAGGCAGTACGGCTCGTCCCTGGCGATGGCCTCGGGCGGGCAGAACACGGACCTGCCGTCACGGATCTGCGGCACCCCGATGAGGTCCTCGGGCGCCAGCTGCGTACCGAGCAGACTGACGCATTCGAGCCCCAGCGACTCGGCGAAGTTCCGGACCAGCGACGACTTGCCGATTCCGGGCGCACCCCACAGGAAGACGGGGCGCACGGTGGCGAGGCCGAGCAGCAGTTCGGGGACACGGGCGGGCGTGACGGTGACGGCTGCCTGCAAGCTGAACACTCCTGGGACGGGCGTGGTCCGGGGCGTACGGACCGTTCGACGTACGCGGACAGTGTGGGCGCCGCGAGCCGGACGACGCATCCGAATAACCGGCCCCTCCCGCGTCCCGGCGGTGCACCGGACCGCCGCCCCGGCACCCGAACGGCCCGAACCGCCGCCCGAACGGCCCGGATCGCCGTTCGCGCGTACCGGGCCGGTCCGCGCACCGGGCGGGCGGCACGGGGCCGCCGGACGCGGGCCGGCCGCCCTTCGACGCGATGCCCGACCCGGCCGCCGACCCTACGGTGGTGGCATGGCGGTGGTGATCAGCGGATGGCGGCGACGGGACCGGGGCCGCAACGGCGCGCTGGACGTGCTGGGTGTGACGGTCCTGTTCGTGCTGTCGGTCGGGGCCGCGTCCATCGTCCCGCACGAGCGCCACTTCTCCCTGCGCTGGTCCGCCGTGGTGCTCGCGGCAGTGGGCTGCTCGGCGCTGCTGTGGCGGTACCGCCACCCGGTCGGCGTACTGGCCGTCGCGGTCGGCTGCGGAGTGGCCTTCCAGGTGCTCGGCTTCCGCGAGAGCCCACTGGTGATCAACTCCGTGCTGGTGTCGGTCTACACCGTCGGCGTGCTCACCGACCGGCGCGTCACCTGGACCGCGGCATCGGTCTCGGCCGCCGTCCTGGTGGGCGCGGCCGTGCTCTGCGACCCCCACTCGTGGCTGGCCCCCGACAACGCGGCGATGCTGGCGTGGACCGCCCTGCCGGCGGCCGTCGGGGACGGCGTGCGCTCGCGCCGCGCCTACGTCGCGGCGGTGGAGGAACGGGCGGAACACGCGGAGCGGACGCGCGAGCAGGAGGCGCAGCAGCGGGTGGCGGCCGAACGGGTGCGCATCGCCCGCGAACTGCACGACATCGTCGCGCACCACATCGCCCTGATCAACGCCCAGGCCGGGGTCGCCGCCCACCTGGTGGAACGGCGCCCGGAACGGATCCTGGCCGCGCTGGAGGACATCCGGGACACCAGCCGCTCGGCCCTGGACGAACTACGGGTGACCGTGGGGCTGCTGCGGCAGTCCGGCGATCCGGTGGCGCCGCGCGATCCGATGCCCGGCCTCGCCCGGGTACCGGAGCTCCTGGCCTCGTTCGAGTACGCCGGTCTGTCCGTGAGCCACACCCGGCTGGGCACCGCGGAACCACTGGCCCCGGCCATCGACCTGGCCGCGTACCGCATCGTGCAGGAAGCCCTGACCAACGTGCACAAGCACGCCGGGGCCGACCACGCCCGGCTGTTCCTGCACTACCACCCCGAACGGCTGACGATCACCGTCGAGGACGACGGACACGGCGGACGGCACACCGGCCCGGGGACGGGGCACGGACTGATCGGGATGCGCGAAAGGGCCTCCACGGTCGGCGGCCGGCTGTACGCGGGAGCACGCCCGGAGGGCGGCTTCACCGTGACGGCCGAACTGCCCCTGCGCCCCGGCCTGGCCCTGGCCGAACCACCGAGGAGAGACGGGCATGACGATCCGCGTACTGCTTGCCGATGACCAGGCCCTGCTGCGGGGCACCTTCAGGATGCTGTTCGACTCCACGGACGACATGGAGACGGTGGGGGAGGCGGCCGACGGGCGCGAAGCGCTGGAACTGGCCCGCGAGCAGCGCCCCGACGTGGTCCTGATGGACATCCGGATGCCGGGGATGGACGGCCTGGACGCCACCCGGCACATCAGCGAGTCCGAGGACCTCGCCGGGGTGAGGGTGCTCGTCCTGACCACCTTCGAGGACGACGAGCACGTCGCCGAGGCCCTGCGCGCCGGGGCGAGCGGCTTCCTGGGCAAGGGGGCCCGCCCCGATGAGCTCCTCGACGCCGTACGCACCGTCGCGGCCGGTGAGGCCCTGCTGTCCCCGTCGGCGACCCGGGTGCTGATCGAACGCTTCCTCGCGCAGCCGGAACCGTGCGCGGCGGGCGTGCACGAGCGGCTGGAGTGCCTGACGCCGCGGGAACGCGACGTGGTGGGGCTGGTGGCGCTCGGACTGTCGAACGACGAGATCGCGGAGCGGCTGGTCGTCAGCCCGCTGACCGCCAAGACCCACGTCAACCGGGCCATGACCAAGCTGGCGGCCCGGGACCGGGCCCAGCTCGTCGTCATCGCCTACCAGTGCGGCCTGGTCAGCCCGGCGGCCGAGCCGGGGCCGTCGCGGACCCCCGTGTAGCCGCCGGCCCGCCCGGTCGCAGGGGGCGGCAGCGGATACCGCAGCCGTGGTAGCCGGAAAACGCTGCGGAGGGACGACGTGCGAGGGGCCGCGCAGGGGAAAGCTGGTATCGAGCCCCCGAAGAAGCGCCCGGTGGGAGCAACGGGGCGGCACACGGACCCGTAGGTCCCCGTCCCACCGGCACGGCCCCCGCGACCGGCCCCGCAGCACAGGAAGGACCCGCCTCATGCTCACCGCGACCACGCAGCGCAGCACGACCGGTGCACGACCGGCCGACGACCACGCCCGCACGTCCCCCGCAGCCGAGGAGGCGGTCATGATGGGAATCCACCCGACGCAACCCGCCCACCGCCCCGGGAACGACCGCCGTACCGCCCTGCCCGCCCACCTGTCCCTCCTCCACGAGGCCCTGGCCCGGAACGCCGACGGCCGGAACCGGGCCGCGGCCACGGCCCCGCGCCCGTCCGGCTCCAGGCAGCTCACCCTGGCCCAGTGGGTCGGCCGGACCGCGCGGATCGGGGCGGCCGGCGACGCGCGGACGACCACCGGCTGACCCCCCCCGAGACGGTGCATCGGTGCCCGGTCCGGACCCGGCGGTCCGGACCGGGCACCGCCCGGATCACCCCGCCACCAGCCCCTCGGGCACGAAACCCTCCTCCGCGAGCCGGACCCACAGCTGCTCCGGGACCGGGAACCGGTACGCGGCGGCGTTCGACGTCACCTCGGCCGCGGACCGGCAGCCGACGACCACCGAGGTGACCGCCGGATGCAGGAACGGGAACTGGATCGCGGCCGCGGACAGCGGCACCCCGAACCCGGCGCAGATCTCACCGCACCGCCGCGCACGGGCCAGCTCCCGAGCGGGTACCGGTCGGTAGTTGAACATGGCATCGGGGGAGGGATCGGCGAGCAGCCCGGTGTTGAAGACCCCGCCCACGACCACGGCCGTGCCGGTCCTCGCGCACAGCGGCAGCAGGGTCTCCAGCGCGTCGTGGTCGAGCAGGGAGAACCGGCCCGCCACGAGCACGACGTCCACGTCGAACTCCGCCACGTACGCGGCGAGCGGACCACTGTGGTTCATGCCGAAACCGATCGCCCGGACCAGCCCCTCCTCCCGGAGCCGGCGCACTGCCGGATACGCGGTGCGCCGGACCTCCTCCGGATAGTCGTCCGGGTCGTGCAGGTACAGGATGTCGACCGACGAGCGCCCCAGCCGCTCCAGGCTCGACTCCAGCGACGCCCGGATACCGGCCTCCGTCCAGTCGGTCACCACCTCTCCCGGCGCCCCGTCCGCCCCGGGCCGCAGCAGCCACCCGGTCTTCGTGGAGATCACCGGCCCGTCGACCCCGGCGGGGGCGAGCAGCCGGCCCAGCCGCTCCTCGGCCCGGCCGTGGCCGTAGCGCGGCGCCGTGTCGAAGTACCGGATGCCCGCACGGGCCGCCGCCTCCAGCGTCGCGGCCGCCTCCCGCTCGGTCACCTCCTGGAACAGCCCGCCCAGCGGGGCGGTGCCGATCCCGAGCCGGGGCAGGTCGAAGGGCAGCCGCAGCGGCGCCCCGGACGTCGGCGAACCGGTCATCGTGCCACCTCCCACGGGGACCGGTAGCTCGGCCGGCCCGCCCGCAGCGTCATCGTCAGGGTGAGCCGTGCCCGTGTCCGGCCGGGCAGTTCGACGGTGCAGCAGTGCCCCCCGACGTCGTGCGCGGGGCCGTCGTCGAGCCGGACGGTGTGCACGAGGTGCTCGGCGAACGAACCGGCCTGCACGACCACCGAACGCGGGGCGTCGCCGAGGTTCACCAGCTCCACCACGGTGTGGTCGGGCCGCACGTCGGACACGAGCGCGGCGACGTCCTCGGGCAGTCCCGGCCGCCGTCCGGCCGCGTCGTGGTAGCGCAGGTGCAGCTGCGCCAGACCGCCGTTGTAGAGCACCTGCGGGGAACCGGTGGTCAGCTGCAACAACGCCTCGGTGAGCACCGGATTGCGGTCCTGCCAGTGATGGATCCCCAGGGCGTCCGGGCCGACGGCCGGGTCCACCGGGTCGTTCTCGATCGAGGCGACCCGCTCGGCGCAGACGTCCAGGGCGCTGCGCAGCATCCGCTCGGGGAAGTCCGGGTTGTGGCCGGCCAGGTACTCGTACCACGGCTCCTCGTGACCGGCCTCGTCCTTGATGCGCTGCGTGTGCACCGTCGCCCAGTCCCACTCCGAGGTGGAACGGAGCTGCTCGATGCGTTCCAGGTCCACCGCGTCCCGGCTGAAGTGCCAGAGCGACACGGGGAGTTGGGTCGGCATGATGGTGTAGTCGAACCAGCCGGAGTCGTCGTACCGCTGGGGCACCATGAGGGTGCGCCCGCCGGGGGTCGCGCGCAGGTGCGGCTGCCAGCGCCTGCCGAGGGTGCCCATCCCCTCGACGCCGCGCCGCTCGGCGTGCCGCAGCACCGCGTCCAGCGGGTTGCGGGCCAGGTCCAGGAAACCCCGGTCGCCGGTGAGCAGCGTCGCGTTGGACGCCCCGATGATCGTGGCCGATCCCACGGGGGAGAGCCCGTGCGGCCAGGTCCACCCGTAGTGCCCGCCGTACCAGCGCCCGTCCAGGTACTCGCCCACCACACCGTTCAGACCGGCGTTGTCGGGCACGACGTCGCGGCCCTCCAGCCGCTCCTGCCACGCGCCGACGTACTCGGCGACCCAGTCCGCGTAGCGCTGCTCGCCGCCGATCAGATGGGCGTTGACGGCGAGACCGGTCGCGGCGAGGTTGACGATCGTGTCCCCGCGCCCCATCCGGCCCCACATCTGCCGGCCGTAGGCCCGGGCCCGCTCGGGGGAAGCGGCCAGCTCGTCGAAGGGCGCGGCGGCGTCGATCCAGCTGAGCGGCAGGCCGTAGGGGCGAAGGGCGGCACTCCACGGGAAGTACGTGTCGTGGTCGCTGAAACCCGGACGGGGGCCCGCGGAGCCGTTGTGCGGCGCGCGGATCACCCGGTGCGCGGGGTCGTAGTTGGGCCCGCCCGGCAGGTAGAAGTCGGCGAACCGGCAGGCGAGTTCCCGCAGTTCCGCGTCGCCCGGATCGGCGAGGCACAGCCCGTAGAACAGCAGCATGCCCTCGCCCTGGTGGAACCAGTCGTAGCCGCGCTCCAGGCCGCTCTCCAGCATGCCCATCTCCGTGAGCTGGGCGGTGACCCCGCGCCAGTGCCGCCGGGAGGCGGTCAGCAGGTCCGCGCTGCCGCCCAGCAGGTACAGCGTCGGCCAGTTGAAGAACGGTTCGTAGAAGTCGTCCACGCCGTCCCGGCCGTCCAGGCCGTGTCCCAGCGAGTCGCGGAAGACCAGTCGGCCGTCCCGCTCGGTGTAACGGTCGGCGAACGTCCGCCACGCCTTGTCCTGGGCGGCGAACAGTTCCCGTTCGAGCACGGCCCACCGCGGCACGTCGGTGACCCGGCGGCTCGCCCTCAGCTCCGGCATCCGCACGGCTTCCCCGGCCCTCACCGGCCCGCCCCCGTCGTGGAGTTGCCTTCGCTTCGCCCGGTCGTGAGCACCAAGAACACCCGGCCCTTCATAATCGCCCATCGATTACCGATGGCTAGACTCATGGGCAGGGGCCGACGTGTCAATACGTCGGCGACGCTCCCGTGGAGGGTGATGTCCGTGATCGACTGCCATGCCCATCTGTGGAACCCGGGGGAGGGGTTCGACTGGATCCGTCCGGACTCGGCGCACCACCGGGCGTTCTCGGTCCATGACCTGGCGGAGTCCGGCGCCGGATGCGAACCGGCCGGAACCGTCCTGGTCGAGGCGGGCCGTGGCGATGCCGGAGAGACGCTCGCGCTGCGCGAACTGCGCCTGCGCCACCCCGGTCCGGTCGCCGGGTACGTGGCGAATCTCCAGGTCCACGGGGAGGCCGGACCACATCGCCTGCGGGCCCTCCTGGACGAGTCGGGCGACGCGCGGCCCAACGGGATGCGGCTGAGCGGACCGGCGTGGGAACAGACCCCGGAATCGGCCCGCGCACTCGTTCCGGTGCTGGCCGGAGCGGGTGTGGTGCTCGAACTCAACCTCGGCGTCGGTGCCTTGCGGACGGCCGCCGAGGTCGCCGCCCGGCACCCCGGGCTGACCGTGGTCGTCGACCACCTCGGCAACCCGCCGAACCTTCGGGCGGGGGATCCCGGCGACTGGTACCGGGACGCCGAACGCGCCGCCGCGCCGCCGAACGTGGTGGTGAAGATCTCCGGCCTGCTCACCCAGCAGCACGGTGTCCCGGCCGACCGGGTCGACCGCCTGGTCCGGCACGTGACCGACGCCTTCGGCCCGGCCCGGTGCCTCGTCGGCTCGGACTGGCCGATCTGCCTGCCCCGAGGCTCCCGGGCCGACTCCCTGGCGACGGTCCGGCGGGGCATCGCCCATCTGTCCGAGGGCGGGCGGCAAGAGGTGCTGCACACGACGGCCGTGCGCGTGTACGGGCTGCGCGGTTGACAGTGCTCGGATCGCACTGCTTCGATCATTGATCGATAGGCGATAGGTGGTGGATGAAATACTGTCGCTCGACCGGGCCGGTCCCGGCCCTCGTGAAGTCCCTGGGCGGCTCCTTCCTCCTCACCCCCTCCGGGCGGGCCGGAGGGGCGCCTTCCCATGGCCGGACAGGCATCCCGGGGTGCGCGGCGTGCGCGGCCCCGTCAACGAATCAGCCGATCTGCGGGATTCGGTCATCGATAGACGATGACCGCGTATCATGACGCAACCGGCTACCCAACATTGCAGGATTGGGATCTCATGGCATCGAACGCGTCGGCTGGGTTCGTCTCCACGCTGGCCACCAACAAGGACCGGTTCCGTAAAACCCTGATCTCCGACCAGGTCTACGAACTGCTCCGTCAGGCCATCGTCGAGGGCGACCTCGCGCCGAACGACCGAGTGGTCGAATCGGAAATCGCCCGGCGTCTGGGGGTGAGTCAGGCCCCGGTACGGGAAGCGGTGAAACAGCTGGCCCGGGAGGGCCTGCTCATGCACATCCCGCGTCGCGGCCACTTCGTCGTCGAGATCTCCTCGAAGGACGCGGAGTACGCCCGTCAGGTACGAGAACCCCTGGAGCGGCTGGCCGCACGGCTCGCCACCGAGAACCTCACCGAGGAACACCTGGCCGAGCTGGACGGCCTGGTGGAGCGGATGCGCGCCGCGGCGGCCGACAACGACGTCAGCCGTTTCCGGGACGCCGACATAGAGTTCCACACCACGGTCGGCCGGATCTCGGGCAACCCCTTCCTGACCCGCATGTGGGAAGTCCTCGAACCGAGCCTGCGCGCCCTGCGCGCCATCTCCGACCCCCTTTTCGAGGGGGACCGGCAGGCGATGGCCGACGAGCACGGCCGCCTGGTCAACCTGCTGCGCGACGGCGACGCCGACAAGGCGGCCGCCGCGTTCGCCGACCACGCCGCGGGGCGCGGCCCGGTGCCGGACGCGCGGGCGGCGAAGAAGCCGCGCAAGTCCACCGCGGCCAAGAAGAGTTAGGGCGCGCCCTGCGGAGACCGTCGTGCTCCCCGCAGGGCGATGGCGCGACGGCAGGGGCCCGAGCCGGAGATCCGGCTCGGGCCCCTCTCGTACCCGGTCTAACGGCGGGCGCCCGCCGTCCACTTCGGCGCCCCGTACTGATAGGCGCCGAGGCTGGGGGCCGGGTCCGTGGACCCGTCGTTGATGCCCGGCAGCGCGATCCCCCGGTTGCGCGCGGGGGACCCCTCCGACAGGCGGTAGTCGTGCCGCGCCGCGTCGACGAACAGCGGATCGACCTCGGCCGGCAGGTTGGCGGACAGCACCAGCCCGCCGTCCGTGGCACCGTCCAGGCCGCGGATGGGGCCGACGTTGTTGTAGATCTTCGTTCCGGTGGACTGCCCCGGTTCCTTGACGTAGAACATCGTCATCCCGCCGGTGTTGTTGTACACGCCGTTGTCGTGCGAGCCGGTGCCCAGACCGTTGAGCATGACCGTGCCCTCGCGGTTCCCCCAGCCCACGTTGTTCGCGATGACCAGGTCGCTCTGGCCGTTGTCCGCGTAGATGCCGGAGATCCCGAACGTGGTGAGCGTGGTGGCCGGCGCGGGGTCGTGCAGCACGTTGTGGTCGAGGGATGAGCCCATCATCCAGGCGCTGCAGCAGGTGTAGATCGCGGCGACGTCCAGGCTCAGCCGGGCGTACCCGGAGATGTCGTTGTACGCGATCCGGTCCGGGCCCGGGGCGAGGCCGTCGACGGTGTTCCACTGCAGGTTGATGCCGCTGCGGCCGACCCGGGAGATGGTGTTGTTCATGACGGTCTGGCTGTTGCCCTGGACCGCGATGCCCGCCGCGTACGTCCCCATGTAGTCCACGTCGTGGATGATGTTGTCGGTCGCGGTGTTGTTCTGGCCGCGCAGGGCGATCCCGTTCCCGGCGCTGAACGACAGGTCGCTGCCGACGATCCTGTTGCCGGTGCCGTTCAGGACGATGCCGGTGTCGGCGACGCCGCGGGTCACCGTGGAGCCGCAGTCCGTCGCACCCCGGGTGATGTCGGTGTAGTGCGACAGGTACTTGCCGGTGATGCGGTTCAGGGTGATGCCCGTGCTGGAGTCGCCCGTGGTGATCGTCGAGGCGAACAGGCCGATCCCGACGACCGAGGTGTGACTGGCGCCGGTCAGGTCGAAGGCCAGGGTGCGCGACTTCGCCTCGATCGTGTGCCGGCCGGGGTCGTCCTCGCTGTAGAGGTACAGGCGCTTGGCCGCGGGGTCGTAGAACCACATGCCCGGGTGGGCCAGTTCACCGATCTTCCCGGCCAGGGCGTAGCGGGTCTCCTTCGGCACGACCTTGTGCACGCACGGCGGCGCCGCGTCCAGCGTCACCGATCCGACGGCGGAACTCTTCACCTTCCCCGTCGCCGACACGTACCAGTAGCCGGTCAGCGCACGCGCGCCGTCCCAGTACCCGGCCGGCCGGGTCAGCGCCGGGTCGGCGATGGTGGCTTCCGCGCTGCCCGCGCCGGCGTACTGGAGGGTCGGGGCGAGCAGGTCGGAGCCCGGGTCGGGCCACTGGGCCTCGACGTTCATCTTCCCGTCCGTGAACACCTGCACGGTGGTCACGTCGGAGCCGAGGTCCACGCGGGTGCTGTGGATCCGCCCCGCCTTCACGGCCTCGCCGAACGGCGAGGCCGCCGCGTACGGGTCGGTCCGGGCGATCTCGGCGACGTCCCGGCCGGTGACCTTCGACCAGCCCCGGACACGGTCGGCGCCGTTCATGGTCACCTGCGCGCCCTCGGCGGCACGGTAGGTGATCGGCCGCCCGGGGGTGCCCGACCGGGCCGGCACGACCGTCTCCTGGTAGGTGCCGGACATGATCAGGCAGGTGTCGCCCGGCCCCATCACGTCGGCGCACCGCTGGATGTGCCGGAACGGGGTCCGGGCCGTGCGGCCGTCCGCCGTGTCCCGGCCCGACGGCGCCACGTAGTAGGTCCGGCCCTCCTCGGTCTGCACGGCGGTGGCCGGTACGGCGGCCGCCACCACGGACAGGGACGCGAGCACGGCGCCCGCGGACCACGGGCCCCGACGGGACCGTGACCACCATTTTCTCAGCACAGCATGTCCTTTCTCCTACGACGGACGGTCCGCGAACGGCGGGCCCGGATCATCCCTTCACCGCACCGACCGTGAGGCCGCTGATGATGTGGCGCTGCATGTAGATGAAGAAGATGATCACGGGCGCGACCGCGAGCAGCAGATTGGGGAACACCTTGGTCAGATCGGTCGAGTACTGACTGATCCCGGCGTAGATCGCCGTCGTCACGGTGTAGTGCCCGGACGACGGGCTGAGCAGGATCTGCGGGCTGACGAAGTCGTTCCAGATTCCTATGGAGTTGAGGATCAGCACCGTCACGACCGCCGGACGCATCAGCGGGAAGATGATGGTCCAGAAGGTCCGGTACCTGCCCGCCCCGTCGATGGTCGCCGCGTGGTCGATGTCCACCGGAATGGTGCGGATGAAGCCGACGAACAGGAAGATGCTCACCGGCAGGGTCGTCGCCACGTCGTGCGCGACCAGACCGGTCACGGTGTTCGCGAGACCGATCTCGCGCAGCACGTAGATCACCGGAATGATCACGGCGGCGCCGGGGATGAAGGTGCCGGCCAGGAAGTACAGCAGCACCAGTCGGGTACGGCGCCTGAGACTGCGCGCGATCGCGTACGCGGCCGGCCCGGCCAGCAGGATGCACAGCACGTCCACGACCACGACCAGGAAGAGGGTGAACCCGTAGCCGCCGATCACGTTGTACTGGGGACTGCTGACGGCCGCGGAGAGGTGCTCCAGCGTCAGACCGCCGAGCGGCAGCGAGAACGGGCTGTCGAGGATCTCCTCCTGCGACTTGAACGCGTTCACGACGAGCAGGTACACCGGCACGATCATGACGACGAACAACACGCCCAGCAGTACCCGGCGCAGGGGCGAGCGGGGCTCGCGCCGCCGCTCGTGCCCGGCCCGGGGGCCGGGCACCGGCGGTGCCGTCCGCTCCTCGCGGACCTTCGCCTCGGTTACGACCACCACCTGCTCCTAACCAGCCGCGGCTTGATCTTGACGGTTGCGCAGCGCCGTCACGAGGAGGGCGAGCGCGGCGGACACGACCATCAGGAAAACCGCCTGAGCTGTTGCATAACCGACCTTGGTGCCCTCGAAGGAACGGGCGAGGATGAGATAGGTGAACGTCTGCGTGGAGCCGGCGGGGCCGCCGCCGGTCAGGCTCACCACGATGTCGTAGGCCCGGATCAGGCCCACCAGGTTGAGCACCGTCGCCACGGTCACCACCGGCGCGATCATCGGGACCACGATGCGCAGATTGGTCTGCCGCCGGGTGGCGCCGTCCATCGCGGCGGCCTCCAGCAGTTCCTTCGGCACCGTCTGCAACGCCGCCACGAACAGCACGACGTTGAACCCGAACCCGGCCCACACGATGACCCCGATCAGGGTGATGAGCGCGAGCTTCTCGTCGAAGAGGAACCCGACGGGTTCCATGCCGAACTTGGCGAGGGTGTTGTTGACGGCGCCGTTGGTGCCGAGGATCGCCGCCCACAGGTATCCGAGGATCAGCGCGCTGATCACGTGCGGGAAGTAGGCCACGGCCCGGAAGAACGAGTTCGCGCGCGACCGTCCCTTGAGCACCAGTGCGTACAGCAGGCCCGCGCCGACCATGAGCACGGTGCCGGCCCCGGCGATGAGCGCGGTCACGTACCAGGCGTCGCCCGAACTCGGGTCGTCGAACAGATGCCGGTAGTTGTCGAGGCCGATGAACCGGGACGGCGAGAAGCCGTCCCAGTCCGTCAGGCTGAGATACACCGCGACGCCCACCGGAATCACGGTCATCACGGTGTAGAGCAGGACGGCCGGCCCCATGAGGCCCAGGGAGACGGCGGCCTCCCGCAGCCGCACCCGCCGCCGGGCGGCGGTGTGCTCCCGCCGGGTCAGCTCTGCGAGTTCCACCACTGGTCCAATCCTTCGGCGGCGTCCTGGGCGGAGGCACCCGTGTACAGGGACTGGACCTGCTTGTTGAGTTCGTCGCTGAAACCGGCGATCGGCTGGGAGGGGCCCGACTTGACGATCACCGACGGCGCCCCGTCCAGGATCTTCTGCACCGAGGTGCCGAGGCTGGACATCGGGTAGCTGAACCCCTCCCGCAGATTGCCGTCGGCGGCCAGCTGGCTCTTGATCGCGGCCGGGTCGGTGACCAGCCACTTCACGAAGTCGATCGCCTCGGCCCGGTGCCGCGACTTGTTCACCACGACGTACGGGTTGGACATGTTGCCGAACTGGCCCGACGGGTAGGCCCCGTCGGTCGGCATGGTGAACACGCCGATGTCGTCGCTCTTCTTCGCGGCGTCCGCGGCGGGCACGAAGTACGAACCCATGATGTACATCGCGGACTTGCCGTTCAGGAAGGCGGTCTGGCCGTCCGCGTAGGTGAGACCGAGGGCGCTCTTGTCGAGGTGGCCGGTGTCGATCCACTCCTTGTAGTGCTCCAGGTAGGGCAGGTAGCCGCTGTCGGCGAAGGAGACCTTGCCGTCGTTGCGCTTGGCCGTCCACTTCGGGTCCTCGGTGAGGACACCGGCGTCCGCCATCATGGAGAACTGGGCGCCCGTCACCCACTGGCCGGAGGTCTGCAACGGTTTGTAGCCGGCGGACTTCAGCTTCCCCATGGCATCGGTGAACTGATCGATGGTCCGGATCTTCGTCGCGTCGAGCCCGGCCTTGGTGAAGGCGGCCTTGTTGTAGAAGACGAGCGACTGGATCTGCTCGCCGACCCCCACCACGTAGCGCTTGCCGTCGATGGCGTACTGCTCGGCCAGCGGGGTGTCGGCGGCCCAGGGCTGGTCCGACAGGTCGGCGAACAGGGAGGCGTTCTCCGGCGTCGGCGTGATCTGCTGGGCGACGTCCGGCGGGTCGCCCGCCGCCAGGTCCTGGGTCAGCTTGGCGTTCGCCGATATCGTGCCGGTCAGCTCCAGTTTCACCTTCACGCCGGGGTGCTTCTTCTCGTACTGCGCGAAGAGGTCGTTCCAGTACTTCTCCGTGAGGTTCGGAGAGATGTTCACGATGACGCGCAGGGTCGTGCCCTCCGCGTCGTCTCCGGAGCCGCCGCCGCAGGCGACGGCGGAGGCCATCACCAGCGGAGCCACGGCGAAAGCACAGGCCCGGCGCCAGGTAGTTCTCATTCGAGACACGCTCCCTTGCGTAGTCGTAAGTGATCGATAGTCGGCTCTCCCTGTCGGCTTGCGGCTCCGCAGGCAGGGGAGGGCGGGCGAGCTGCCGGGGTGGCACGGGGACTCGCTGACACGTGGTGAGGGCGGGGCCGGGGATGGCCCGGCACCTTGGGGTCTCACTCGGGAGAACTATCGTCTATCGATTACTGATGCTATGGGTGGCACCCCGGCATGTTCAAGGGTGCTGCAGCCAATCCGTCCGCCCGGATCCCCGCGGCCCCGCCGAACGGTCCCGGATCGGAGCCGGTCGCCGGTGCGCGGACCGGCGACCGGCGTCGGCCACCTGCGGGAAGAGGCCGTGACGCCCTCACTCGTCGTCCAGTTCGAGCTCGATCACCGGGAGCAGCACGTCCGGCCGGACGATCGGGAGCGTCAGCGTGAGCGTGCCCGGAGCACGGCCGGGCGGGGCCATGTTGACGTGCTCGTGCTGCGCCCCGTCCAGTTCGTGGAACCTGATCTCCGAACCGTCGTGCAGCAGTTGCGCGTAACGCACCCGCCCGGCGAGACCGGGCAGATGGAGGTGCTTGAGGGGCCACGAGAGCAGATGCAGATAGAGATTCCGGCCGGACTGCGTGCAGAGGGTGTTCGGCGGCGCCTCGAAGCTGCTCGGTCCGGCGCCGTGCACGGCCCGCGCGTGCGGAACCATCCACCGGCCGACGGCCCGCAGCGTCTCCCGGGCCCGAGGATCCAGCGAACCCCGGCCGGTGGGACCGACGTTGAGCAGCAGATTGCCCCCGCAGGCGACGGACTGCACCAGCATCCGCACGAGCATCGCCGGGTCCTTGTACTCGTGGTTGTCCCGGTCGTACCCCCAGGAGCCGTTGAGCGTGTGGCACGCCTCCCACCGCACCGGCGCACCGTCCCGTTCCAGCGGGCGGTCGGGTTGGTACTGCTCGGGCGTCACGTAGTCGCCCGGGACGCCGAGCCGGTCGTTGACGAGGATGCCCGGCTGCAACTCGCGGACCATGGACATCAGTTCCTCCGCACCCCACTCGGCCGGCCCCTTGCCGGGATAGGCGAAGTCGAGGAAGAGCAGGTCGACCGGGCCGTAACCGGTCAGCAACTCGCGTACCTGGCCGTGCAGATACGTGCGGTAGCGCGCCATGTCCCGGGGCTCGTCGGCCGCGTCCATGCCGCGCAGCGGATGGTGCTGGTCGACGGTGAAGTCCGGATGGTGCCAGTCGAGCAGCGAGTAGTACAGCCCCACCCGCAGCCCCTCGGCACGCATGGCCTCCACGAACTCGGCCACCAGGTCCCGGCCCGCGGCACGCACCGAGGTGTAGTCGGTCAGGGCCGAGTCGAACAGGCAGAACCCGTCGTGGTGTTTGGCGGTCAGTACGGCGTAACGCATCCCGGCTTTCCGGGCCGCGCGGGCCAGTTCCCTCGCGTCGAACAGGTCCGGATCGAATTTCCGCAGGTAACGGTCGTACTCCGACTGGGACATGGCCTCCCGGCCGCGGACCCACTCGTGCCGCGCGGCGAGGCTGTACAGGCCGAAATGGACGAACAGTCCGAAGCGCGCGGCGTCGAACCAACCGACGGATGCTGGGGGCACTGAACTCTCCTGCCGCTGTTGACAGTTCTCATTGGTCGGCTGTTATCTACCATCGATAGGCGATAATGTCACTGGCGTTGCGTGCGGCGGAGTACGCGGAGAGGCATGCGAATGAACCCGACCGGGGACCGAGAAACGGCGTCGACGGGGGAGGCCGAGACCTACGCATCGATGCGGGCTCCGGTCCACACCTCGTCCTTCGTGCGGCCGACCGCGCGCATGGTGGAGGCACTCGCGGACGTGAGCGCCGCCACCGCCTGCGCGAAACTGCACCAGATGGGCATCACCCGCACCTTCATCGACGGCCCCGTGCCCCTGCACCGGGAGCCGGACGTCAAGATCACCGGTGGTGCCGTGACCCTGCAGTTCCTGCCACAGCGCGAGGACGTGTTCTCCGGCGCGGAGCAGGAGGACATCGAACGCAAGACCGCGTTGTGGGGTGTGCTGGAATCCATCCGTCCCGGCGACGTGCTGGTCGTCTCGGCGTACGCGAGCCACTTCACGGGCTGCCTCGGGGACATGCTGGTGCGTTACTTCAAACTGCGCGGCGGCGCGGGCATCGTGGTGGACGGAAGGGTGCGCGACGCCGCACGCATCCGCGCGCTGGGCGTGCCCGTGTGGTGCACCGGCGTGACACCGCACTACGCCTCGCAGACGGAGCTCTTCCCCTCCGCGTTCAACGTCCCGGTCGGTGTCGGCGGCACCCTGGTCACCCCCGGGGACCTCATCGTGGCCGACGAGGACGGCGCCGTGGTGGTGCCGCAGCACAGCGCCGTCCCCCTGGCCGAGGACGCCCTGCTGCACCAGGACCGCGAGGCGTTCGCACGGCAACGCCTCGACGAGGGCGCCCGGTTGTCCGACTACTACCCGCTCACCGGCGCGGGCATGGCCGAGTACCTGGCGAGCCGCTCCGCCGACTGAGGCACCGGAGCGCCGCGAACCACCCGCGCGAACGGACCGGGCCGGACCACGGCCTCCCCGCCCCGCCCCGGCCCGTTCGCGCGGGCACCGCGGTCACCGGACCGGCGGCGCGCCCCGGCCGGGTGCCCCGGCCCGAACCGACGGGCGCGACGGCTGTCCACCGGTCCGGGTCCCCGGCCACCGGGCCGGGGGCGACGCGGGCAGCGTGGTGCTGGCCCGTCACCACCGGTCGGGCGTTTCCGCCGGGCCCGAGGCGGCGGAGAGCGCGCCCGGTCCTCCTCACCGGGGCGGCGGTGCCTGTCGAACCCCGTGCCGGAAACGGACGGAACCCCTCACGGCCCGGTCGCCGTCCTTGCCGCAGACGTGTCCTGGCACCGGCACGCCCGTGAGGATTCCGCTTCCGTCCCCGAGGAGGACACATGCGCTCGAACCAGCCCCGTACGCCCGCCTCTCGTACGCCGCGCCGTGCCCCGACCTCGGGGCAGGTCGGAACCATATTGACCGTGATGGCCGCGCTGGGCGTGCTGTCCCGCTTCTCCGCGGGACCGGTGTTCTGGCTCGGGGTGCTCCTGGGCGCGGCCGGGGTGCTCAGCTCCTTCGTCACCTTCTACGGGGCCCGCGGTTGGATTCAGATGTCCTTCGGCGTGCTCGCGGTTCTCACGTGCGCGCTGTTCGTCATGCAGGCCCTGGTCATGATGCTGACTTGAGCCGGTGTTTTTGAACGTCGGCCGCGAGTCGGTGCAGGTCGGCGAGTCGCGGCTTCCGGCCGATCGGCCGGAAGCCGCGAAAGCCCGGAGCATCGGGACGACGACGATCGCCTCGGGCGACAGACGGATGCTGTGACGGACCGCGGTGAGCCGGATGCCGGCGACGAGGACGAGGCCCTGCCCGAGCTGTGCGACCTGTGCGGGGCGGTGGTGGCCGACAGCACCGAGTGGTACGCCGTGGTCCCGGGCGCCTGGGCCTCGGACCGACTCTTTTCTCGTGAACATCAGCGGGCCAGTCGATCACCAAATGCCCACCGGACTGCTGAACGAACGCTGCCGTTTGAAGGCGAACGAAGCCACTGCCGACTTCAGGACCTTTCGGACGGCCGTGACGACACCGCCATGCTCGCCTTCCGGCCCAAGACCTGACATGCCTTCCTGACTCCGACCCGAGGCCGCGGTGTCCGTCACCCGAATGTACCTGTCCGGTGTCCGTGTCTCCGCAGGTCATCGAGGATGTGCCGGGGGTCACCAGGGAAGGACGCGACATGGTCCAAGGATTTTCCAGGGAGCCGGGAACCCACGGGCCCTTGATCGAGGTGCCCCCGGCGGGCCTGCGGAAAATCAGGATGTGGGCAGGTGCCATCGCCATGGGCGGGTTCCTGTTCGGGTTCGACACCGGCGTGGTCTCCGGTGCTCTGCTCTACATCCGGAAGGACTTCGACCTCAACTCCTTCGAGCAGGGAAGTGTGGTGAGCGTCCTGCTCATCGGTGCCGTGATCGGCGCCATGACCTCCGGCAAGCTGGCGGAGAGGATCGGACGGCGGCCGAGCCTCGGGCTGATCGGTGCGGTGTTCATCGTCGGCACGATCATCGTGACGGCCGCGAACGGCTACCCGATGCTCCTTGCGGGCCGGATCGTCCTCGGCCTCGCCGTCGGCGCAGCATCGGCCCTGGTCCCGGTGTACCTGTCGGAGATCTCGCCGACATCGATCCGCGGCCGGCTGCTCACCTTGAATCAGCTGTTGATCACGACCGGCATCCTCGTCGCCTACCTCGTCAACCTCGTCTTCGCGAGCAGCGGCAGCTGGCGCTCGATGTTCGCCGTTGGAGCGATCCCGGCCGCCCTGCTCGTGATCGCCTCCGTGTGGCTGCTGCCGGAATCACCGCAGTGGCTGATCACTCATGGGCGCAAGCAAAGGGCCCACGAGGGAATCGCATCGGTGACCGACGACGCAACCGCCGACCGGCTGGTCCAGCGCGCCGAGCAGCGTATCGCGGACGAACGCGCCAAGCAGCAGAGAACGGCGGCGGACCAGGGGAACGCACGCAAGCGGCTGACGGCCCCCGATGTGCGGCCCGCCCTGATCGTCGGACTGACCCTGGCCGCGGTGCAGCAGTTCGGCGGAATCAACACGATCATCTACTACGCGCCGACGATCATTCAGCAGACCGGTCTCAGCGCCTCCAACTCGATCTTCTACTCGGTCGCGATCGGTGTCATCAACCTGGTCATGACCCTGGTGGCGATCAGACTGGTCGACCGGGTGGGCCGCCGTCCCATGGTCCTCGTCTCGCTGGGACTGATGGCGGTATCCGTCTTCATGCTCGGCCTGGCCTTCGTGGTCGGCATGAACTCGGTCCTGACCCTGCTGTTCATGGTGGTCTACATCGCCGCGTTCGCTGGCGGTCTCGGTCCGGTCTTCTGGACGCTCATCGGCGAGATCTTCCCGCCGTCCGTCCGTGCCGAGGGGTCCAGCGCCTCCACGGCTGTCAACTGGATCTCCAACTTCGTCGTCAGTCTTGCCTTCCTGCCGCTGGCCGGCCTCCTCGGCCAGGGCGAGACCTTCTGGGTCTTCGCCGCGATCTGCGTCGTGGCGTTCTTCTTCGTCGGCCGCTACGTCCCCGAGACCCGCGGCCGCGACGCCGAACAGATCCAGGAAGCCCTGCAGTCCCGCTTCGGGAACACGCCCGAGACCACGCACTCCGAGCACGCCAGGACCCGGTGACAGCACCGACTGCCGCAGCTTCACGAAAGGACGCCCGCCGTGAGCGACATCCCCCTCACCCCGCCCGAACTCGAACGCTCCGACGCGCTCGTACTGTTCGGCATCTCCGGCGACCTCGCCAAGAAGATGCTGCTGCCCGCCCTGTACCGCCTCACCGAGGCAGGCAAGCTCGGCGTGCCGGTCATCGGTGTCGCCGCGACGGACTGGGACGACGCGGCATTGCGGGAGCACGCACGACAGGCCGTGCTGGCCACCGGTGCCGACATCGACGAGCAGGTCTTCGCGCGCTTCGCCGCCGGTCTGTCCATCGTCACCGGCGACTTCACCGACGGAGATCTGTTCACCCGACTCCGCGATTCCGTGGGCAAGTTCGGATTCGTCACGCACTACCTGGCCATCCCGCCGGCGTTGTTCACGACCGTGGCCGCCGCACTGGCCAAGGCCGGACTCAACCGCAACGCCCGCCTGGTCGTGGAGAAACCCTTCGGCCACGACCTCGACTCGGCCCGCGCCCTCCAGGACGACCTCAGTGCGTACTTCGACGCGGACCACCTGCTGCGCGTCGACCACTTCCTCGGCAACGCGGCCGTGGAGAGCCTGATGGTCTCCCGGTTCGCCAACACGCTCCTGGCCCCCCTGTGGCACCGCGACTACGTCGACAACGTGCAGATCACCTTGGCCGAGGACTTCGACGTCGCCGACCGCGGCTCCTTCTACGATGCCGTCGGCTGCCTGCGCGACGTCGTCCAGAACCACCTGCTGCAGGTTCTCGCCTACCTGGCCATGGACCCACCGAGCTCCAACAGCGCGCTGGCACAAGGACTGGAGAAGTGGCGCGTGCTCCACGCCGTCCGTGCCATGGACCCGGCCGACACCATCCGTGGGCAGTACGAGGGCTATCGCGACGTGGACGGCGTCAAGCCGGGCTCCACCACCGAGACGTACTTCGCCACCCGCCTCTACATCGACAACTGGCGCTGGTCCGGCGTTCCCTTCTACCTGCGAAGCGGCAAGGCACTGGCCGTGTCGGCCACCGAGGTCGTCGTCGAGCTGCGCAAGCCCCCGCTGGAGCTGTTCCGCAGCGATTCCGCGGACACCGCAGGCCGGCCGCAGGAGGCCGGTGCCCCGGCCAACGTCGTCAGGTTCCGCATCGACGGCGACATCGGTATCCGCGCCGACCTCCTCGTACGGGGCGGCGACACCGGAGCCCCGCCCGTGACCGTTCCCGTCGGTGTCGACTTCGCAGACGTGCTCGGACGCGTGCCTCTCCCGTACGAGAACATCCTCCATGGAGCCGTCGCCGGTGACCCCGAGTGCTTCGCCTTCTACCCCGCCATCCTGGAGTGCTGGCGCATCGTGGACCCCGTCCTGGCGACGTCCGGGGCGCCGCTCGTCTACGAACGCGGAAGCTGGGGCCCGGCTCCGGCCGCGCACCTACCGGGCGCCCAGGGTTGGCACCAGCCGAATCCCCGCCTCTTCGGCGACGGCCGACCTCCCATCGGACAACGCTCATGACGCAGCTCAAGGTGCTGTGCGAAAGCCACCTGAGTGACGACGTGATGGCCCTCCTCGGTGCCGCGCCGGGAGTCGCTCACCCGACGCTTGCGCATGGGATGCGGACGTGCCCGCCGTAGGCTTCACGGTGCTCGCAGCCGTCGCCGGCGACTGGTATCGGGCCGTCGGCTCTAGCTCGCGCAGCCCGGCTCCGCACTCCGTGACGGTGGCACGGTAGTCGCCTGCCTCGATCGTGAACTGCTCACCGGTGATGTTCACGGGTCACGGAGCCTTCATGGACCCGCGGTGGTGAACGGACAGGCCGTGCCGCGGAGATGTACCGGCCCGGGTGAACACATTGGGGCAGGTGGACGCACCCCCTCTGCACCCCTGTTGCGGCGCCGCGAGACTGCCCGCATGCGCAACGCATGGCAGCGGGTCAGGGGCGGTCTCTGGCCCGTGCTTCAGCAGTCCGTGGCCGCCGCGCTGTCGTGGTGGCTGGCCCGGCAGATCTTCGACCACCACACTCCGCTGTTCGCCCCGATGGCCACGCTGGTCGCCCTCAACACCCCCCTCGGAGGCCGGGGCACCAACGCGGTGCGCGTCGTATCCGGCGTGATCGCCGGCGTCATCGTCGGCGCGCTTGCCTTCCGCCTCCTCGGCGACGGCATCTTCTCCGTCGGCGTGGCCGTGCTGTGCTCGCTCGTGGTCGCGCTCGTTCTCGACGGCGAGCGCATCACGATGGCTCAGGCGGCCATCGGCGCCGTCATCTCCGTCGCCTCGGGGCAACAGGCAGGCATCGACCGGGTGGAAGACGCACTTTTCGGCGCCGGTGTCGCCCTGGTGTTCAGCCAGCTCCTCTTCCCCGCTCACCCACTCGCCCTGCTGCACCGTGCCGAAGCCGATACTCTGCGGGCCCTCGGCCAGGTCCTCGATCTGACGGCGGGGTCCCTGCAGAAGGCGTATGACGACGAGGGCCGGTGGACGGCCCAGCTGTGGGACGCACTGCGCCCCGTGTACACCTCGATCCACGACCTGAACCGCATCCGTGACGACGCACTCGCGGCGGCCCGGCGCACCCCGCACTGGTCCAGGCGACAAGCCCCCGTACGCCAGGAGGCCGTCGCTGCGGGCTGCCTGGGCCTACTGGGCAACAGCTGCCTCACCTTGATCCGCGCCACGGTGGGCCTCGACGCACGAGGCCGCCACGCCGTGGCCCCCACGGTGCGTGGCCTTTCCGGGGCGCTCAGCACGTTGGCGGGTGGACCCGGCAGCTCCGTCAGCCGGCTGGACGCGACCCGGCGGGTGCTCGGCGTCGTCCATGACCGGCCGAACCATCTTCCCGACCCGGTGTGGGCGAGCGCCCTGCAGGTCGGCGAGGACATTCTCGTCGCCGCCGGAGCGGACGCCGAAACGGCCGGCCGGGCCGTACGCGACCGGGCCGCCGATGTCCCCCTCGCCAAACCGCCCACGCTCGCCTGGTCATCCCTGAAGCGACGACGGAGGAATCGGCCCGGCTCAAGGCGCTGAGGAAGGAAATTGCCGAGCTGGAGCGGGCCGATGAGATCTTGAGGCGGCGGCGAGTTTCTTCGCGGCCGGGCCCGGCCGGCCGTTCGTTCCCGGCCGGCACCGGCCGCAGCCGACCGACGTCGATGCGGCCGTGCTTCAGGCCGTCGTACATCGCTCCGTGCCCACGTCGATGTTCGGGCAGCAGGCCCGCCCTCACGGCCTTCGTCTCGGTCAGGGCACCTTGGTCGGAGCGCATGATCGGACGAAGGGCGCCCCGGCGCCGGGATCAGGGCAGGATGGAATCGATGTAGCCGCCGTCGACGCGCACGGCGCCGCCGGTGGTGGCCGACGCCTGGGGCGAGGCGAGGTAGACGACCATGTTGGCGATCTCCTCGGGCTCGATGAGGCGCTGGAGCAGGGACTGGGGGCGGTGGGCGACCATGAACTCGCGCTGCGCCCGGTCCCAGGGCAGCTCGTCGCCGACGAGCTCGCGGACGAAGGTCTCGACGCCGCCGGTGTGGGTCGGCCCGGCGATGACGGAGTTGACGGTGACACCGGTGCCGGCGGCGTCCTTGGCGAACCCGCGGCTGACGGCGAGCAGCGAGGTCTTCGTCATGCCGTAGTGGATCATTTCGGCGGGGGTGACCACGGCCGAGTCGCTGGCGAGGTTGAGGACGCGTCCCCAGCCCCGTTCCTTCATGCCGGGCAGGTACGCGCGGATGAGCCGGACGGAGGCGAGGACGTTGACCTCGAAGTAGCGGCGCCACTCGGCGTCGTCGATCTCCAGCGGGGGGACGGAGCCGAAGATCCCGAGGTTGTTGACGAGGATGTCGACGTCGGGCACGGTCCCCAGCACGGCGGCGGCGCCCTCCTCCGTCGCCAGGTCGCCCACGGCGCCGGTGACGTCGTCGCTGCCGGAGCCCTCGCGCACCGTGCGGACGGCCTGCGCGACGCGCTCCTCGCCGCGGCCGTTGACGACGACGCGGGCTCCCGCGCGGGCCAGGCCGGTGGCGATGGCGTGGCCGATGCCCTGGGTGGAACCGGTGACCAGGGCGGTGCGGCCGGAGAGATCGATCTGCATGGGGCGTTCTCCTCGTCGGGGCGGTGGAGCGGCTGCGGTGACGACGGCGCCCCGCGGTGCCCGTCCGACGTGGACGGGCACCGCGGGGGCGGTTCGGGGTCAGTTGAAGGTGTCGGGGTCCGGGCCGGTGCGCAGGTCCCGGTCGAGGCCCGCGACGGCGGTCATGTCGGCGTCGGTGAGCCGGAAGCCGAAGACGTCGAGGTTCTGCCGGATACGGGCGGGGGTGACGGACTTGGGGATCACGATGTTGCCGCTCTGCAGGTGCCAGCGCAGCACGACCTGTGCCGGGGTTACGCCATGTGCCTCGGCGACTCCCACGATCGCCTGGTCATCGAGGACCGCGCCCTGGGCCAGGGGGCTCCATGCCTCGGTGGCGATGCCGTGCTCGGCGTGGAAGGCGCGCAGCGCCTTCTGCTGGAGGCCGGGGTGCAGTTCCACCTGGTTGACCGCCGGGGTGATGCCGGTGTGCTCCATGAGCCGCTGAAGGTGGGAGACCTGGAAGTTCGAGACGCCGATGGCACGGGCCCGTCCGTCGGCGAGGATCTTCTCCAGCGCCTTGTAGGTCTGCACGTACAGGTCACGGTCCGGGGCGGGCCAGTGGACGAGGTAGAGGTCGACGTGGTCGAGGCCGAGCTTGTCCAGGGAGGCGTCGAACGCGGCCGACGCCCGGTCGTAGCCCTGGTCCTCGTTCCACAGTTTGGTCGTGACGAACAGCTCCTCGCGGGGGATGCCGGAGGCGGCGAGGGCCTTGCCGACACCGCGCTCGTTGCCGTAGATCGCGGCGGTGTCGATGCTGCGGTAGCCGGCCTCCAGGGCACTGGCTACCGCGGCGGTGGTCTCCTCGTCGGGGACCTGGAAGACGCCGAAGCCCAGTTGCGGCATGGTCACACCGTTGTTGAGCGTCACGTTCGGTACGGAGGTCATCGGGGGGTCCTTACGTGGTGAGTGGGTCGGGCCGGAGTGGGCGGCGGTCCGTCGGTGCCGGCCGCCGCCGCCCCGTTGGCCGGGGGTGGGTTTCAGAGGGCCCGGAGGGCGGCCCGGGCGAAGGAGTGGTCCTGCTCGGGGGCGCCGCCGCCGAGACCGAGGGCGCCGATGAGCTGTCCGTCGCGGTGGACCGGTATCCCGCCGGCGATGAACAGCAGGGGCCGGTCCAGCGCGGTGGGCAGGGAGTGGAAGGGGCCGTCCGGCTTGACCAGGTCGACCAGGTCGGCCGTCGCCGCGTTCAGCTGCAGGGCGGTGCGGGCCTTGGCCGTGCTGGTCTCGCCGGAGATGAGCACGGCGCGCTCGTCGCGGCGGAAGGCCAGCAGGTTCCCGCCGGCGTCGAGGACGGTGATGCTGACGGGGACGCCTGCCGCGTCGGCGGCGTGGCGGGCGGCGCGGACGAGGGTCTCCGCGTCGTCGGCGGTCAGCGGGGCCACGGGGGCGATGGTGCTCATGAGCATTCCTTGTATCGATGGGAGGAGGGGAGAACGGTGAGGGACACGCGGCCGGTACGGCGCGGGTATGGGTGAATCAGGAGCGGACGGCTTCCGCCGGGGCGGCGGCGGGGACCGCGGCTGGGGCCGCGGCGGTACGGGCCGGCCTCAGTTCGAGCCGGTGCGAGACGACTGCCAGCACCAGGGCGGCGGCGGCCAGGACGGCCCCGACGGCGTTGGGCGCGGTGTAGCCGAGACCGGCGGAGATCACCAGGCCGCCGAGCCAGGCGGACAGGGCGTTGCCCAGGTTGAAGGCGCCGATGTTGACCGCCGAGGCCAGCGTCGGGGCGCCGTGGGCGTGGTCCAGGACGCGCTTCTGCAGCGGCGGGACGGTGGCGAAGCCGAGGGCCCCGATGAGGAAGACGGCCACGACGGACGCGGCCTTGCCGGAGGCCAGGAAGGTGAACAGCAGCAGGACCAGCGCCAGGCCGCCCAGGGCGGTGTAGAGCATCGGCATGAGCTTGCGGTCCGCGAAACGGCCGCCGAGGAGGTTGCCCGCCACCATGCCCAGCCCGAAGACCACCATCAGCCAGGTCACGGAGGACTCCGCGAAGCCGCTGACCTCGGTCATCATCGGTGCGATGTAGGTGATCGCGGCGAACACGCCTCCGAAGCCGAGGACCGTCATGGCCATGGCCAGGATGACCTGGGTGTTCCTGAAGGCGGCGACCTCGTCCCGCAGCCGCACCCCTTCCGGCGCGGGTACGTCGGGCACGAGCTTGGCGACCCCCACCAGGCCCAGGACGCCGAGTCCGGCGACGATCAGGAAGGTCACGCGCCAGCCGGCGCTCTGGCCCACGAAGGTACCCAGGGGCACCCCGACGACGTTGGCCACGGTCAGGCCGGTGAACATCATGGAGATGGCACCGGCCTTCTTCTCCGGCGCCACCAGTTCGGCGGCGACGACGGAGCCGATGCCGAAGAAGGCACCGTGGGCCAGCGAGGCCACCACCCGGCCGATCAGCATGACGGCGAAGACCGGGGCGACGGCGGAGATCAGGTTGCCGAGGATGAACAGGCCCATGAGCAGCATGAGCATGTTCTTGCGGGAGATCCTGGTGCCGAGGACGGTCATGATCGGTGCGCCGATCATGACGCCGAGGGCGTATCCGGTGACCAGGAAACCGGCTGTCGGCACGGAGACGCCGAGGTCCGCCCCGACCTGGGGCAACAGCCCCATGATCACGAATTCCGTGGTGCCGATTCCGAAGGCCCCTATGGCCAGGGCCAGCAGTGCGAGTGGCATGACAGGGTCCTTTGACATGCTGAGGAGGGATTGCGTGAGCGCTTTACGTGCTCCGACAATAGTTGCACACGAGGGCTAATGGCAAACGCGGGTATAGTGAACTGTGTGATATGCCGTCGGGGCGCCGAAGCCCCGCCCGCCCGACCCGACCGAGGAGCCGCTCATGACCGCCACCGATCCGGCGATGACCGCACTGGCACACAACTGGTCGGCGCTCTCGCTGCTGCACGGTCGCATCGAGAGCAGAGTGGAACGCGCGCTCCAGGCCGGACACCGGCTGAGCGCACGCGAGTACTCGCTGCTGGACGTGCTGAGCCGCCAGCACGACGGTGAGGGCGGACACCTGCAGATGCGGCAGGTCGCCGACTCCGTCGTCCTCAGCCAGAGCGCCACCACCCGGCTGGTGACCCGGTTGGAGGACCGCGGACTGCTCTCGCGCTACCTGTGCCCCACCGACCGCCGGGGCATCTACACCGACGTCACCGACGACGGCCTGCGCCTGCTGGAGGAGGCCCGCCCCACCCACAACACCGCCCTGCGCGAGGCACTCGACCAGGCGGCCGCCGACCCCGCGCTGGCGCCCCTGGTCCAGGCCGTCCAGCACCTGCAGAGCGAGGTCCGGCCGGTCTGACCCACCCGGCACGGGGCCACGGCCGCGCCCGGCCGGTCGACGGGGCCGTACGGGTCCTCCGGCGCGGCGGGCCCGGTACGTGCCCCCGGCCGACCGGACGCCACCGCGCCGCTCACCGGGCGGATCCTTCCGCGGCATGCCGCGCACCGGGCCGGTCGCGGCGCGCGAACCCGTGGGCGACGGGCTCCGCCGTCACACCGTGCGGGACCGCACTGAGCAGGACGGTCGCGGCCGTCCTGGAAGGCGAACGTCAGCCGGGTGTACGCGAGGACCGCGAAGACGATCGAGGTCACCCCGGGGGAACCGAGCCGGCGACGGTGCTGCGCTCGGCCACGTCGAGGCCGACGCCGGTGAGCAAGGCGTACGCCAGTACGAACCGGAGCGCGGTGCGGGCGAGCCGGGCGTGGCCGACGAACGCATCGGCCCGTCGTCGAAGCCGCCCTCGACGTTCGGCGCGGCCCGTACCCCGCGGGGGCACCCGCTCGTCGCGCGGGGCCGCAGCGACCGGGGCGAGGCCATCGGCATCACCACGAGCGCGGCCACGCTCGGCGGCCACCGCCTCGTACCGGGCAAGAGCACCGTCACGGCCGGGGGCGCGAGGCACACCGGGCCCGGAAGCATCGGATACAGCAGTCGGCTTTCCCCTACTGAGCTCCCGAGACGCTCGTGGTTCCGGGCCTCCGTGGCGTCCGTGAACAGGAGGACGGCGAGTACCGGATCGACACCCTGCTGAAAGGCGTGCGCCTCCAGGCCGAGGGGGCCGGCCGGGCGTTCGCCGCGGTTCTCCGCCCGCCCCGGCGCACGGAAAGGCCGCGCCCGGCGGTCACCCGGACGGCCTCCGCAACAGGCTCGCCGCTCCTCGTGCGGCCGGTCGGACCACGCGGCCGGCCTGCCAGGCGCGCCCGACGGCCAGGGACACGGCGGCGGAGGCGAAGCCGAGCACCGCGCCGGCCGCGACATCGCCGGGATAGTGGACGCCCGTGTGGACGCGGGAGTAGCCGACGGCGACGGCCAGCGCCCCGAGCGGCACCGCCGCCGGGGGCAGCACGACACCCACCGCCGTGGCGAACGCGGTCGCCGACGCCGTGTGACCGGACGGGAAGGAGGCCGACTCCGGCATGGGCACCTGCCGGGCCACGATCACCCGGGCCTGCTCCCGGTCGGGTCGGCGCCGGCGGACCATCCGCTTGCCGAACAGGTTCGCCGTCGCCGACGCCAGCGCGACCGCGCCGACCCCGGCCACCGCCGCCCTGCGGGAACGACCGGGCCTCAGCGCGAGACCGGCCGCGACGGCCAGCGAGATCTTCGAATGGTCGGCCGTGTGCGACAGCCGCCGCAGCGCACGGTCCAACATGGGCGTGGGGGTGGCGGCCACGGCCGCGTACAGCGCCCCGTCGACCGCCTGCAGATCGCCCAGCACGGCCGCCGAGGCACGGCGGACCGACGCGGCGGACGCGGGGAAGTGGTACTCAGACATGGTGCCGCCCTTCGGGAGTTCCGGTGGCCCGGCCGAACGCGAGGTCGAGGAGCCGGTGCCAGTCCACGGGAGGAGCGGGCGGGGCCACGCCCGGCCGGTCGCGCGGCACCAGGACCCGCAGCGCGCCCGGCCGCGACGTGCACACGACCGGCGTGGACATGCGCAGCGCCTCGCCGTCCACCGCCACGGGGATCTCGTCCGTGTCGGAGGTCACCTCGACCCGGTGTGCGGACATGGCGGTCAGCCCTGTGGACTGGGCGCCCCGCACGGCCAGGTCCGCCGCCTGCACGGCACTCTCCACCCGGATGCCCAGCACCCCCAGCACACCGTCGTCGAGCCGGGGCCGTCGGCCGTCGGCGGCGATGTCGTCGGGGGAGACGTACGGGTTGTTGCTGATCAGCAGCGCCTGCTGGGACGAGAGCTCGACGTCGTCGACCCGGGCGTCGAGCCGCCGCACCCCCTCGCCGACGAGCAGGTCCGGCATCAGGCTCAGCGCCGTGCCCGCCTTGTCGTCCCGGTACTCGGGGTGGTGCACGACATCCGCGTACACGCCGAAGGACACGGTGTTGACGAAACTCCGGCCCGCGACGTCACCGAGGTCGACCCGCAATTCCTCGCCGTCGGTCAGCGCGTCGAGGCAGCGGACCGGGTCGGCACGGTCGAGACCGAGGTCCATCGCGAAGTGGTTGCGGGTACCGGCGGAGATCACGAGGAACGGCAGGTCGTGCTCGGCGGCGACCGCCGCGACCAGCGCCTGGGTGCCGTCGCCGCCCGCCACCCCGAGCAGGTCCGCGCCGTCGGCCACCGCGTCGCGGGCCAGCGCGGCCACGTCGGCGGGAGCGGACGGGTCGAGCAGGATCACCCGGGCCCCCAGAGCCTCCGCCCGCTCGACCAGGCCGAAGCGCTCCACCTTCCCGCCCCCGGACTTCGGGTTCATGATCAGTGCCGGGCGTCTCGGCCGGGGCGCGGCCACCGCCCGCTTCGGCCGCCGCGGACGCGACCTCCGCAACGCCGCCCGGGCGCAGACCAGGGTCATGGTCCAGCACAGGAACCCGGCCGCCGCCGTCAGCCACAGCCCGTCCCGGGCGAAGAGCAGCACGACGCCGACCGGCGCGGCGACCGCGACGAGAGCACCGCACAGCCGCACCGCACCGCGGTACGCGAGGAACCACCACACGCCGACGGCACACATGGCCAGCCCGAGCAGCCCGGCCCCGATGACCAGCAGCCCGCCCTGACCGAGCGGGAACACCAGCACGATCACGGCCCCGATCGCCGCCAGTACCGCCAGCCGCGCCAGCACCCGGGCGGCCGTGCCCCCGCCGGGATCCGTCCCCCGCGTCCCACCCGCGTCTTCTTGCCCCATGCCGTGTTCCGCCTCCCGGCCTCGCCCGTCACCCCAGCCTGCGCGCTCCCGCCCCGCGGATCATCCCGACCGCTCCGGGCGGGTGAGTACCGTACCCCGCCCGGGGCGTCCTCGGCCCGGGTCGCCGAGCCACCGATGGACGGCGAGCGCGGTCGTACGGGCGTGCTCCTCCAGCATGGTGAAGTGGTCCCCGGGAACGGTGACTTCGGCGTGCGGCAGGCTCCAGCCCGGGGCGGGGCCGGCACCGGGCAGCGGATCCCGGGCGCGTACGTACAGGGTGGGGCAGGTGAGCGGTGCGGGTTCCCAGTCGCGGAACAGCTCGAAGTACCCGGCCATGGCGGTGAGCCGGTCGGGACTGGCGGAGGCGAACTCCGCCGCCCGGCGCAGCATGTCCGACGTCATCGCGGTGAGCCCGCGGTCCTGGTCGCCGTGCACGGGGGGATGGGTGTCCACCAGCACGACGGCCACCGGGGCGGCGCCCTCGGACTCCAGCCGCTCGGCCACGGCGTGGGCCACCCAGCCACCGGCCGACCGCCCCAGCAACACCGGGGGCCCTCGGCCGCGACCGCGCGGACGGCGGCGGCCTGGGCGGTGACCAGCGCGTCCAGCGCGGCGGGCAGCGCCTCCCGGGGCTCGAACCCCGGGTGCCGCACCGCCGAAACCGGCCGCAGACCTCGCAGCCCGGCGGCGAGGCGCGCGTACTCCTGCGGCCCGGACAGCGCGCTGAGCGCGGGGAAGCAGACCAGGCGGGGCCCCGTGCCGCCCGCCGCGAGCACGGCGGGTTCGTGCGCCGCGCCCGGAGCCCGGTCCCTGTCGAAGGCAGGGCGCAGGCGCGCGGCCATGGTGAGGAGCGCCATGCCGTCCCAGCTCCGTCCCCCGGCGCACGCGGCGCGGAAGAGGGCGCCCAGGGAGTCGGAGGACTCCTCGGCCCGCGGAGCCCCGGCGATCCGCCCAGAGGCCGGGACACCCGGAGCGGCACCCGCCCCCGGACCGCTGCCCGTGTCGCCGACGCCCCGGCCCTCTCCCGTACCGCCGTGGCCCGCACCGTCGTCCGGCCGTCGGATCGCGAGGCCCGAGGAAGGGGCCTCGGCGGCATGCCGTCGCGTCAGCTCGGCGGCGAGCGCACGCGGCGTCGGGAAGTCGAACAGCAGCGTGGACGGCAGCGCCAGCCCCGTCCACGTCGCGAGCTCGTTGCGCAGCTCGACCGCGGCCAGGGAGTCCAGTCCCAGATCCGCCAGCAGGGCGTCCTCGTCGATCTCGGCCGCCTCCTCCCGGTGGCCCAGGACGCGGGCCGCCAGGGTCCGGACCCCGGCGAGCAGCACCCCGCCCACCTCGTCGGGGGAAACGGCTGCCGGCCCCCGGCCGAGCCGCTCCCCGTCGCCCGCGCCGACGGCCGGGGGCCGCGGCCGGCCCGCCGTCCCGCCCCCGTCGCCGAGCGCGGCCGGGGCGAGGCGGGCCGCCACCACCACGGGTTCGTCACCGGCCACGGCGGCGTCGAAGAGCGCCAGGCCCTCCTCCGGCCCGAGCGGGCCGAACCCGGCGCGGGCCATCCGCCGCAGATCCGCGTCGCCGAGGTGCGCCATCATGCCGTCGTCCTGCTGCCAGGGGCCCCAGGCGATCGACGTACCGGGCAGCCCGAGCCGCCCGCGGTGCCGCGCCAGGGCGTCCAGCACACAGTTGGCCGCGGCGTAGTTGGCCTGGCCCGCGGAGCCGAATACCCCCGCCACCGAGGAGAACAGGGCGAACACGGCCAGGTCGTGCCCCCGGGTCAGCTCGTGCAGGGCGAGGGCGGCATCCGCCTTGGGACGCATCACCCGCCTCAGCCGGTCGGTGGTGAGCGCCTCGACGACACCGTCGTCCAGCACCCCCGCGGTGTGCACGACACCGGTCAGCGGATGGGCCGCCGGCACCGTGTCGAGCAGGGCTGCGAGCGCGGTCCGGTCCGCGACGTCACAGGCGTGGACGCCGACCCGGGCACCCGCCCCGCGCAGCTCGGCGACCAGCTCCCGCGCCCCCGGGGCGTCCGGCCCGCGTCGGCCGGCCAGCAGCAGATGCCGGACCCCGTGCGCGGCGACCAGATGCCGCGCCACCAGCACGCCCAGGGAACCGGTGCCGCCGGTGACCAGAACGGTGCCCTCCGGGTCGAGCGCCCGCCCCTTTCCCGGCCCCGGCGCGGCCAGGGGCACCAGCCTCGGCACGTACACCGTTCCCCGGCGCACGGCCGCCTCCGGCACCGGGGTGGCCAGCAGGGCGGGCAGCGCACTCCAGGAATCGGGGTGCCCGTCCACGTCGACCAGGGCGAAGCGGCCGGGGTTCTCCCGCAGGGCCGAGCGGACCAGCCCCCACACCGGGGCGTGCGACGGCACGGACGCCGCCCCGGGACCGGCGGCACCGTCCGCGGGGAGCGGATCGTCGGGCAGCGCGACGGCGCCGGACGTCACGAGGACGAGACGGGAGCCGGACAGCCGCGGCTCGGCCAGCGACTCCCGTACGAGCCCCAGCGCCCGGTCCGCCGCCCGCAGCAGCCCGGCGGCCGGGTCCTGCCCGTCACCGGCCGCCACCGGCGGCGGGCACGGGGCCACGACGACGGCCGCCGACGCGTCGCACGCCGCCGGACCGGAGTACACCGGGATGCCGGAGCCCGGCGGCGCGAGAGCCGCCACCAGCCGCGAGCCCGCCGCGCCCAGAACCCCCCAGCGGCGCGGGCGACCCGGCCGACGGCACCCAGTCCGTCCGGTGAAGAGCCCCGGCGCCCGCCTCGGCCGCCGGTCCGGTGCGCGGAAGGGGCCGCAGCGCCAGCGAACGGACCGTCGCCACCGGCGCGCCCGACCCGTCGGCCAGTTCCACCCCGACCCGCCCGTCGGGACCGGGAGCCACCCGTACCCGCAGGCGCCGCACACCGGCGGCGCGCACCCGCACCCCGCTGAAGGAGAACGGCAGGGACACTCCGCCGGCCGCCCCGGAACCGTTCGCGACGAGGCCGTCCAGGGCCAGGGCGTGCAGCGCCGCGTCGAGCAGCGCGGGATGCAGGACGAATCCCGCACCACCCGCCTCCGGTGTCCGGACCGCTTCGGGCAGCACGACGTCCGCGTACAACTCCTCCCCGTGCCGCCAGGCGGCGCGCATGCCCCGGAAGGCGGGGCCGTAACGCAGCCCGCCGACGGCCAGCCGCTCGTACGGCCCGGCGTCCGGACCGTCGGAGCGCAGGGCCCGGGCGTCCTTCGGCGGCCAGGGCGCGTCCGGCAGCGACGTGCCACCGCTTCCGTCCGTGGACGGAAGCGCCGGGGAGAGGGTGCCGACGGCGTTGCGGAGCCAGGGCCCGTCACCCGCCGGAGCGTACGGCCGGGAGTGGAACAGCACCGCCCGCCGCCCCGCGTCGTCCGCTCCGGCCACCCTCACCTGCAGGGCGACGGCACCGTCCGGGGGCAGCACCAGCGGCGCGGTCAGAACGAGCTCGTCCAGGACGGACGCGCCCACCGACCCACCGGCGTGGAGGGCCATGTCGACGAAGGCGGTCGCCGGCAGCAGGACCTGCCCGGCCACCACATGGTCGGCGAGCCACGGCTGTTCGCGCACCGACAGCACCCCGTCCAGCAGCACCCCGTCGTCGTCGGCGGTGCGGGTGCCCGACCGCAGGAACGGATGGGCGGGCCCGGCGGCCGGGGACACGGGCGGATGCTCCGGGACGGTCTCCAGCCAGTACCGGCGGCGCTGGAAGGCGTACATGGGCAGCGCGACGCGCCGCCCGCCGCGTCCGGCGAAGAAGGCCGGCCAGTCGACGGGCACACCGCGGGAGTGCAGCGCGGCCAGCGTGTCGAGCAGGGCGTCCGCCTCCGGCCGCTTCCCGCGCAGCGTCGGCAGGACCAGCGGTGCCGGGCCCCGCCCGCCGCCCGTCCCCTCCGTCGCCGGAGCGGACGGGGCGAGACAGCCCCGTACCAGACCGGTGAGCACCCCGTCCGGCCCCAGCTCGACGTAGTGCGCCGCGCCCCGCTCACCCAGGTGCGCCACCGAATCGGCGAAGCGGACCGGACGGCGGACGTGGCCGACCCAGAATTCGGGCGTGCGCACCTCGTCGGCGGTGGCCGCCCGGCCCGCCACGGCGGTGACCAGGGGCAGCCGCGGCGCGGTGAAGGACAACTTCCGCACCACGTCGACGAATTCGGCCAGCACGGGCTCCATCCGGGCGGAGTGGAAGGCATGACCGACCCGCAGCGGCGTCACCGAACGGCCCCGTTCCCGGAAGTGCGCGGCCACCTCCCGCACCGCCGGCCCGTCGCCCGAGACGACCACCGACGCGGGCCCGTTGACCGCGGCGATCTCCACCGCGCCCCCGGTCCCGGCGAGGCGGGCGGCCACTTCCTCCGCACCGGCGGCCACCGCGGCCATCGCGCCGCCCGGCGGCAGCGCGTCCATCAGCCGGCCCCGGGCCGCCACCAGCACGCACGCGTCCGCGAGGGACAGCACCCCGGCGACATGCGCCGCCGTCACCTCGCCGACCGAGTGCCCGGCCACCTGGCCGGGACGCACCCCCCACGCCTCGAACTGCCGGAACAGCGCCGTCCCCAGGGCGAAGAGCGCCGGCTGCGCGAACCGGGTCGTGTCCAGCAGCGCGCCCGCCCCCGCCTCCGTACCCGGCCCGGCGAACATGACGTCCAGCAACGGCACCGGCAGCAGCGGGTCGAACAGGGCGCAGCACTCGTCCAACGCGTCGGCGAAGGCCGGATGCAGGTCCCGCGACTCGTACAACTCACGTCCCATGCCGATGCGTTGACTGCCCTGGCCGGTGAACAGGAAGGCCGGCGAGGCGTGCCGGCGGGACACGCCCGTGTGCACCCCGGCCCGGCCGTCGCCCTCCGCGAGGGCCCGCAGCGAACCGAGCAGTTCGGCGCGGTCCCGGGCCACCACCACGGCCCGGTGCTCCAGGGCCGCACGCGTGGTGGCGAGCGAGTGCCCGAGGTCCACCAAGGACACGTCGGCAGCGGCGGCCACGTGGTCGTGCAGCCGCCGCGCCTGGGCCCGCAGCCCCGGCGCGCTCCTCGCCGACACCGGAAGGACCACCGCGGCCCGCCCGGGAGGCGCCGAACGCTCCGGAACCGCCCCGCCCGCGGCGTCGGGCGGCACGTCCGCCCCGCCCCCGGGGCTTCTTCGAGGACCACATGGGCGTTGGTGCCGCTGATCCCGAACGACGACACCCCCGCCCGGCGCGGACGGTCCGTCGCGGGCCACTCCAGCGCCCGGGTCAGCAGCGCGAGCCGCCCCGACGACCAGTCGACCCGGGGCGTCGGCTCGTCGGCGTGCAGCGTGCGCGGCAGCACACCGTGCCGCATCGCCTGCACCATCTTGATCACACCGGCCACTCCGGCGGCGGCCCGGGCGTGGCCGATGTTCGACTTCACCGAGCCCAGCCGGAGCGGACGCCGCCGCGCGTGGCGCCCGTACGTCGCGAAGAACGCCTCCGCCTCGATGACGTCGCCCAGCCGGGTGCCGGTGCCGTGCGCCTCCACCGCGTCGATGTCCCCGGTGCCCAGTCCCGCGTCCGCGAGCGCCTGCCGGATCACCCGCTGCTGCGCCGGACCGTGCGGTGCGGTCAGCCCGTTGCTCGCCCCGTCCTGGTTCACCGCCGAGCCGCGCACCACGGCCAGCACCGGAAGTCCGGCGCGGCGCGCCTCGGACAACCGGCTCAGCAGCAGCATCCCGGCGCCCTCGGCCCACCCCGTGCCATCGGCGGACGCGCCGAACGCCTTGCAGCGGCCGTCCGGGGACAGCGCCCGCTGACAGCTGAACTCCACGAACGAGGAGGGCCCCGACATCACCGTGGCACCACCGGCCAGCGCGAAGGCGCACTCGCCCCGGCGCAGCGCCTGGGCCGCCAGGTGCAGGGCCACCAGGGACGAGGAACACGCCGTGTCCACGGTGAGGGCCGGACCCTCGAGACCGAAGGCGTACGCGATGCGGCCCGAGGCGACGCTTCCGGCGTTGCCGAGACCGAGGTACCCCTCGACCTGCTCGGGCGTCCTGGTCAGGCCGCGCGCGTAGTCGCTGTACATCAGCCCGACGTACACCCCGGTCGCCGAGCCGCGCAGGGTGTCGGGGACGAGACCGGCGTGCTCGAAGGACTCCCACGCCACTTCGAGCAGCAGCCGGTGCTGCGGATCCATGGCCAGCGCCTCGCGGGGCGAGATGCCGAAGAACCCGGGGTCGAAGCGGTCCGCACCGGAGAGGAAACCGCCCTCGCGCACATATGTCCGTCCGGGCCGCCCGGGGTCGGGGTCGTACAGCGCGTCGACGTCCCAGCCCCGGTCGGCGGGGAAGGGGCCGATGGCGTCCCGCCCGTCGGCCACCAGCCGCCACAGCTCCTCGGGAGAGGCCACGTCACCGGGATAACGGCACGCCATGCCCACGATCACCACGGGGTCGTCGTCCGGCCGGGCCGCGCCCCGGTTCACAAGGCCGGCCCCGGACGGGCCGGCGGCGTCCCGTTCCCCGAGGTGGGCGGCGAGCGCGGCGGCCGTGGGGAAGTCGAAGGCGACGGCCTCGGAGAGCGGCAGCCCGGTCGCCGCCGACAGCCGCTCCCGCAGCACCGTCGCCGTCAGGGAGTCCATGCCCAGGTCCCGCAGCGCGGTGTTCGGCTCCACCGCCTCGGCCGTACAGCCGAGCACGGCCGCCACCTCGCCCCGCACCAGGGCCAGCAGGTCCTGCGACGGCCCCCCGGCACCCTCCGCGCCCAACGCCCGCGCCGGCAGGCCGGCCAGGTCCCGCCGCAGGATCTTCCCGGAGGCGGTACGGGGAATGCCCGCCACCTCGAACAGCTCGACGGGCACCTTGGAACCGGACAGCTCCGCACGGCAGGCGGCGAGGACACGCCCCCTGTCCAGCACGTCGCCGGACCCGGCGACCAGATAGCCGACCGGCACCTCGCCGAAGACGGGGTGCGGGCGTCCGGCCACGGCCGCGTCCGCCACCCCCGGCAGTCGCCGCAACACCGCCTCCACCTCCGTGGGATGCACGTTCACCCCGCCCCGGACGATCAGATCGCTCGCCCGGCCGGTGATCGTCAGCCCGCCGGAGGCGTCGATCCGGGCCAGGTCGCCGGTGCGGAACCAGCCCTCGCGCAGCACCTCCGCGGTGGCCTCCGGCCTGCCGTGGTAACCGGCCATCACACCGGGCCCGCCGACCCACAGCTCGCCCTCGCCCGTGTCCCGGCCGTCGGGACCCCCGCCGACCCGGACCCGGGTGCCGGGCAGCACCCGGCCGCACGCCCCGGCCCCCGCCGCCCCGCCCGGCGCCGACATGGTGACCGGGCCCGCCTCGGTGCTGCCGTAGTGCTCCAGATAGGGCACCCCGCAGACCGCCTCGAAGGATTCGCGGAACCCGGGCCCCGCCGCGGCGCCACCGCTGACGCAACCCCGCAGCGCGGGGGCGCCGAGACCGCCGCCGTCCGCTCCGCTCTCCTCGCCCCGGACCGCGTCGAGCAGCGCCGAGTACGTGGTCGGAACCCCGCCGAGCAGAGTGAACGAGGCATTCGCGCGCCGCAGTTCGCCCAGCACCCCCGCCACCGAGAACCGGGGCAGCAGCACCGCACCCGCCCCCACCGCGACCACTCCGAGGAAACCCACGACCTGGCTCATCGCGTGATGGAGCGGCAACGGCCACAGCACCCGGTCCCGTTCGGACAGGCCCAGCACCCCGACCAGGCCCGCCGCGACCGGCGAGAGCCGGTTGCGCTGGGTGGACAGGACTCCCTTGGGCACACCGGAGGAGCCCGAGGTGTAGAGCAGCCAGGCCACCTCGTCCAGCGCGAGATCGTCCCGGGCCGGCGTCCGCGGCTCCGTACCCGCCAACTCCTCGTACCGCAGGGCGCCGTTTGCGCCCCCGCCCGTGACGCCGTCCGCGCGTTTGGCGGGAGGCCGGTGCCCGGCCCCGTCCTCGGCGCCGCCCTCGGCCATCACCACGGCAAGTCCGGGGCGCGACAACAGCGTTCGCCGCCGCGCCGTGCAGGCGGCATCGGTGATGAGCACCCGCGCGCCGCTGTCGTCCAGCAGGCGGGCCAGCTCCTCCTCCGGGCACCCCGGGTCCAGGGGCACGCCCACACCGCTCGCCCGGGTGACGGCGAGCAGGCTCTCGACCGCCTCGACGCGGTTGCCGAGCAGTACGGCCACCCGGTCGCCGCGCGCCAGACCGAGCCCGGCCAGGTGCCCGGCCAGCCGCGCGGTCCTCCGCTCCAGCTCCCGGTAGGTCACACGGCGGAGCCGGTCCTCGAAACAGGCCTTGTCCCCGAACCGACGGGCGTGCCGCCCGAGCAGTTCCGGAAGCGGCTTGACGACGTCGGCGTGGCTGAGCACCGAATGACCTCCTTGGGACGACCCGCCGTCGAGGACGGGGACGCGGTGGACCGGGTTGCCTCCCGAGGACGGGACGCCCCCAACGGGGTACGGCGCACGCCGACCGTCCACGGGGAGCCCCGCCCCGCCTGGCGCGGGCACCCGGGCCCTACGTCCGGGCGGCGGCCTCGATGACGGCGCTGTTCAAGGCGTAGACGCTCCTGTCGTCGCTGCCCACGTACACGAGCCGGCCGGCCACGGCCGGGGACGAGGTGACGACACCACCGGTGGCGTAGGACCACTTCTTCTTCCCGGTGGCCGCGTCCAGGGCGTAGACGTTCCTGTTGCTGCTCCCCGCGTACACGGTCCCGTCGGCCACCGTCGGCGCCGAGTCGATCGGGGCGTCGACACCGAACTCCCATTTCTTCCCGCCGGTGGCCGCGTCCAGGGCCAGCACCCCGCCCTCCCAGTCGTCGCCCGTGCCCTCGTAACTGCCGACGTACACGACCCCGTCCACGACGGCCGGGGTCGAGCAACCGCCGTAGAGATTGGACTCGATGGTGTGGGCCCACTTCTCCTCACCGGTCGTGGCGTCCAGGGCGTACACGGTGTGGACGCTGCTGATGTACACGACCCCGCCGGCCACGGTCGGCGAGGAGAAGGAGCCCGCGGTCCCGGCGCCGGAGACCCACTTCCGGTCCCCGGTCGCGGCGTCCAGGGCGTACACGGCATGGGCACTGCCGACGTACACGGCTCCGCCGACGACCGAGGGCGACGAGAAGGCGCCGCCGCTGATGGTGTCGAAGCCCCATTTCCGTTTCCCGGTGGCCGAGTTCAGGGCGACCACACCGCTGTCGCCACCGACGTACACGATCCCGCGGGCCACTGCGGGTGCCGAGCGGATCGGGTGGCCGGTCGTATGGACCCACTTCTTCCTGCCGGTGGCCGCGTCCAGGGCGTACACCTTGTTGTCGAGGCTGCCCGCGTACACGACCCCGTCGGCCACCGTCGGTGCCGCCTCCACCTTGCGGCCGGTGGCACAGGCCCACTTCTTCTTCCCGGTGGCCGCGTCCAGGGCGTACACGTTCTTGTCGTCGCTGCCCACGTACACGGTCCCGTCGACCACCGTCGGGGACGACGCGACCGCCCCGCCGGTGCGGTGGCGCCACCGGAGCGCGGGGTCGCCCACGGGCGTGTCGTCGGGCGTCTCGTCGGGCGTGCCGTCCGGGGACTCGCCGTCGAACAGCGCGATGGCGGTGGCCCCGACGGCGGTGCCGACGGCGGCTCCGACACCGAGTCGCAGCGCCGCACGACGGCTGATCGTCCTCGGCGCCCTCGTTGCCTTCGCCTGCTTCGTCGGCCGTGGCGACTTCGGCGGGTCCGCGGCCGGTTCCGTCACGGTGGTCGGTTCCACCACGGGCGCCGGTGACCGGGACGCCCCGGGGCCGGTGCCGGTGACCGGGGCCGTGACGGTGGGTTTCGAGTCCGTGTCGGGAAGGCCGGGCGCGGCCACGACCTGCGGGACCGGAGCCGGGTCCGGAGTCGGTACAGGGACCGGGACCGGAGCCGGGACAGGGGTGAGGCATTCGGCGAGACGCCGTTGTACCTCGGCCGCTGTCGGGGGACGGTCGTCGGGGTCCTTGGCCAGCAGGGCCGTGACGAGATCGTCCAGAGCGGCGGGGACATCGGCCCGGGTCCGGCCCGGTGGCTCCGGGACGGTGTTCAGGTGCGCGGCCATCATCGAGACCGGGTCGGTGGCGTCGAAGGGGGCGCTGCCGGTGAGGAGTTCGTGGAACAGACAGCCCAGGGAGTACAGGTCCGAGCGGGCGTCCGCGGGGCGCTCGGCGAAACGCTCGGGAGGCATGTAGGCGAGCGTGCCGATGACCTTGCTCGACTTGTGCGTGGAGGCGATGTACCGGGCGATGCCGAAGTCGAGGACCTTGACCTGCCCGGCAAGGGTGAGCATGAGGTTCGCCGGTTTCAGGTCCCGGTGCACCACTCCGGCGACATGAGCCGCCTGAAGTGCCGCGGCGGTCTGCGTCACCCAGTCCACCGCGGTCGGCACGTCCGGTACGCCGTCCTCGCGGAGCACGGTGTCCAGGTCCCGCCCGGTGAGGAACTCCATCACCAGATAGAGGGTGCCGTCGTCGTCCTGCCCCAGGTCGAAGATCGTCACCACGCCCGGATGGCTCAGACTGCCGGCCGTCCGGGCCTCGCGGAAGAACAGCTCCGCCCCGAAGGTGTCCCGCCGGTTGTGCGGCAGCAGCTTGACCGCGACGCGCCGCTCGATCACCCGGTCGTGGCCCTCCCAGACCTCTCCCATGCCGCCCCGGCCGATGAATGCGACCAGCTCGTAGCGGCCACCCAGGACCCTCAACGCCACCCAACCCCCGTTCGGACGACCGTCACGCCGTACACGTCACGTCGGCCCCGCCCGCGCGGGGCCGTTCCGAAGATCCCATGTCCGTCACCGGCGCACCGGCGGTGGGTCGGAATCGACTCGAACCCGAGATGTTGGGCGACCTCGTGCCGGAGACGACGAAAACCCCGGCTGCCGGGCGCGACCGGGGTTTTCGCCGAGGTGCCGATTCAGACGGCCCGGCGGATCCGCACGCACCTGAGCAGCGGGACGGCGGCCAGGCCGATGAGTTCGTGCGGGGCCTGCGGGAGCAGGAGGAACACGGCACCGGCGATGGCCGTGTTGAAGGCGTCCTGCCATTCGGGGCGGCGGTACTGGAGGCCGACGGTCTTCCACTTCTGTGGTTGCATGGATTCGTCCCTTGCTCGCGGTTCGTCTCGTGCACGCGGACACCGCAGGGACCGCCCCGGCCAGGGGGCGGTCCCTGTCTGCGTTGCCGATGACGGTATGCGGCGGGCAAGGGCCTTGACGTGACCATGGGCAGGCGTCGGCCAAGACGATATTCCTCCACTGGTCCGCGAACGATCCGCGTGGATCACTGGAAGAAAAAGTCGCAGGTCAGGGCGGTCCACCGGTTCTCGAAGACCGATCGCGGGAAGCAAGTCTCCAGTAAACAGGGGAGAATTCAATTTTGGCCGGTTCTCGCCGATGGGCGGTGACGGGCCCCGGCCCCGGACCGTGCCTCCGGCCGAGGCAGGCGCGGCGTCGGGCAGGTCGGCTCCCGCCTCCGGGTCGCCGGGGGCTTCCACGACAGCAGGTCGGTCTCCTGCCACGTCGCGGTCCCGAACTCCCGCCGGCCCCGCCATCGCGTCGAACGCCTCGGTGTGCGGCGAACGGCCCCCGTCCGCGCGGGCCTTCGCGTACAGGGCGGGCCACCAGGGCTCCGCTCCGGGCGCGCAGGCGCTCACCAGCGCCTCGTCGGTGTCGCCGACGACCCGCATCGCCCGCTCGCCCCGCACCCGGCCGGAGCGGTGCACGTCGCGCCGTACGGCCGTCCGGCCCGTCCCGGAACTGCGCACCGTGTCCTCCTCCACCGGCCGTGGCCGGTGGAGGAGGACGTCGCCTCAGTGGCCGGCGAGGAGACCGAGCGTGTCGATCACGCGGTTCGAGAAGCCCCACTCGTTGTCGTACCAGGCGACCACCTTGATGTGGCGTCCGTCGACGCGGGTGAGGGCCGAGTCGAAGATCGACGAAGCCGGGTTGCCCGTGATGTCGGACGACACGAGCGGGTCCTCCGAGTACTCGAGCACACCGGCGAGCGGACCCTCGGCGGCGGTGCGGTACGCGGCCAGCACCTCGTCGCGCGTCACGTCGCGGGCGACGGTCGTGTTGAGTTCGACGATCGAGCCCACCGGGATCGGGACGCGGATGGAGTCGCCCGACAGCTTGCCGTCGAGGTTCGGCAGCACGAGACCGATCGCCTTGGCGGCGCCCGTGGTGGTCGGCACGATGTTGACCCCGGCGGCGCGGGCGCGGCGGGGGTCGCGGTGCGGGCCGTCCTGCAGGTTCTGCTCCTGCGTGTAGGCGTGCACCGTCGTCATGAAGCCGTGCTCGATGCCGGCGAGCTCGTCGAGCACCGCGGCCAGCGGCGCGAGCGCGTTGGTGGTGCAGGAGGCGTTCGAGACGATGGTGTGCACGTCAGGGTCGTACGCGTCGGTGTTGACGCCGTACGCGAGCGTCACGTCCGCACCGTCAGACGGGGCACTGACCAGGACCTTCTTCGCACCCGCGTCGAGGTGGCCGCGGGCGGCCTTGGCCGAGGTGAAGCGGCCGGTGGCCTCCAGGACGATCTCCACGCCGAGCTCCGCCCACGGCAGCTGCGCCGGCTCGCGCTCGGCCAGCACCTTGATGCGGCGACCGTCCACCACGAGGACGTCCCCGTCGACGCTCACCGGGCGGCCGAGGCGGCCGGACGTCGAGTCGTAGGCCAGCAGCCGGGCGAGCGCGGTGGGCTCCGTGAGGTCGTTGACGGCGACGACCTCGAAGTCGCTGTCGCGCTCCAGCAGTGCGCGCAGCACGTTGCGTCCGATGCGGCCGAATCCGTTGATGGCGATGCGAGTCATGAATGGTGTCCCTTCGGTTCGCCACCAATGTCGCGCGCGGCGCGCGCCCGCGACAGCGGCATGATCGCCACGGTTCAAAAGGATCTCGCCACGCGGTGGCGGCGGGCTACTCGCCCTGGGTGAAGGTGCGCCGGTACTCGCTGGGCGTCGTGCCGAGGATCCGCTGAAAGTGCAGCCGCAGATTGGCCCCGGTGCCGAGGCCGACGTCGATGGCGATCTGCTCGACGCTCCGCTCCGAGCGTTCGAGCAGCTCGCGGGCCAGGTCGAGGCGGGCACGCATGATCCACTGCATCGGTGTGTACCCCGTGTCCTCGACGAAGCGGCGCGAGAACGTGCGCGGCGACACCGCCGCGTGCCGGGCGAGGGCGTCGAGGGTGAGGGGCTCGCCGAGCCGGTGGAGCGCCCACTCGCGGGTGGCCGCGAACCGCTCCCCGAGCGGCTCGGGCACGCTGCGCGGCACGTACTGCGCCTGGCCGCCGCTGCGGTAGGGGGCCGCGACGAGACGCCGGGCCGCGTGGTTCGACGCGGCCACCCCGAGGTCGCCGCGCAGGATGTGCAGACACAGGTCGATGCCCGAGGCGGCGCCGGCCGACGTCAGTACGCTGCCCTCGTCGACGAACAGGACGTTCTCGTCGACCCGGACGAGCGGATGCCGCGTCACCAGCGCCCGCGTGTAGTGCCAGTGCGTCGTGGCGCGCTTGCCGTCGAGCAGGCCCGTGGCGGCGAGCGCGAAGGCGCCCGTCGAGATGGCGGCGAGCCGCGCCCCCCGGGCATGGGCCGCGATCAGCGCGTCGAGCACGGCCCGCGGGGGATCGTCGCGGTCCGGGAAACGGTAGCCGGGGACGAAGACGATGTCGGCCCACGCGAGTGCGTCGAGGCCATGGGCGACGTCGTACGAGAGGCCGTCGCCACCGGTCACGAGACCGGGTGCCGCCCCGCACACCCGCACCTCGTACGGCATGCTCGCGCGGGTCGAGAAAACCTGCGCGGGGATGCCGACATCGAGCGGTTTCGCCCCTTCGAGCACGAGGACGGCGACGCGGTACAGACGGGAGGCTGGCACGGGAAAGAGGTTACGTGGGGGTGCGCCCCCGAAGCGCTCCCGCATGGACCGGGCGGACGGCCCCTTCACCGGAGGTCCGCCGGCCGTCCCGCCCCGGGAGGCAGCCGCCCGCCGTGCCGTGCTCGACGTCATCCCGTACGCCCCACGTGTCGTCCTGTCGGTCCGTCCGGCCCCGCCACTTGTAAAAGTTCTGTCGGTGTCGAGGCGTTTCCGCAGCTCACCGCAGCGCAGATCGGTCTAGACCACTAACGAAACGGAAAACCGTTTACCCCACGCGTGTTCCTGTGGCTCACTATGACGTGTCCGCATCAAGTAGACGCGCGTAGACCGCTCTGCGGGAAGCGCGCGGCCGAGCCTTTCGACCGGACGCGACCGGTGCCGTCCGGGCACGACCCCGCCCCGGGGCCCGCGCCACGACGCACGCGTTCCCGCGGCGCGGCGAGGACCGGCCGCTCCCGGCGGCCGACCCCGCAGCACGCCCGCCCTTCCGTTCGTCGCGCCGCCCCGCCCCGGGCGCGCCGAGACCCACCGCACCGGAGCACCGACCCGCACCACCACATCCCGTCCCTCGACCAAGCAGGAGGAAACCTTGTTCTCCCGGATCCGTTCCGCGAAGTCCGCGCAGGGAAGATTCGCTGTGGCCGGTGCCGTCGGCGCGAGCCTCGCACTGACCTTCGGCCTGATGTCGGGCACCGCCTCCTCGGCGCCGCTGCCCTCCGACAGTGCCGTGCCGCAGGGCAAGGGCTACATGGGCGTGGGCTACGTCCAGGACAGCAAGGATTTCAAGCCGGACACCCGGCAGCTGCACCTCGGGAAGAAGGTGCCGGGCGCGGACCTCCTGGCGAACCCCGTGGGCGTGGACGTCTCCAGCTGGCAGGGCGCCATCAACTGGGCATCGGTGCGCGCCGCGGGCATCGAGTTCGCCTGGATGAAGGCGACCGAGGGCACCACGTACAAGGACCCCAGGTTCAGCGCCAACTACCTGGGCGCCTACAACGCCCGCGTGATCCGGGGCGCCTACCACTTCGCGCGGCCCGACGTGTCCGGCGGCGCGGCCCAGGCGGACTTCTTCGCCAGCAACGGTGGCGCCTGGTCCCGCGACAACCTGACGCTCCCGGGCGTGCTGGACATCGAGGGCAGCTGCTACGGCAAGTCGGCCGCGGCGATGCAGTCGTGGATCCTCGACTTCTACAACAGGTACAAGGCCCGTACCGGCCGCGACGTCGTGATCTACACCAGTGCGAGCTGGTGGAACTCCTGCACCGGCGGCTGGACCGGCATGTCCGCCCGGAGCCCGCTGTGGGTGGCCCACTGGACCACCGCGGGCAGCCCGACCATCCCGAAGGGCTTCCCGTACTGGACCGTCTGGCAGTACACCTCCACCGGTTCGGTGAGCGGCATCTCCGGGAACGTCGACCGCGACCGCTTCGGCGGCGACCGCTCCCGTCTGCTGGCCCTGGCCAACAACACCCCGTGACCGCGGGCCCGGGCACACGGTGACCCGCTCCGGGGTCTGTGACCCCGGTGCGATCGGCTCCTCGGGGCGGGACGGGTCGGCGGGCCCGTCCCGCCCCGAGGCCGTGACCGGCGGCCCGGTCCGGTGCGGCGAGGAGGTGTGTGCTTCGTTCCGGGGGACGGCACCGTCCCGGCCCGGGGCGTTCGGCGCGGTCGTCCCCGCTCGGGCCGGGCACAACAGCAGTTCGTGAAGGAGAAAGCCATGAGTTCGACACCGGAGTTCCTCAGCAGGCGCGGCGCCCTGCTCGCCGGAACGGCGGCCCTGGTCGCCGGACTGGGGCCGGCGGGCCGTACGGACGCGGACGTGCGCGTCCCCGACAGGACACGTTCCCCGCTGCCCGCCCTGACCCCGGCTCAGCGCGCCGGGCAGTGCGTCATCCACTCCTATGCGGGGCTCACCCCTCCGGCTCCGCTGATGGAGGCGATCGGCCAGGGCCGTACCGCCGGGGTGATCTTCTTCAAGGAGAACATCGGGAGCCCGAGCCAGATCGCAGGCGTCATCCGGGAGATGAACGAGGCGAACGCCTCCGCCCCCGTCAAGGCCCCGCTGCTCCTGATGACCGACCAGGAGGGCGGCATGGTGCGCCGCCTGCCGGGCGAGCCGCTGCTGTCCGCGAAGGACGTCGGAGCCTCCGCGGACCCGGAGGGACGGGCGGAGTACACCGGCAACGGCGCGGGCCTGAACCTCGCGGGCGTCGGCATGAACGTCAACCTGGCGCCGGTGCTCGACGTGTACCGCAGGACCGGTGACTTCACCGACCAGTACGAGCGGTCGTACGGCAAGCGCCCGGACGCGGTCGGCGTCTGCGGCTCGGCCTTCATCACCGCGCAGCAGAACCTCGGGGTGGCGGCCACCGCCAAGCACTTCCCGGGGCTCGGCCCCGCCGCCGCGAACCAGAACACCGACCTGGGGCCCGTCACCCTCACCACGTCCGCGGCCACCCTGCGCGGCGTCGACGAGGTGCCGTACCGGGCGGCGATCTCCGCCGGGACGAAGCTGGTCATGCTCTCCTGGGCCGTCTACCCGGCCCTGGACGCCGAGCGGCCCGCCGGTCTGTCCCCGGCCGTGGTGGGCGAGCTGCGGAACCGGCTCGGCTTCCGGGGCGTGACGGTCACCGACGCTCTGGAGGCCGGCGCCCTCCAGGCGTACGGCGGCGCGGCCCGGCGCGCCGTACTGGCCGCCGCGGCCGGCATGGACCTGATCCTGTGCTCGGCCCGCGACGTCGACCAGGGGGACGAGGCCGTGACCGCGCTGAGCGGGGCCCTGGCGGACGGAACCCTCGACGGGGCCGCCTTCGACGCGGCCGCCGGGCGCGTCAACTCCCTCCGCGGCAGCCTGTCCTGACCGTGCCTGCGGCCCTCCGCACACCGGTGCCCGGCCCGGCCGGCGACGGCCCGGCCGCGCACCGGCCGGTCTAACGGGGCGCGATGGTGCCGAGCCAGTCGTCGACGGCGACGACGTCCGCCCACTGCGGGAACAGCTTCTCGGTGAGGAACCGGTGCACCTCGGCGTCGATGTCCAGGCAGGCGTCGCCGAGGACGGTGAGGCCGAAGTCCAGGTCGTTGGCCTGGCACAGGGTGTGCAGCACCACGGCGCTGGTGGCGATACCGGTGAGGACGAGGCTGTCGATGCCGCGTGCCCTGAGCACCACGTCGAGGTCGCTGCCGGAGAACGCGCTCGCCCGCCGCTTGGTGACGACCACCTCGCCCGGTCGGGGCGCGATGTCGGGGTGGATCTCGGTGCCGGGATCGCCCTCGACATGGAGCCCGGCCTTCGCGATGGCGGTGAGCGCCCTGTTGCGCGGGCCGACTTCCGGGAAGCCCGGACGCAGCGCGATGACCACGTAGACGACGGGGATGTCCGCCGCCCGGGCTCCGTCGATCGCCCTGCGCAGGCGCGGCAGGTAGCCGGAACCGTCGTCGGCCAGGTCCACGACGGCGCGCTGGACGTCCATCACGAGAAGGGCGCTGCTCATACGGTCTCCAGGAACGGTGTCGGTTCGGGGCCGGGGCCAAAGGATAGGGGCCGGGAGGCGGGCGCCGAAACGGGCCCGGCCCGTTTCGGTGTACGGGCACGGCGGCCGGGGCCGCGAGGGGCGCGGGATCAGCCGGGAGGCGGGGGAGCCCCCGTGGTCCGCCGCCCGTGCCATGCCGACGAGGCGTCGAACAACGCCTGTACGGCGCTGCGGACCTGCTCGGCGACCACCTCCGGGGTCGAGGCGTCGAGTTTGCCGTCGAGGTGCAGGAACGCCAGTCCGTGGACGAGGGCCCACACCGTGGTCGACAGGGCGGCCGGGTCGGTGCCCGGGAACGTGTCGTGGGTGATGGTGTGGACGTACTCCCGGATGGCGGCGGTCGCGGCGACCCGCTCCGCGTCGTCCGGGTCGCACGGTTGCGCGAACATCACCCGGAACAGCGCCGGGTGGTCGAGTGCGAAACGGACGTAGGCGACGGCGACCGCCGCGAGATCTTCGGCCGACCCGGGGGAGGGGTGGGCTGCGGCCGGGCAACCGGCGAGCTCGCGGTAGCCCTCCGCCGCCACCGCGGAGACGAGCGCCTCGCGGTCCGCGTAGTGACGGTACGGAGCCGCCGCCGACACCCCGGCCCGCCGCGCCACCGCCCGCAGGGACAGCCCGGCACCGCCGTCCTCCTCCAGGAGTTCCCGCGTCGCGCGCAGGCAGGCGGCGCGCAGATCACCGTGGTGGTACGCACTTGCTTGCGGCATGGTCCGCACCCTCTCATGTTTACAGCGTTTACATTGCCCCCTGATGTGAGCGATGTATACATTGTGATCGGCCGAGACGAAAGAAGAGGGAACGCGGATGACCGACGCGCTGTTCTCACCGCTGCCCTTGCGCTCCGGGGCGACGCTGGGCAACCGGATCGCGAAGGCGGCCCTGGAGGAGGACGTGGCCGGCGACGGGCAACTGCCCGACCAACGGCTGTCGGCCCTGTACCGGCGCTGGGCCGCGGGCGGCACCGGACTGCTGATCACCGGCAACGTCATGGTCCACGCCGAGGCGCTGACCGGCCCCGCGGGCATCGTGCTCGACGACGCCGCGCCGCTGGAGCCGTTCACCGAATGGGCCGCGGCCGCCAAGTCCGGCGGCGGGGCCGTGTGGATGCAGATCAGCCACCCCGGCCGCCGGATCCGGGCGAACATGCCGGGAGTGGTGTGGGGGCCTTCCGCGGTGGGCGTCGACCTGGGGCGGCACAGCGGCCGTTTCGGCCGGCCCGTCGCCATGCCCCCGGAACAGACCGAGGCCACCGTGGCCCGCTTCGCGGTCACGGCCGCGCGGGCCGAACGGGCGGGGTTCGACGGCGTGGAGATCCACGCCGCGCACGGCTACCTCCTGTCGCAGTTCCTCTCCCCGCTGTCCAACCGACGCACCGACGCGTGGGGCGGACCGCTGGAGAGGCGGGCCCGGATGCTGCTGGACGTGGTCCGCGCCGTCCGCGCCGTCGTTTCACCGTCCTTCGCGGTCGCGGTGAAGATCAACTCCGCCGACTTCCAGCGCGGCGGATTCGACGCGGACGACGCCCGAGAGGTGATCGCGATGCTCGAACCGCTCGGCGTCGACCTGGTGGAACTGTCCGGCGGCAGCTACGAGAGCCCGGCGATGACCGGCCGCTCCGCCGACGCCCGCACCCGGGTCAGGGAGGCATACTTCCTGGACCTGGCGAAGGACCTTGTCGGGACCAGTCCGCTGCCGTTGATGCTCACCGGCGGCATCACGCGACGCGAGACCGCGGAGAAGGTCCTCGCCGACGGCGTGGCACTCGTCGGGATGGGCACCGCCCTCGCCCTCACCCCGACCTGCCCGCCCGCTGGCGGGAGGGCCGCGAGGCCGAACGGCAGCTGCGGCCCGTCGACTGGTCCGACAGGACCCTCGCCTCCGCCGCCGGGATGGCACAGGTCCGCCACCAGATGCGCCGCCTCGCCCGCGGAAGCGATCCCGCGCCCGGCATCCACCCGGCGCGCGCCCTGATCACCGAACAGCTCCATCAGCGGCGGGCACTGCGCCGCTACCGCGCCCGGCTGTCCGGGGCGCGGGACACCGCGGTCGCGGACCGTGCCGGGTGAGCCGGACGGCCCGGGGCGCCGCGGGCCGGGGCCCGCTCTCCGGGCCCTTCGCGGTCGCCCCGCAAGGACGCCGAGCGCGTCACTCAGCCCAGTTCGATCCGGGCGGCGACCGGCAGGTGGTCACTTCCGGTGGGCGACAGGGTGCGGATCTGACGGACGGCCGCCGAGCGGGCCATGACCTGATCGATGCGGGCCAGGGGGAGCCCGGCGGGGAAACTGAAGGCGAAACCCCGCTCCGCCGTGTTCATCCGGGAGGTCAGCGGGGCCAGCCCGCGATCGTCGACGGTGCCGTTGAGGTCGCCGAGCAGGAGGACCGTCCGCACGCTCTCGGCGGCGATGGCCCGGCCCAGCAGGTCGGCGCTCTCGTCGCGCCGGGAGGAGGCCAGGCCGCTCGCCCCGACGCGGATCGAGGGCAGATGCGCGACGTACGCCGCGATGTCACCGTGCGGAGTGCGGACCACGGCCCGCAGCCCGCGGCTCCAGCCCCCCGTGATCCCCCGGGGCCTGATGTCCACCGCCCCGGCCTCGGTCAGCGGGTGCTTCGACCAGAGCCCGACAGTGCCCCGGACGGCGTGGTACGGGTAGTCCGGGGCGAGGGTCTGCGCGTACGCCGTCAGCGCCGGGGGCACCAGCTCCTCCAGCGCGATGAGGTCGGGCCCGGCGTCGGCCAGGGCGCGGGCGGTGCCCGCCGGGTCGGCGTTCTCGTCGCTGACGTTGTGCTGTACCACGACCAGTTCGTTCGGGCCGGGCCCGGCCCCGGGCAGCAGCAGCCCGCCGAAGAGGTACGTCCAGGCCGCCACCGGCAGCAGCAGCGCCGTCAGCGCGAGCACCGAACGGCGCAGCAGGGCCAGGACGAACAGCACCACGACCACCGGGCCGAGCCAGGGAAGGAACACTTCCAGCAGACTGCCCAGGCGGCCCACGGAGTTGGGCACCGCCCGGTGGAAGGCCATGAGCCCGGCCGTCAGCACCGCCAACCCGGCGAGCACCCGTCCCCGCTCCAGGGCCGACCGGTGCGGCGAGTCCCGATCCGTGCCGTCACCGGCGGCCCACGGCACGGACCGCCGTCGTATCCACCGGGCCACCGCTGTCTTTCCCTCCACCATGGCTCCCCATCCGTGTCCGCCCGACCTCGCTGCCCAGGACGGGGCGACGGGCGGAACAGTTCCCGGGCCCCGCCCCCAGGAGGGTACGGGCGGGCCTCCACCGGGTCCGGACGCGGTCAGTCCGCCAGGCCGCGGGCCCTTCGGAAACGGTCCCTGCCCTCGGACAGCGTGACGACGGGGCCGGGGTAGCCGTACCGGGCCCGCTCCGGCGCCGGCAGCTTCCACGGCTCGTGCACCGCGGCCCCCGCGATCCCGTCCAGCTCGGGCACCCAGCGGCGGACGTACGCCCCCTCGGGGTCGTACCGCCTGCCCTGCGTCACGGGGTTGAGCACCCGGTTGGGCCGGGTGTCCGTGCCGGTGCCGGCCACCCACTGCCAGTTGAGCTGGTTGTCGGCCACATCGCCGTCCACCAGCAGGTCCAGGAAGTGGCGGGCGCCGACCCGCCAGTCGACGTACAGCGTCTTGACGAGGAAACAGGCCGCGAGCAGTCGCCCCCGGTTGTGCATCCAGCCCTCGTGGGCGAGTTGTCGCATCGCCGCGTCGACCACCGGATATCCGGTACGGCCCCGCTTCCACGCGGCGATCTCATCCGCCACCGCCGTACCCGACCGCCAGTGGTCGTGCCGGGTCCGGTAGTCCGCGACGGCTGCCGCGGGCCGGGCCGCGAGCACCTGATGGTGGAAGTCGCGCCAGCACAACTGCCGGACGAACGCCTCGGCGCCCGCACCGCCCACGAGGCGTGCACGGTGGACGAGTTCCGCGGGGGAGAGGGTGCCGAAATGCAGGTGCGGGGAGAGGCGGGAGGTCGCGTCGCCGGCCAGGTCGTCATGGCGGTCCGCGTAATCCGCCGCACCGGTGCGCCACCAGGCCGTCGCGCGCCTGCGGCCCTCGCTCTCCCCGCCTGCGGCCAGCCCCTTTGACACCCCGGCCACCGAGGCGCGGGAGGGCAGCTCCTCCGACGCGACGCCGTCGGGCACGGGCACCGCCCGCGGGGCGGGCAGCGGGGTCCGCGGGAGCACCTGCGACCAGCGGCGGAAGTACGGGGTGAAGACCGCGAAGTGGTCCGACCCCGCGGGTGTCACCGCGCCGGGCGGAACGACGGTGGTCACCGCGTCGTGCACGCGCAGGCGCCGGCCCGCCGACGCCAGCGCCTCGCGCAGCCGCGCCTCCCGCGCCAGGGCGAAACGGCTCACCCCGGCCGACATGTGCACCTCGTCCGCGTCCACCTCCGCGGCGACCCGGCACACCTCCTCCACCGTGCTGCCCGAGCGCACCACCAGCCTGCCGCCGCGCCCGCGCAGGGCGGCGTCGAGGTCGCCCAGGCAGTCGGCGAGGAACGCCCGGCGATTGGGCGGGGCGAAGCCGGCCGCGTCGACGGCGGGATCCCGCACGAACAGCGGTACCACTTCGCCCGGGGCCGCGAGCGCCGCGTGCAGCGGCGGGTGGTCGTGCACCCGCAGATCTGCGGTGAACAGGACGATCGGGACGGTCATTGCGTCACTCCTGGTCGGGTCCGGTCGAGGGAACGGCCCCCTGACAACCGCGCGGACCCCCGGACGGTGGCGGGGGCCGCGGGTGTTTTCCGGGCACGACGCGACACGTTCCCACCGGGCGGCGACCGGTGAAGGGGGCGCCGGCCCCCGATGGGCCGCCGGAACACCGGATGTTCCCGGCTCCGTGCCCGGCCCGTCAGCGGCGCGGTGACCGCCGCACCGTCAGGACCGCCACGTCGTCGTGCTGCTCGCCGCCCCCGGCGAACGCGCGCGCGTCGTCGCAGAGCGCGCGCGGCAGATCGGTGGGGGAGAGCGACACCCGCCGGGCGAGGCTCTCGGTGAGGGGATAGAACGAACCGTCCGCGGCGCGGGCCTCGGTGAGCCCGTCCGTGGTCAGGACCAGGGTCGCACCGGGCGGGAAGGTGAACCAGTCGACCGTCGCGGGTTCGTCCGCGAGATCGGCGAGACCGAGGGGGACGCCGGAGGTGAGGGCCGGCGTCGTGACGGTGGCGTCCTGCAGCAACTTCGGCAGGATGTGACCGCAGTTGATGGCCTGCGCCTGTGCGCCCGCGTCGACGCCGAGAACGAGCGCGGTGACGAACCGCTCGTCGTCGCCGGTCTGCGCGGCATAGGAGTTGTGCCGTACGACGGAGGCGTCCAGGGCGTCGACGAGCGCGGTCAGAGTGGGCTCCCGGTGGGCCGTCGCGCGGAAGGCGCCGATGACGGCGAACGCGGCGCCGACCGCCGGAAGACCCTTCCCCTGGACGTCGCCGATCAGCACCCGGGTGCCCCACGGCGAGTCGACGACGTCGTAGATGTCCCCGCCGACCAGACGGTCCTCCTGCACCGGCTCGTACACGCCGTTCACCAGGACGTTGTCGGTGAGCATGGGCAGGGGGCGCAGGATGTGACGCTGCATCGCGGCCGCGGTGGAACGCAGCCGCACCATCTCCTGTTCCCGGTTGATGCGGCGGTGGCACGCGTAGACGGAGGCCGCCCCCAGGATGAGGGTGAGCAGGATCATGAGGATCCTGTCGAGCCACGGCCACCCGTCCCCCTGCCGGATCAGCATGGCGACGATGACGACGAACCCGGTCCAGGTGGCCACGAACTTCGTCTGGCGTACGGTGCACAGCGCGGACGCCGTGCCCGGAAGGAACACGAGGAGCCCGAGAAGCCACACCGGGGACCGCGACAGGGTCCCCAGAACCGTCACCAGCAGCGTCACCGCGGCGACGACGGTCACGACCTCGGCCCCGCTCGGGGGCTCGATGGCCTCCACCGGACGCGTCGGCTTCTTCGAATGCGTGCGGAGCACGGGACCTCCGGGGCGAATGGCGCATTTCTCCTTACCGTAGGCGGCGCCCGGCCGGGGGCGACCGCGCCTCGCCGGACGGCCGTACCCCTCCCGGCGGCAGGCATTCCGGGTCGGCGCACGGCGCGCCGGGCGGCAGGGATAGGGTGCCGTCCGAAAAGGGGGAGGGAACCGGATGCTGCAGGCGCTGGGGCTGGGACCGGCCGAGGAGGCCGTCTACACCGCTCTGCTGCCCCGGTCGTCGGCCTCCGCCCAGGACCTCGTCCGGCAGACCGGAATGGAACGGGCCGGCATCGCCCACGTCCTGCGCGACCTGGCGGCACGCGGCCTGGTCGCGATGGTGTCCGAGGAAGCGGGCGGCGGGGCGCTCGCCCCGGCCGGCCGGGAAACCGACGACGGTCACGCCACCCGCTACCGGCTCACCCCGCCGTCCGTGGCCCTCGCCCCGCTCCTCGTCGAGCAGCGCAACGCGCTGCAACGGGCCGAGACCGCGTTCTCGGTGCTCACCGAGCAGTACCGGAACACCGCCGCGCACCCCGCGGGCAGCGTCGTGGAGGTGGTCGTCGGCGTGGAGCAGGTCGCCCACCGGTTCCACCAGTTGCAGCGTGGCGCGCAGCGCGAACTGCTCGTGTTTCTCGTGGGCGCGCCGATCGCGGTGCCGCGCGAGGACACCGACCTGGCGGAGAGCTCCGCACTGGACCGCGGGGTCGAGTTCCGGGTCGTGGCCACGAAGGACTACCTCGACGGACACGAGGTGGCGCCGGACATGCGGGAGGCCATCACGGCGGGGCTGGAACTCCGTCTGGTCGAGACCCTGCCGCTGAAGATGGTCGTCTCGGACCGGGAGCGCGCCATGGTGCCGCTGGAGGTCGTCGGCTCCTGCGGCGAGCCGAGCGCCATCGTCGTGCACCGCAGCGGCCTGCTCACCGCCCTTGTGCACCTGTTCGAGAAGGAGTGGGCGCAGGCCCGGCCGCTGTACCCCACCACCACGGGCGTACGGGCGCAGGTTGCAGCGGAGAAACAGCCGACCGAAGGCGAACTCGAGGTCCTGTCCCTGCTGTTGGCGGGGGTCTCCGACCGGCGTGCGGCTTCGCAGCTCGGCGTCTCCATCCGGACCGTGGAGCGGCGGACGCGCCGCCTGATGGACCTCGCGGGAGCGGATTCCCGACTGCAGCTCGGCTGGCACGCGGCCCGCGCGGGCTGGCTGTGACCAGCACCCCGGCATGACCGCCTGACGGAAAACCGACATGCGGGAAACCCGTCACGCACAGGCATCCCTGCGCCATGCACATGTCTGCCAGGCTGCAGCCGCACCAAATCTTTGTGCCGAGTAGGGAGATTCATGCGTCCCATCACGCGTATAGCCATGGGTGCGGCGTCCGCCGCGACCCTGGCCTTCACGGCGGTCACGCCGTCCGGGGCGGCGGACGCGCCCCATGACGCCGCCTCGGGGAAGAGGCCCATCGTCGGCAGCGAGGCCGCGCAGAACCGCGGCAGGCAGACGACGGTCACGCTCGTCACCGGCGACAAGGTCCTTGTGACCACGGACAAGTCGGGCCGCAGCTCCGCGGCGGTGCTGCCCCGCGAGGACGGCACGCAGCCGATGTTCCGGACCTACCAGTCGGGCGAGGAACTCTACGTCTATCCCGACGGCGTCACCCGGGCCATCAGCGAGGGCGTGGTCGACGACCAGCTGTTCAACGTCACCGGCCTCATCCGCCAGGGCTATGACGACGCGCACACCGACGCGCTCCCGCTGATCGCCACCTACGGGAACGGCGTGAACGTCGCCAGGAACGCGCCGGAGGCACCTCGCGGCTCCGAGCAGAGCCTGCTGCTCCCCGCTGTGGGCGGCGTGGCGCTCAAGGCGGACAAGGACACCGCCGCCACGTTCTGGCGGGACGTCACCGATCCCCGCTCGCGTTCCGCCTCCGCGCTGAAGAAGCTGTGGCTGGACGGCAAGGTCGAGGCCACTCTGGACCGGTCCACCAAGCAGGTCCACGCGCCCGAGGCATGGGCGGCCGGCTACGACGGCAAGAACACCAAGGTCGCCGTGCTGGACACGGGCGCGGACGCCGGGCACCCGGACTTGGCCGACCGGATCACCGGTACCAAGAACTTCACGGACTCCAGGACCTCCGACGACTATGTGGGTCACGGCACCCACACTGCCTCCACGGTCGGCGGGTCCGGCGCCGCGAGCGACGGCAAGAAGAAGGGCGTCGCCCCCGGCACCTCCCTGCTCATCGGGAAGGTCCTCAACGACGGCGGGGCCGGTCTGGACTCCTGGGTCATCGCAGGGATGCAGTGGGCCGTCGACCAGCAGGCCGACATCGTCTCCATGAGCCTGGGCAACCCGTCGGCCAGGGACTGCACCGACCCGGTGGCACAGGCCACGGAGCAGCTCGCGAAGAGCAAGCACACCCTGTTCGTCGTCGCCGCGGGCAACTCCGGGCCGGGCACCGAGACCGTCTCCTCGCCCGGGTGTGTGCCCGACGTGCTGACCGTCGGCGCCGTGGACCGGGACGACACCACCGCCCAGTTCTCCAGCCGCGGTCCCGTGGCCGTCACGCACACGCTCAAGCCCGAGATCGCGGCCCCGGGCGTCGACATCTCGGCGGCCTCCGCCGACGGCCGCGGCGTCTACGCCTACCGGTCGATGTCCGGCACCTCGATGGCGACCCCGCACGTGGCGGGCGCCGCGGCCATCCTCCGCCAGGCCCACCCGGACTGGACCGCGCAGCAGATCAAGGCCGCACTCGTCTCCTCGGCCCGCACCGGCGGGAAGGTGGCCGGCGCCGAGGAGACCGGCGGCGGCGTCCTCGACGTGTTCGCCGCGGTGAACCAGAAGGTGCTTGCGGCCCCCTCCGTCCAGGCCGGGAGCTACAACTGGCCCCAGGACGCGTCCGACCGCACCACCGTGCAGGTGCCCCTCACCAACACCGGCACCAAGGACGTCACCCTGGAACTGAAGGTCAGTGACGTGCACGGCAACGACGGCAGCGCGGTCCGCTCCGGCATCATCAAGGCGGAGCAGCGCAAGCTGACGGTCCCCGCAGGGGCCACCGTCCAGCTGCCGGTGCGGATCGACCCCACCGCCCGCCTCCAGGACTCCCAGTACGGCGCAGTCACCGGCCGGATCCTGGCCACCGGAAACGACGTGCACGTCTCCGTGCCGGTCACGCTCCACGTCGAGCCGGAGACGGTCACGCTCCGGGTCAAGACCCTCGACCGCAACGGTGCCGCCGCGACCGGCGACTCCTCCCTGGACCTCGTCAGCCTGGACACCGACGAGGGAGAGCGCCGCAAGAACGCCGGGGCGCCCGACCAGACCTACCGCGTCCGTCCGGGCAGCTACTCCCTCAGCGGCTTCGTGACGACGTACGGCGCCGACAACTCGCCCGAATCGATGAGCTACCTCGCGCAGCCCCAGCTCCGCATCACCCGGGACACCACCGTCGTCCTCGACGCCCGCAAGGCTCACCGGCTGAGCCTGGACACCGAACGGCCCGCGAAGGTGGACACGACCACCTTCAGCTACGCCCGTGGCTGGGACGACACCTGGCAGGTCTCCGGCTCGCTCACCACGACCGGCGCTGTCCAGAAGTTCTACGCGGACATCGACGGGCGCGCCACGGACGGCACCTTCACGTTCCGGCCCACCTGGCGTGCCACCGGCTCCCAGGACGACTCGTCGTACGTCTACAATCTGACGTTCCCCACCCACGGCCCGCTCGGCGCCGACCGGACGTACCGGCCCAAGGACTCCCGGCTGGCGCGGGTCACCGAGACCTGGAACGCCATGGGCAAGGAAGCCGACTACCTCGACGCCCTGTTCCTGCGCCCCGCCGAGAACAGCGCCGCGTACGTTCCCGTGAGCCCGTACGGCTCGGTGCACGTGCCCGGCACCCGCGCCGCCTACTACACGGCCGCCGAGGACGCCGTCTGGTACCACGGCGCCATGACCAGCTTCCCGTTCGCCGCGTTCATGGGCGACCAGGAGCGCACCTACCGGCCCGGCGAACGACGCACCGAGGAGTGGTACGGCGACCTCCTGAGGCCGTCCGCGTCGCGCGACAACGACGGCAAGCTCCTGCTGGCCGCCGAGCGTCAGGGCAACCTGATGGGCTTCCAGACCGGGTTCTGGCTCGACGGTTCAGGGGACCACTGGTCCCCTGGCGGGTCCTTCGGTGACATCGGCAACCTGGCGCTGAAGCGCGACGGCGAGCTGATCGGCAAGCGTGTCGACCCCTTCGGCGTGTTCGAGGTGCCGGACGGGGACTCCGTCTACGAGCTGACCCAGAACCTGCAGAAGATCGACACCTCGGACCGGAACTGGCTGCGCTCCACCGCCGTCTCCACCTCCTGGACCTTCCGCTCGCACCGGGAGACGGACGTCTTCTCGCGTGGTCTGCCGCTGCTCTTCCCGGCCTACGGCCTCCCGGTGGACGGCATGAAGACGCTGCCCGCGGAGAAGGACCTGAAGGTCGGCCTGTCCGTCGAGGGGCATGACGGATACACCCCGGGCGCGATCACGGCGGCCACGCTGTCCTACTCCTACGACGGCGGAACCACCTGGACCCAGGCGCCGACCGGGCGACAGGACGGCCGCTGGACGGCCACCCTCGATCACACCGGGGCCTCCGGCAAGCAGGTCACCCTGAAGGCGACCCTCACCGACGCCAACGGCAACGCGGTCACCCAGACCATCACCCGCGCCTACGACGTCCGGTGAGCAATCGGTAGACAACCGGCCGGGGCCGCGTGGCAGTACGTCCGCCGCGCGGCCCCGACCGGTTCGTGCGGTCAGTGGACGCAGAGGTGGGGAGCCGCGGCGCCCGTGGCCGGGGGCTCGCTCGCGGCGGCGGCGCGCGCCACGTCGGACAGCAGACGCAGGCGCTCCGCACGGTCCAGATAACGGCCCGCGACCAGGACGGAGTCGATCCGCCGCGTATGACGGACGTCGGTGCGCGGGTCCGCGTCCAGGACCAGCAGATCGGCGCGGCCGGCGGGCAGGCCGAGCATCCGGGCGGGTGCGGTGGTCGCGGCGTGGAGGACGTCCCGGGCGGGCAGTCCGGCCTCGGCGAGCAGCTCCAGTTCGTGATGGAGGGAGAAACCGGGGACCGCGTAGCCGGTGCCCGTGTCGGTGCCCGCGAGCAACGGCACACCGGCCCGGTGGAGTTCCGCGACGAGGCGCAGCCGGTGTTCGTAGATCCGGTGGATGCGGGCGGTGTCCTGTGCGGTCCGCCCCGCGGTCAGGGCGGCCCATATGGTGGGCCAGTATTCGGTCATCCAGCCGGGCAGGTAAGCGAACTCGGGTGAATCCTCGGGGAGTTGGTCGGTGCGCTCCAGGGAGTGATGGACGGTGAGGGTCGGGACGACGTGGGTGCCGTTGGCGGCGAGCCGGTCGAACAGGGCCCGGGTGCGGCCGACGTCGTACGTCTGCACCGCTCGCCACTCCACCGCGTGCACCTGCCGGAACCAGCTCGCGTAGCGCTCGAAGCTGGTGCCGAGGGCGGGGTCGATGCGGACCCGGGCCATGGCCCGTCGGACCTCGGACTCCCGGGCAGAGGTGGCGAGGAGGAGGGCGTGGAGGTGCTCGATGGACTGCTGCCCGGCGTCACTCGCACGGGCGATGGGCAGGGTGTCGGGGCAGTGGCCCGCGTAACGCAGGCCCTGTCGGCGGGACTCGTCGGCGATCGCCTCGTACGCCTCGGGCGTGAGCCGCGAGTACACCTTGACGAAGTCGGCGCCGCTCGCCCTCGTCTCGCGCACCGCGCGGCGCGCGGACGGGGCGTCGGCGACCTCGATGACGCGTTCTTCGAGGTCGCCGGCCCACAACGAGGGGCTCCCGTCGATGATCGAACCGGCGATCACCCAGCGGGGGCCGAGGAGTTCGCCCGCGCGGATCTTGTCACGCCACTCGTGGTGGACCGGCCTGCCCCACATCTCGCGCACCGCGGTCACACCGTTGAGCGGGAAGAGGGGCGGCAGCACGTTTTCCGGCCCGTCGTTGTGGACGTGGGACTCGACGAGGCCGCCCGGGACGATGTACTTGCCGGTCAGGTCGTACACCGTCGCCCCGGGGGGAACCGGGACCTCGGCCGAACGGCCCGTACGGGTGATGCGGCCGTCGCGCACGAGGACGGTGTGGTCGGGGCCCGCACCGAGGACGGTGGCGTGGGTGAGGGCGATGGTGGTACCGGAACTCCGGTCGGACACGGATACGGACGTCGCGCGTTGCGGTGTCACGCGGGGAGTGGCCGCCGCGGACGGTGCGGCGGACAGGAGGGCGCCGCCGGTGAGGGCGGCGGAGGCGGCGAGGGCTTCGCGTCGAGTGGGCATGGCACCACTCTGGTCCCGTCCCGGGCACCGGTCACTGGCTCCAAGCGGTGAGCGGGAGGTGTCGGTGGCAACACCATGGGGAGTGGTGCCACGGAGTCCTCCGCCGGGCCGTCGGCCGACACGGGGCGCCGAGCGCGGCGGACCGCGTGAACAGCCCCGGGGGAAGGCGTGGTTCTGCGTTGTGCGAGGTCGGCAGTCGCGTGATATCCGGCCAGGAGCGATTGCTTCGTGCCATTCGTCAGCAACTGTCCCACGGACCGGCCGGGGCCCGGCTACACAGGAGGACGGAGTCGACACACCGCGTCCCCGCATGGTGGACGGTCGTTGGGGAGGTCGGGACGGTTGCTGACCATCGATGTGGCGGTGCTGCCCGCCGGTGCCGTCGCCCCGCGGCCGCGCAGGCGCACGGGGGCCGGCCGGTGAGCCCCCGCAGGCGTCGGCCCGCGGCGACCGGGCGCCCGCCGGCCCGGCGGCGTACCAGCAGGCCCAACAGGCCCGGCAGAGCCAGGAGTTCAAGCCGCCCCAACAGGGCTCGCGGACCCCGCGGACGGCGACGAGCGGACGACCGGCTGATCGGACCCGTCGCGGCCGTGGTCCTGGGCGTCGCCCTGACGGTGACCGTCGTCAACTGGCTGCTGGCCCACTGGTGGGTCCTGATCGCCCTGTGCGTCCTCGCGGCACTGGCCGGCGGCGGCCTGCTCCGCCGGAGGCGGCGGCAGGCACGGTGGGAAGCGGTCCGGGCGCGGGGGCTGCGCCACGCGCTTCCCCACCTGGACGCCCTGCACCACACCCGGTTCGAGGACGCGGTGCGGGACCTGATGCGCCGTGACGGCTGCCGGGACGCGACCCGGGTCGGCGGCAGCGGCGACCTGGGCGCCGATGTGAAAGCCACCGACCCCTACGGACGCAGATGGGTGATCCAGTGCAAACACCGCCGTGACGGCCTCGCGGGCGCCGCCGTGGGCACGCCGGACCTCCAGATCCTCAACGGCACCGCCCGGCAGGTCCACGGCGCCGATGTCGCGGTGATCGTCACCAACGGCCGGGTGACCGCCCCCGCCGTGACCTTCGCCGAGCAGCAGCGCCTCCACGTCGTCGACCGCCACACCCTGGGCGCGTGGGCGGCCGGCTCCCGCCCGTTGTGGGAGCTGCTCCGCGCCGTCCCGCCACCCCGCGAACCGACCTCGCTCTCCTGAGCACCGCAGAGCCGCACCGGCAGGGGCGTCGCCTCGCGAACTCCCCCTGCCGCTCCGGTCCTTCGGCCCTTTTCCCCGGCCCTTGTCCCCCGTGCGAGCCACAGCCGAATGTCCACCGTGAGGTGACGATCCGCGGCCGCCGGATCCGTAACGTCCGTCGCGGACCGCGGCACGCCGTCCACGGGTTCGACGAAGGAGTATCGATGAGGTTCGTCCGGCAGTTCCTGGCCGTCATGGTGATGTACGCCATCGGCGGCGGCACCGTCACCGCGGTGAAGGAGAACGACTGGCTCACGTGCGCCCTCGGCCTCGTCGTGGCCGCGCTGGTGGTGCTCGGCTACGCATGGGTCGTCCGGCGCACCGAACACCGGCAGGCCCCGGACGTGGCCCGCGAGGGCGCCGCGGCCAGGACCGGCCGGGGCGTCCTGATCGGCGCCGGGATGTTCGGCGCCGTCGTCGTGAACCTCTTCTCCTCCGGCCACTACGAGGTCGACGGCCTCGGCTCGGTGCAGGGCGCGCTGGGGCTGCTCGGCTTCATGGCCGCCGCCGCCGCGACGGAGGAAGTGGTCTACCGAGGCGTCCTGTTCAGGATCATCGAGGAGCACATCGGCACGTACGTCGCGCTGGCGCTGACCGGCCTCGTGTTCGGGCTCTCGCACCTGCTCAACGAGCACGCCACGCTGTGGGGCTCCCTCGCCATCGCCATCGAGGCCGGCTTCATGCTCGCCGCCGCGTACGCCGCCACCCGCAGCCTCTGGCTGACGATCGGCGTGCACTTCGGCTGGAACTTCGCCGCGGCCGGCGTCTTCAGTACCGAGGTCTCCGGCAACGGCAGCAACCTGGGACTGCTGGACGCCACCGTCTCGGGTCCCGAACTGCTCACCGGCGGCAGCTTCGGACCGGAGGGCAGTGTGTACTCGGTGGGCTTCGGAGCCCTGCTCACGCTCGTGTTCCTGTGGCTGGCCCACCGGCGCGGCAACATCGTCCCGTTCGGCGCTCGGCGCGCCGCGCGCGCCGACTCCACCGTTACACTGCCCCGATGATCATTCGCCGACGGGGCCCGGAGCTGTGGCGTCGGCTCGACATCACGGTCCGGGACCTGCCGCTCGGGCTGCTGCTCCTCGTCGCGTCCCTGCTGCCGTCGCTGCACGGCAACGGGACGGAGGTCGGCGGCCTGCCCACCCGGCCCGCGGACGCGCTCGCCGGGGTCGCGGCCGTACTCCAGTGCCTCCCGCTCGCCGTGCGCCGCAGGTGGCCGCTGGTCTGCGTCGCCCTGGTCGCGGCCGGCTTCGTCCTCGACCAGCTCCGGGGCTACCACCTGTTCGCCGGTTCCGCACTGCCCCTCGCCCTGCTGAGCGCGGGTTCCTGCCTGGAGCGGTACCGGCGTGCCGTCCCCGCCGTCCTCTCCGCGGCGTTCGGAGCCCTGTCCGTCGTGCTGTACCGGATCGGTCCGGGGCGCGACCCGCTGGCCGAGTTCGTGACGTTCTACCTGGCGCTGGCCCTCGCGTGGGGCATCGGTGCGTGGATGCGTTCCGCCCGCGCGGCGGAGGACGACCGTCGCAGACGGAGCGCCGAGGACGCCCGCAACGCCGAACGCACCCGCATCGCCCGCGAGTTGCACGACGTCGTCACCCACCACGTCACGGCGATGGTGGTACAGAGCGAGGCCGCCCGGTATCTGACCGCCGAGCCCGAACGCCTCGACCGGAGCCTGGCCGCCGTCAGCGACACCGGCCGACGGGCCATCACCGACCTGCGGCACCTGCTCGACCTGCTCGACCCGGACCACGGCCCCGAGCCCAGGACGCCGCCGGGCGGCCGGCTGCTCACACTCGTCGAGCAGACCCGCCGGGCGGGGCAGCCGGTGGAGTTCACCGAGGAGGGCACCCCGGCGACGACGACCGGCAGCGCCGACCTCGTGGCCCACCGCGTGGTGCAGGAGGCCCTGACCAACGCCCTCAAGCACGACCACGGCGGCAGGACCTCGGTCCTGGTGCGCCACTGCGAGAAGGAGATCACCGTGGAAGTCGGCACGGACGGTTCGGGTTCGCGGGCCGGGTCCCCAGGCGGAGGCGGACGGGGGCTGGCCGGACTGCGGGAACGGGTCGACGTCCTGGGCGGCGACTTCAGTTCCGGCCCCCGGCCGGGCGGCGGCTTCGTCGTCCGGGCCCGGATACCCGGGAGGAACCCGTCGTGAGCGCACCGATCCGGGTCCTCGTCTGCGACGACCAGGTGCTCGTCCGCACCGGTCTGTCCACCATCATCGACGCCCAGCCCGACCTGGAGGTGGCGGCCGAGTGCGGGGACGGGCGGGCCGCGGTCGAGCTCGCCGGCGAACTGCGCCCGGACATCGTGGTGATGGACGTGCGCATGCCGGTGCTCGACGGCATCGAGGCCACCCGCCGACTGGCCGGCCCCGGCGTCGAGCACCCCGTCAAGGTGCTCGTGGTGACGACGTTCAACCTCGACGAGTACGTCTACGAGGCGCTGCGCGCGGGCGCGAGCGGGTTCCTGCTCAAGGACGCGCCGCCGGACCGGCTGCTGCACGGCATCCGGACCGTCGCCACGGGCGCGGCACTGCTCGACCCCGACGTGACGCGCCGGCTCGTGGGCCGGTACGCCGCCCGGATCCGGCCCACCGAAAGCACCGCCCAGGACATTGCGCTGACGCCGCGCGAGATGGAGGTCCTCCGGCTCATCGCGGAAGGCCTCTCCAACAGCGAGATCGCCGCAGCACTCGTGATCAGCCCCGAGACCGTCAAGACCTTCGTGTCCCGCATCCTCACCAAACTCGGCCTGCGCGACCGCGTCCAGGCGGTCGTCTTCGCCTACCGCCGCGGCCTGGTGACCTGAGCCCGCGCCTGGCGTGGCCGGATCCGGCGGTGCCCTGTTTCCCCGGCCCGCCCCGTGCGGGAGGCTGTGGCGCGCGAACCACGACCGGCGGCCCGACCGACAGAACGGGGCATGTGATGGCCGAGGCACGGGAAGACGACGCGGGCCGGCCCGCGCAGCACACGATGACCTCGTTCGACGACCTCTACGACCGGGCCGATCCCCGCGCCTTCTTCCGTGAACTGGGCACGCTCGGCTACCGGGCACCCCATCACGCCCAGCGCGTCTTCCGCCGACTGGCGGCACTGCGGCTGCGGGCCCCGGGGGAAGCGGTGCTGGACCTGTGCTGTTCGTACGGCATCAACGCGGCACTGCTCAACCACGAGTTGTCCCTGGACGACCTGTACGCCCACTACACGTCGCCGCGGGTGGCCGCCATGACCACCGAGGAACTGACCGAGTACGACACGGCCTTCTTCCGTACCCGCCGCAGACGGGACGCCGTCCCGGTGATCGGCCTCGACATCGCGTCCAACGCCATCACCTACGCACGAGCGGTCGGACTGCTCGACGCCGGGTTCACCGAGAACCTGGAGACCGCCCCGCCGACCCGGGCCCTGCTGGACGCGGTCCGGAGCGTCCGGCTCATCACCCTCACGGGCGGTGCCAGCTTCCTGTCCCGGGCCACGTTCCAGCCACTCCTGGACAACGCCCGCCCACTGCCATGGGTCGCGGCCTTCGCCCTGCGCACCAGCCCCTACGCTCCCATCGCCGAGCATCTGGCCGGTCACGGCCTGATCACCGAGACGTACACCGGGCGCACCTTCGTCCAGCGCCGCTTCACCGGCGCCGCCGAGCAGCGGTACGCCACCGACGCGGCGATCGCCCAGGGGCACGACCCGGACGGCAGGGAATCGGCGGGCCACTTCCACACCGCACTGTGTCTCTCGCGCCCCGCGGCCGATGTCGGCACGCCCCCGCTCGACGAACTGGCCGCGGACGAATGACCTCCGCCCTCCCCACCGGGAGATCGGCCGGCCCGGCCCACCACTCGGTGGTGGGCCGGCCCGGGGCCGAGTCGCTCGCGTCCGGCACCGACGGCCCGACCCGCGCCGCGGTGCTGCTCGGCGCGGCCGACGCCGCCCGGCGCGGCGTGGGCGCCCCGCTGCCCGCCGCGGAACGCGCCGACGTCGACCGGATCACCGCCCGGACGACCACCGCCCTGGGCGAGGAGGCGTTCCGGGCGGCCTTCGAACACGGCGCGGGCCCGGCCCCGGAGGAGGCCGCCGCGCTCGCCCGCACACCGACGGCGGACTGAGCACACCCGGCGACGCGAGCCACCGGCGTACGCGAAAGCAGATCGGTGCCGCCGGGACGATAGGTTGCCCACCATGACCGAACTCGGACCCGACGCCTGGCCCCCCGCCCCGATACGGACCGAACGGCTCGTGCTCCGCGAGTCCGGGGCCCCGGACCGTGCGGCGTTCATCGAACTGTTCGCCTCGCCCGAGGTGGGCACGTACATCGGCGGTGCCCGGCCGCGCGACGAACTCGAACGCGCGGTGCCCGAAGTGGCGGGGCGACGCCCCGGCTGTTTCGTCGTGGAGCTCGACGGAGCGATGGTCGGCATGATCACGCTCGACCGGCGCGGCGCGGACCGCCGGGGACACGTCCGCCCGGAGGGCGAGGAGGCCGAGCTCGGCTACCTGTTCCTGCCGCGGACATGGGGACAGGGCTACGCCTTCGAGGCGTGCGCGGCGGTCCTCGACTGGTTCGCCGCCGCACTGCCCGGCGAACCGGTGGTGCTCAGCACCCGGACCGCCAACGAACGCGCGATGCGCCTGGCGGCCAAGCTGGGGTTCACCGAGGTGGAACGGTTCGAGGAATGGGGCGCCGAGCAGTGGTTCGGCGTACGGCACCCGGGCACGCCGACCGGTTGAGCCGACGCCCGGCATCACCCCGTACGGCGCCGGCGCGGCCGGGGACGGGCGGGGGTGCGTCGTGAGTGCGGCGGGGAGTGGGAGAACCTCGACAACTGCCCGGTGCCGAGCCCCGAGAAGGCGCTCTCCGCGCGAAACGCGGCCGCCTCCCGCGCACTGAGCACCGACGGCGTCAACGCACTGGAGATCGTCTCCACGAACCAGTCGAATCGGTCCGGCGCCGGTATCTCCACCGCGCTCATCCCGTGCCACATCGTCGAGCCCCCATGGTCCGATCCCCGCCCGGATGCCAGACCGTCCGGGCGAGGCGAAGCCCGCCGTACGCCCGCGCTGCTCGTACACGGGCCGCGGCCGGGACCGGACGCAGTCGCCCGGTCCGCTGGAGCGCAGCCTCTTCCACGGCGCCGACTGCCCGCCCGGAAGTACTGGCCACTGCCTGTTTCCGGGCTGCTTCGCAAGCCGCCCGGGACACTCAACCGCCACTCTCCTTGGTCACGGCGCGGAAATCGTGCCGGACCCCCTCAGTCCGAACCGGCGACCAGTGCCTCGCCGAGCGGGGTGCGCCGGTAGAGGACCGACCGTCCGGACCGGGCGCGGGCGAGCAGCCCCGCGCCCCGCAGGATGGCGAGGTGGTCTCCCACCGCGCCGGGCGCCATGGCGAGGCTTCGGGCGAGGTGGCTGGTACTGGCCGGGGCGTCCAGCGCCAACAGCAGCCGGGCCCGGGCCCGGCCGACCAGAGCGGTCAGCGCGTCCGGCCGGGGGGCGGTCTCCTGCTCGCCCCACAGGGCGGCGGTGCCGCGGGCACGGTAGACCAAGGTCCTGGGCCAGGGGTCTTCCAGGTGGGCGGCGACATGCCCGACGAAGACCGAAGGGATTAGCAGCAGCCCGTCGCCGGCGAGGCGGACCGTTCCGCCTCGGAAGAAGCCGATCTCGATACCGCCGGTGCGCCAGGCGATGCCCGGGTGCAGGCCCTCGACGGCCCTGGCCCATCCGTGTTCACCGATCACACCCACCCGGTGCACGACATCGCGCTCGCAGATCGCGCGCAGTTGCGGCCAGTCCCCGGCGAGCAGCTCGTGCCACGCCCGGTCCATCGCTTCGGCGATCCTGGAGACGGCGTCCGTCGAGTCCAGCACCGCGCGTACCCGGGGATCACGGGCGGACGGGCCGGTCGCGGTGGTGGCGAATTCGTGGCGCGCCGCTTCCAGCGGTGTGGCCCGGATCAGAGCCAGGTCGTCCGCCCAGGTCTGGTTGAGGCCGCGCGGGGGCGGGGCGACGAAGTTCGGTCCGCCTTGCGGGGTCTGCAGAGCGAGGGCGGCGTCCAGTTCGGTCTCGCGGCGAAGCCGTTCGAAGGCCGGCCGGAGCCGGGCGGCCCAGGCTCGCGGCAGCGGCCGGTCCTGGCCGGCGAGCGAGCGCAGCAGCAGGCAGAGGTCCAGCGCGGGCGACAGTGCGAAGCGGCTGCGCAGCAGGTCCTCGACGGAGACTTCGAAGCGGAGCACCCTGCGATGCTACCGCTGGACACCCGGTTCGATTCGTCCAGCGACGAATCATTGGTGAGTGGCAGGGGCGCCCGGCGAGGCTGCGCGTCATGACCCCAACCGCCGGACCCGCGCAGGGCAAGGGCCGTGCCACCTACCGGGAGGTGCTGGCCGAGCCGCGATTCCGGCTGCTCTTCTCGACCCGCACCGTCGCGATCACCGCGGACTCGCTGCGGATCACCACGTTCTCGGTGCTGGTCTTCGAGGCCACCGGCTCCGCGCTGTTGAGCGCCCTGGCCTTCGGCATCGGCTTCCTCCCGCAGCTGTTCGGCTCGCTGCTGCTGGGCTCCCTGGCCGACCGACTGCCGCCCCGCGCGCTCATCGCGGGCGGCTACGCCTTGGAGTGCGCCGCCGCCCTGCTGCTCGCCCTGGTGCGGATGCCGATCGCGGTGAGCCTCGGTGCCGTGGCGCTGGTCGCCCTCGCCACACCGGTGTTCAGCGGAGCGTCGAGCCGACTGGTCGCGCAGTGGCTGGAGGGCGACGCCTATGTACTGGGCCGTTCGCTGAACAACATCGCCGCCTCCGGTGCGCAATTGTTCGGCCTGGCGCTGGGTGGTGCGGTCGTCGCGGTACTCGGCCCGCACCGGGCGCTCGCGGTGAGCGCAGCCCTCTACCTCGGCTGCGCGCTCGCCATCCGCATCCGGCTGCCCCGGCTGCAACCGGGAGGGTCCGGCGGCGCCGGGGGCGAGGGCGGGGCCGTCCGGGCAAGCCTGCGCGGTGCCGGCCTGCTGCTGCGCGCACGCACGGTGCGACGGCTGATGCTGGCCCAGTGGCTGCCGCCCGCGTTCGTAGCGGGCGCGGAAGGTCTGATCGTCGCCTACGCCGGCGGACACCACTTCGCGCCCGGCCGGTACGCGGTGCTGATGGGCTGTCTGCCGGTCGGCATGCTTGTCGGCGACCTGCTGGTGGGGCGACTGCTGCGGCCGCCCGCCCGGGAGCGGCTGGTAGTCCCGTTGACCGCGCTGACGGGACTGCCGCTGATCGGCTTCGCCGCCGAGCCCGGAGCGGGCGTCTCGTCCTGTCTGCTGCTGCTCTGCGGCTTCGGATTCGCCTACGGTCTCGGCCTGCAACGACCGTTCCTGGACGCCCTGCCGCAGGACGGCCAGGGCCAGGCATTCGGCCTGCTCGGCTCCGGCAGCATGACGCTTCAGGGCGTCGGGCCGGCCTGCTTCGGCCCGGTGGCCGCAGGCATCGGAACAGGCGGCGCGATCGCCCTGGCGGGCGGCGCGGCGGCGCTTGCCGCCGGCTGGATTCTCACCTGGCACCCGCCCGCGCCCCCGGCCCCCGTCCCGAACCGCTCGACGGGACCGGAGAACAGCGCCGAACAGCATGCGTGCGGTTCTCCTGCGCGGTAACCGTCGCGGGCCGGGTCGGCCGCGAGCCGTCACCCGCCCTGCCCCGCCCCCACGTCTCCCCGGCGGGCGGCCATTCCCGGTGGCTCATCGTGCGAGAAGTCCCGAGCCCCGGCCCTGCCGGTCGTCACGGACCACCTGCGGGATCTTGAGACCACGAACAACCCATGGAAGGTTCATGCCACATGATCGATGAATTCGCGAAGGACAACCTGCACGGGAGACTGCGGCGGGACCGCGAGGCGCTGCTCTGGAAACTCGACGGCCTGTCCGAGTACGACGTCCGCCGGCCGTTGACCGCGACCGGGACCAACCTCCTCGGCCTGGTCAAACACGTGGCCACCGTCGAGGCCAGGTACTTCGGCGAGGTCTTCGGCCGGCCCTCCCCGGAACCGCTGTGCCGGTGGCAGGACTCCGACGGCAGCGATCTGTGGGCGAACGAGGACGAGAGCCGCGATCAGATCATCGAGTTCTACCGGCGCACGTGGGAACACTCGGACGCGACGATCGACGCGCTTTCCCTCGACGCCCCCGGCCACGTGCCGTGGTGGTCGGAGCCCCGCCCCAACACGAACCTGTTCGCCGTCCTGACCCATGTCCTCGCCGAGACCGTCCGGCACACCGGGCAGGCCGACATCCTGCGCGAGAGCATCGACGGCCGCACCGGGCTGCGCGCCGAGCACGAGCAGCGGATCGACGAGGAAGCCCGTGCGGCCCACCGCGCGAAGATCGAGCAGGCCGCCAGGTCGGCCGCGTCGATCGGGGCACAGAACTCCTGAAGAAACGATCTTCGAGGCGCTCGGATCACCCCGGAACCGATGGTCCGGGCTGCGTGAGCAGCCCGGACGACACGGACCGAAACCCCGGACCCGCCCCTGTCGTCCACCGCGCCGACGGGGGCGGGGCACCGAGAATCGCCCGTCGGTCTCGATCCGGATTCCGAGGCCGCCCATGCCCCGCCGGCACCCTGTACGAGTCGTGAGCCGGCTCCGGCCGGTATTTCGTCAGGCGTTCCGAGCAGCCTTGTAGGCGACGTACCCCCACTGCTCGGTGTCCGGGCCGGGGTCGGAGCCGGGGTCGGGGAACCAGCGGTTGATCGGCCCGAGGCCGGGCGGAGGAATGGTGAGGCCCTTCGCCATCTCCGTCATCGCCCCGGCGGAGCTCGTCACGTAGGGGACGGCCCCGGAGGACCCGTAGGAATCGCTCGCGGCGTCGGCCTCGGGGGACGCCAGGGTCGTGCACAGCACCAGGCAGCTGCCCGGCGCGAGACGGGCCATGTACTCCTGCACCAGGGCGGCGGCCTCGGCGGGGTCGGTGACGTGGCCGATGACGGACATCAGCATCAGTGCGACCGGCCGGTCCAGGTCCAGCGTCCGCGCGGCGTGGGCGAGCACCGTGTGCGGGTCCGCCAGATCGGCGTCCACGTAGTCGGTGGCGCCCTCGGGCGTGCTGGTGAGCAGGGCGCGGGCGTGCGCGAGGACGATCGGGTCGTGGTCGACGTAGACGATCCGGGCGTCGGGCGCGACGCGCTGTGCGACCTCGTGGGTGTTGTCGGCGGTCGGCAGCCCGGTGCCGATGTCGAGGAACTGCCGGTACCCCTGCTCGCCGGCCAGGTGCCGTACCGTCCGCCCGAGGAACGCCCGGGTGGCGAGGGCCAGGTCGACCATGACGGGGTACTCGCGCTTGATCTGCTCGCCGAGCTCCCGGTCCGCGGCGAAGTTGTCCTTGCCCCCCAGCAGGTAGTTCCAGAACCGCGCGGAGTGCGGTTTCTCGGGCTGGAGGTCCAGGTCCTGTGTGCCGTCGGTCATGAGGGGGAGTCCTTTCCGGTCCGGATGAGGGTGGTCGGGGGCGGGGCGAGGGCCGCGGTCGCGTCCATCGCGGCGAGGTAGGCGAGGACCGCCCCCTGGTCCTCCGTGACCGTCGACGCCTCCGGGTGGAGGCCGCGCACGATCAGCCGGTCGGCGAGCTGCCGGTGGGGATAGCGCAGGATGTCCGCCGGTCCGCTCAGCAGCAGCGGGTGCTGTCCGGCCGTCGCGGGGATCACCTGGAGGGTGATCGCTCCCCGGTGCACGGCGAAGCGGTCCAGGTGGGCGAGCTGCTCGGCCATCACCTCCCGGCTCCCGATCACCCGCTCCAGTACAACGTCCTCGACCAGGGCCCACAAGCGCACGGGCCGGTCCGTGCGGTGAACGGTGTGCCGCTGGCGCTCCTCCAGGAGCCGCAGCCGCCGGCAGATCTCCTCCGCACCGGCCCGGGGGTGCCGCAGCTCCAGGAGCGCGCGGGCGTAGCCGGGGGTCTGGAGCAGTTCGGGAACCACGCCGGGGGCGTAGGTACGGATCAGGCTGGCGGCCGATTCCAGGTCGATCACCCCGGCCAGGTGGTCGGGGAGGATGTCGCGGTACGGATGCCACCAGCCCGGCCGGCGCACCTCCTCCAGCGAGGCCAGGACCGTCTCCGCCTCGGCGTCCGGGGTCCCGTACAGGCGCAGCAGGTGGCTCACCGTCGCGCGGCGCGGGGCGGTCCTGGCGAGCTCCAGACGGCTGAGCGTCATTTCGTGCACGCCGAGGGCCGCGGCGGCGGCCTCCAGGGTGAAGCCCGCGGCCTCGCGCCGGGCGCGCAGCTCGGAGGCGAACAGACGCAGGGCCACGGTGGGGCCGGAGCGGGGCCGTGACACAGACAGAGCCCTTTCTCGTCGGCGGGTCCGCGTTCCACGATCCAACAGTGACCGCCGCCCCGCACTCTGCAGGGTTGCAGAGTGTCGGACGACCCTAGATAGTGGTTTAGGCCACTTGGCCGAAAATTCTTCTCCCGGTGGTTCACCCCCCGAGGAGTGGAGGTACTCATGTACGTCTGTATGCCGGCAGGCCTCGGCTCGATCCGTCACACCCAGCGCGTCGTCGCCGCCGAGCTTCGGCTCCGGCACTGCCCGCCCGAGCAGATAGCCGATGCCCAGCGGGTCGTCGCCGGTCTCCTCGATCCGCTCTGCCGGGCCGCGGACGTCCGTCAGTACGGCCTCACCGTCCAGCAGTCCACCACCCTGGGCACGGTCTTCGTGAGCGTGGACGCGGACGGTACGAACATGCGGCGCGAGATACCCATCCCTCGCCCCCGCCCCCCTGTCGACGACGCCCCGGAACCCTGACCGGGTCGACGATGCCGGGCGAGCCGGCCCGGCGTCCCCGGAGGGTCGGCTCTCCCCCTGCCGGACGCGGGGCCGCCTCCACGACCGGCTGCACGCGCTGCCGGCCCCGGAGCGGCTGTCCCGGCGGTTCGCGACGGCGGACGACGACCGGGTGCCGCATCCGGACCTGCACTCGGATCTGCGTCCGGGCGACGTGCTCCTCACCCGAAGCGGTCCCATGGTGACCGGCCGGCGCACCGCGGGCGCCGACGATCCCGCTGCGGACGTGGCATGACCGTCGTGACGGCCGGCGGCGCGGAGGTCCCCGGACCGCCCGCCCGGGCCGGAGCCTGTTCGCGCACGGCGTGCGCAAGGGCCGGCGGACCGACCCCGCGGGACGCATCGGGGAAGCGGCCGGGGCCGGACCGGCGGACCCGCACCTGACGGCCGCGGAGGCGGCACGGCTGCGGCGTCGCGCCGACGGCCGGACCGGACGGCGAGGCCGCTGAACGAAGGCCGGAGGCGCATCGATCCCGCCACCACGTACCCTGCGGCACCGAATCCGGCCCTTGACTTCGAGCCCGCTCCAACTCGTAGGCTCCGCCGGGCACACCGTAGCCCGCACCACCGGCCCAGGAGTCCTCTTGCGATACCGCACGCTCGGCAGAACCGGCATCGAGGTCAGTGTCCACTGCCTCGGCACGATGATGTTCGGCGCGATCGGCAATCCCGACCACGACGACAGCGCCCGGGTCATCCACGCCGCCCTCGACGCCGGCATCAACTTCGTCGACACCGCCGACATGTACTCCGCGGGGGAGAGCGAGGAGATCGTCGGCAAGGCGCTCGAAGGCCGCCGCGACGACGTCGTGCTCGCCACCAAGGTGCACTTCCCGATGGGGGAGGGACGCAACCGCAGCGGCAACTCCCGGCGCTGGATCATCCGGGCGGTGGAGGACAGCCTGCGACGGCTGCGGACCGACTGGATCGACCTCTACCAGATCCACCGCCCCGACGAGAACACCGACATCGAGGAGACGCTGTCGGCCCTGAGCGACCTGGTCCACCAGGGCAAGATCCGCACCTTCGGCTGCTCGACCTTTCCCACCGAGGACCTGGTCGAGGCCCACCACGTCGCCGAGAAGCGCGGCCTGCTGCGCATGCGCACCGAACAGCCGCCGTACTCGATCCTGGCCCGCGGCATCGAACGGTCGCTGTTGCCGGTCTGCCAACGCCACGGCATGGGCGTGCTGACCTGGAGCCCGCTCGCCGCGGGCTTCCTGTCGGGCAAGTACCGCAAGGCGCGGACGGCCGACATGGCCACCGGCCGCGCCGCCCTGCAACCGTTCCGCTTCGACCCCGAACTCCCGGAGAACGCCGCCAAGTACGAGGCCGTGGAGCAACTGGCCGAGCTGGCGGCGGACCTGGGCCGCTCACTGCCCGAACTGGCCGTCGCCTTCGCCGCGACGCACCCCGCCGTCACTTCGGTGATCATCGGCCCGCGCACGATGGACCAGCTCGACGGCCTGCTGAAGGGCGCACAGCTCACTCTCGACGACGCGACCCTGGACCGCATCGACGAGATCGTCCCGCCGGGCACGGACATCTACCGCGCGGATGCGGCGTGGACCCCGCCGTCCCTGACCGACCCGTCGCGCCGGCGCCGCCCCCTCGCGGAGCGCTCCGCGAGCTGAGCTCCGTATCCGCTCCGGGGGCGGGGGACCCCCGGAGCGGATACGGAACCACCTCCCGAACCGGTCGGTCCGGCCGATTCGGACGAGGCCCGGCCCGGCGCCGGACCGGGCCGGGCCCTCAGACCGCCGGACCGGGAATCCGCCGCGCGGCGGCGTTCCGCTCCCAGCCGGACCACGGGGCGGCAGCCGTGCAGTAGCCGCAGTCCGGACCGAAGAACATCCGGCCGGCCGCCCCGTCGCCCATCAGCCAGTAGCGGAACCAGGCGGTGGCCGGGGCGCGGAAGTCCCCGCCGTCGCCGATCGAGTCGAGATGACCGGCTCCCCGGACCTCGCCGTAGACGGCGGGGACGTGGTCGGAGTCCTGGTACATCGACTTCACCAGCACCGGCCACACGATCCTGTCCTGCTGCCCGGCCAGGTAGAAGACGGGCTCGTCCATCAGATCCGGATCGGTCAGGGGCCCCGGCTGGATGGGCACGGCGGTGATCACCCGCGGGTCGATCGCCGCGTTGACGGCGGCCGCGCCACCCTGCGAGTGACCGGCCGATCCGATGTGCGCCAGATCCACCTTGCGGTAGTAGGGACTCGAACTGTCCGCGTTCCGCCGCTCCAGCACATCGATGCCCAGGCGCATGCTGATCGCGTAGTTGGAGGTCGGTGTGTTGGCGGCGGCCACGATGAAGCCGTGACTCGCCCAGTGCCGCAGCAGCGAGCTGTACACCGCGGGCACCGCGCCCGTGCCGTTGCCCCAGATGATCACCGGGTAGGGCCTGCCCGACTGCCCCAGGTCCTGCGGCCGGTAGAAGGTGTGCACGACACCGACTTCCACGCTCACGGCGTACGGGCCCGGCGCGCCCCAGTCGGTGCCCACGGCCGGAACGCCTTCCGAGCCTGCCGGAACCACCGACTGCGCCCCGGCCGCGCCATCCGGCCCGACGGCGCCCGCGGAAACCCCGGGCGCCGCACCCACCATCAACACGGCGGCGGCCAGAAGCCCGCCGACCATACGCCACTTTCTTCTGCCCGACATGGCAACTCCTCCATGGATACGGCACGTTGCGCGTCCTCGCATCGTGACCAGAGCCATGATGGGATTTCGTTCCGCTCCTGTCTGTCCGCAGGTGCCCAGCCGTCACACCGGATTCCTGGGCGTCTGCACAACCTCGCTCCACGTGCCCCGGGACGGGCCGCGATACGGCGACCCCGCGGGAGAGCCGGGCCTCCCGTTCGGATCGTGCCGGGCTCGCGTGCCCCGCTCACCGATCCGGCCCGACCCGAACGAAAGACCCTGGGACTTCCCGGCGGGACCACGTCTGCGACCGGGCACGGCACGGCTGTTCGGCCTGCACCCCGGCCCGGACTTCACCGCCGAGGCGGCCGCCGCCCTGCCCGACTCCCCTCGTCGCCGCCGAGCGCCTCCTCGACCGGCTCGCCGCCGCCGGCCGGCTCCGGTTCCACGACCTGCTGCGGCTGCACGCCGCCGAGCACGCGGCGGCCGACCCGGACTGGGCGACGGCCTGGCAACGGCTGTGCGACTGGCATCCGGCCACCACCGACGCCGCCTTCGGCTGCCCGGGATCCGTCCAACTGCCGCGGCCACGCGCCGTGCCCGGCCGGTTCACCGACCGGCACCAGGCCCTCGCGTGGGTGGAGGCAGAACGCGCCGACCTGGCCCCGGACTCCCAGCTCTGTCCCCAGGGGCAAAGTAGCTACGAGTGATGCTCAGGCCGTGAGCCGTCGAGGGTGTTGACACGGTTCGCGTACTCGCGGCGGGCCTTGCGCTGTGCGGCCCTCGGGGAGTATTCGAACGGAAAATAGCGGTAGGCGTCAGATCATGGATCCAGGCCGAAGACCCTGCGCCATTTCGACGCCTGATCGTCAGCCGGGGCGTTTGGCCATGACGACCAGGCCGGGCCCGCTGTATCCCGTCGGGGGAGCCGCAATTCGGCAACCGGGTTCAGACCGGCCTGCTCGATCAGATTGACGAGTTGTTCCGGCCGCCACTTGTGGGTCGTCCAGCGGACGGGTACGCCTCCGTAGGCCTCGGTGCGTACCGCGTCCTCGTCGCCGACGTGTGTTCCGGTGACGAAGTGTCCACCTGGCTTCAACGCGCGCGAACAGGGCGAGGACCTGGGGAAGGACGTCACGGGGAAGGTTGAACAGCGACCACCACCCGAGCACGCCACCCAGGGGCGCTTTATCGAGGTCGAGCTCAGTGGCGGAAGCGACAGCGAAGCGGCACTCCGGATGAAGACGGCGTGCGTTCTCGATCATGCGAGGAGAGAGATCCACCCCGGACACGTCGAGTCCGCGTTCGGCGAGGTAGGCGGTTACCGTTCCGGGCCCGCAGCCGACATCGAGGACAGGCCCGAGCCCGCGCACGGTGTCAGCGAAGGCATCGGTCGACGCCTTGAGCCACGGATCCCTGCGGATGTCGCCGACTCCAGTCGTCACGACCATGTGGGCATAGTTGTCGGCCACCCGGTCGTAGGACTCACGAACGACGTCGAGATCGACCGGGCGGTCAATAGGGTGTGCGCGCGTCAGCCAACCATAGGACCGCACGGGGGACTTGGAGTTGGTGAAGCGGTTAACATCAAGCCGTTCTTCACGGCCCGGCTGACCCCGTGAGCGCGTTCACGCGGTTCTCGTACTCACAGTGGGCCTTTCGCTGTGCCGGTATCACCGGGATGCCCTGGGCACCGTCGAGCGGTTGGCAGCGGGCGAGGAGCTGTTGGTGCACGGCGGGGACGGCGCTGACGCGCAGGGTGCAGCCCTGGCCGCGCCGTACGGTGACGCCGTGGTCGAGCGCGGCGCGCTCGGCGGGCTCCAGTTCGGTGGCCCGGAGGTAGTCGGCGACCTTGCCCGGCATGTCGAGGGTGACCGGCAGTTCCGGGGCGGGGGCATTTTCCTCGATGGTGGTGTGGTCGGGCAGGAGATCGGTGACGGCCGTGCGGATCGCGCCGCGGCTGACTCCGTGGTCGCGGGCGAGAGCGGCGATGGAGCGGCCCTCCAGGTACGCGGCGCGCACATCGTCGGTGTTTTCGTGTCCGCCACGGCGGGGCGGCGCCCGCCCTTGCTGCCCTTGGCCTCGGCGGCGCGTAGTACATCGTATGTCAGCTCGCGCTGGAGGTCGCGTTGGAGTTCGCCGGCGGCGAGGCCCATGGCGGATAACGCGCCGTTGTGGATGCGCAGCGCGAGGCGGGCGCGGTGGAGGATGTCGAGCACGTCGAGGATGTGGCCGGTGCCGCGTACGAGGCGGAACATCTCGGAGATGTGCACGGTGTCGCCGGGCCGCGCGTAGGCCAGCAGTTCGCGGAACTTCGGGCGCTCCAGCGGGTGGAGGCGGCTGGAGGTGCCGGGGTCCTCCTTGAAGACGACCGGGTCTTCAATCCCGGCCTCGGCGAGGACGAGGTTCTGACGGTTGGTCGACTGCTGGTCGGTGGACCCTCGCTCGTAGACCAGGTTGGCCATGCTGCCCCCGTTTCTGTCGGCGGATCAGGCCTTAGCTGTCAGCAAACCCTGTCATCAGCCGTCATCGGATCTCATTGGATCGGAGCCCCGAAAAGTCCGGGTTCATTGGACGGGCCTGGCTCCTGTCGTCAAACGATCGTTTGCCGACACCTCATTGTTATGCCACTCGGCGGCTGGTTAGCCGCCGAGAACGGCCAGGTCAAGCTGCTGAAGTCGGTTCGGGTCGGCGATGAGTTCATACCCGGTGATCCTCCGGCGGGCGGTCGTGACAGTAAGGACGAGCCGCAGTCGTCCGTGCGGCGCGACCACGATCCCCACGGCACCGTTGATAAGTACTACTTCCGCAACGTGTGCGTTGCGTCCGAAGACGACGATCTCCTTCGCCACGGCCCGCGCACCGCGCACCTCGACCGGCCTGCCCTCTGGAAGGGCCGCGCGGTCCGCACGCCGTACGACGTCGGGTGCCAGCACCGCGAGGACCGCGTCGATGTCGCCCGCTCGCGCCGCCGAGAGGAACGCCTCGATCACGAGCCGCTGCCGGGCGAGCTCCGCGCCAGGGACGGCGGGGGCGCCCCGTACCTTGCGGCGGGCCCGGCTCGCGAGTTGCTTCGCAGCGGCGAGGGAGCGGTCCACAACGGGGGCGATCTCGTCGAACGGCACCGCGAACACGACACGCTCGGCGGGGCCCAGCCTGTCCAGCACGACCAGAAGGGCGCGACCCACAGAGTCGGCCAGCACCGCTTCCTGTTCCGGGCAGCCACCCGCAGCGGGACCCGGGTCCTCATCGGGCACCGGGTGGCCTGCCGGGTCCTCCCGCCGCGATGCGCGGGCCCGCAGCATGTCGAGGCAGATGCGGGAGACCGTCGTCGTGAGCCAGCCGCCCAGGTTGTGCACGGCGTCGGCTTCCGTCCTGGCCAGCCGCAGCCAGGCTTCCTGGACGGCATCCTCCGCCTCGCTGTGCGAGCCGAGCATGCGCTGGGCGACCGCGCGCAGTCGACTGCGGTGCGTCTCGAAGCCCTCTGCGAGGCCGTCATGCGCGCTCACCGGTCACCTCTCCCCGTCGCCGACCGTCACCACGGTAGAGGGTCCCGACATCAGGTGGCTGGCGGGGCCGGAGCCGATATGCAGGGAGCTTTCCTTGGACGTCTACGAAGCAGTTGCGAGCCGACGGGCGGTGCGCCGGTTCAACGGGGAGCCGATCCCCCGGAAAACGCTGGAACGTGTCTTGTCCGCGGCGGCCCGGTCACCGTCCGGGGCGAACCTCCAGCCCTGGCATGTCTACGTGCTGACTGGCGTGCCGCTGGCGGAGCTGAAGAAGCGCACCGCCGAACGGGTGGCCGCAGGCGACCCCGGGGACGAGCGGGAGTACCAGATGTACCCGCTTGAACTGAAGTCTCCGTACCGGGAGCGCCGATCCGCCGCCACGGAGCAGCGCTACGCCGCGCTCGGAGTCTCACGCGAGGACCGGCGGTCGCGTGAGGCGGCCGTTGCCGCGAACTGGGACTGCTTCGGTGCGCCCGCGGCCTTGTTCTGCTACATCGACCGGGACATGGGACCGGCCCAATGGGCCGACCTAGGCATGTACCTGCAGACTGTCATGCTGTTGCTCCGTGCTGAGGGGCTGCACAGCTGCCCCCAGATGGCGTGGTCGGTGTACTGCCGGACCGTCGCGGAAACCATATTGCCCCCACCGGGACTGATCCTGTTCTGCGGCGTGTCCATCGGGTTCGAGGCCCCGGCCGCGTGTCACGACCGCATCAACCGGGCCCCACTCGCCGAGACGGTCACCTTTGTCGACGGCTAGGGCGTTCCTGCCCTCAGCTCCGGTAGCGGGGCGGGAAGAGCGACGATCCCGCCCCGCTACCGGTCCGCCGCCTGGGGCCGACCCGCTTGAAGCCCCGTCCCTGAGAGTCACGCACTCCAGCGGCTCATGATGCTGATCCCGCCGTGCCCGCGGTGCCGTCGGGCGCGCGGCGGGGGCCGGGCATGGTGACTGGCAGCAGGTCGATCCGCTTGGCCATGTCAAGGCGGAAAGTGCCGCACGGGTTGATGTTCGACAGAACAGCGCGGTCAGGCCGCGCCGATCCTCGTCGGTGAGCTTCTTGGCCCACCGGTTCGGCGAGGACCTGCTGAAGCAGCAGCGTGTTGACGTGCACGAGAGCGGACTGGAGCAGGTGCAGAGCGAGCATCGAGGTCTCGGCGTGCTGCTTGTTTGGACCGGTGAGCGCCCTGTCCTTGCCGTAGTGCAGGACAGCGTTCGCGCTGTTCCAGTTCTCCACGACCTGGAGGCCGCCGTGGATCTCCCGGCGCAGGTCGGGGCTGGCCAGGTAATCGCACGCGAAGATGGTGCGTACTGCGCGGCCGAGTCTTCGAGCGCGGCGTAGGTAGGGTGTTTGGGGCCGCCGCGGGTAAAGCGGCGCAGGACCTGTCCGGCCTCCGCGGTGCCCAGGCGCATGAAGCTTCCCCTTGATCGTGGATACCTGGAGACTGGGACCTGAGGTTCCAGAGGAAGTAGTGCCAGGTGGGAAGCAAGTACACGAAGCGGTACACCGACGAGTCCAAGCGGGACGTGATCGCGCTCGTCGGCTCCTCGGGCAAGACGGTCACCGCCGTCGCCCGGGAACTCGGCATCAGCTCCGAGTCCCTGCGCGGCTGCTACCGAAAGGCGAAGGCAGGCCGGTGCGAGGGCACTCTCGGCGAATTGAGCAGTGCCGAGTGCGAGGAGCTCAAGCGACTGCGGCGGGAGAACCGCGAACAGCAGCAGACGATCGAGATCCCGAAAAAAGCGACGGCCTTCTTCGTGAAGGAGAGCGACCGGTGACCGCGTTGTGCCGGTTGATCCATGCGGAGAAGGCGAACTACCCGATCGTCCTGCTGTGCCGAGTGCTGCACGTGGCCCGCTCCTCCTACTGCGCCTGGCGCAAGGGCGAGGCCGCCCGCCATGCCCGGCAGGTCGCCGACGACGCGCTCGCGCACGAGATCACCGTGCTGCACATCGCGAGGAAACCGGTTACCACCCGTGACCCGCCGACGAGCCCGCCCCGGTCGGCACACCCAACGGAACAGGCCCCTGAAACAGAGCCGCCCGCCACCTGTGGCGCGACGCCCTGCCCCCTGTGGGGCCGACACGGGCACGACCCCGTGCTCACCGCCCGGGAACTGGTGCGGGGCCGGGTTCCCGCCGCGCGGGCGGTGGCAAGTGGCTGTCGCGACGGCCGCTCGCGGCCGATCCCGGAACGCACCGCGCGTGGTCCGAAACCGCGGCGCGGGCGACGTCCGGGGCCCGTTCACCAAGGCGCAGCCGTACGGGACCGGCCCCGTTCGCGTGAGGGCCGGACACCCTCATCCGCCGTCGAAGAAGACCGACAGCCCTCGTGCCGAATCGGACGCGGTGGACAGGTTGGCGACCGCGACAACCGCCACGACCAGCGACAACGAAGCCGTCAACAGACCGAATGCCCCCAGTGCGCGCCGGATGCGCCCGGCGGACGGCTCCGTTCGCAGGAACCGCCTCCACAACACCGAGCTCAGGGTGACGAGGGCGACCGCCACGATCGCGGCCATCACCGCCAACGCCACGTGGTACCGGGAGTTGTCGCTGATCATCGTGGCGAGGGCGGGCGGGGGAGAGACACCCGAGCCCGGGGAGTCGGCCAGTTGCTGCCGGACCTGGTCGAGCGTGCCGGCGAGCCTTCCGTGGTGAGTTCCCACGGGCAGCATCGACATCAGTGAGGTGAACGGCGCCACCGCACCCTGGACGTTGACCACCATGATCACCGACGACAACAGGGCGAGCACAGTGAGGACGACGCCGCCCGTCGCGACGGCGGCCCTCCTCGCCGGCCCGGCACCACCGCCCCGGGGACAGGACTTCCGGAGAAGGAGGCCGAGCGCCACGAGCACGGCCATCAGGAGCGCGGCGATCGCCGCCTTGGCCACGTGGAAACGGAACCAGTAATCGACGACCCTCTCCATCCCGGGGGAAAACATCCGGTCGTCGGAGTTCCAGTACCGGACGAATTCCTCGCCGACGGTGTCGACGAGGTTGCGCTGATCCGCGAAACCGTCCTGCGATCCGTCCGCCGCCAGCATGTGCGGCACGACGAAGACGGCGGGGACGAGAACTGCGGCGAGGACGGCGAGCAGGGCGGACACACGCCCCGGGACGTCTGCGAATCGCCCGGCCCGGACAGGGGCCGCGGGACTGGACATGGAGAACTCCCCCTGGAGAACTGTGCAGTGGCCGGGCCCACCACCCTGCCTCACCCCGTCCGCCCGGTCCCTGGGGAACGCCACCTGTTTTGCCGGGGGTTTTCCCCACCCGGCGACGGGGTGCCACGCGGGGCGACGGCGGTCCGGCTCCCGGGGCGGCGGCCCGGGAAGCCGACGGAGAGGAATCGGCGGTGGACGCGGAAGTCGATTTCCCGCCACCGAACACCTGTCCCTATTTAATCTCCTCGCCGGACGGTTCATGTGGCATATGCGCTGTACGGTCATTGGCGGTCCGGCGCGGAATTCTCCTGAAAACGATGCCGCCCGAGAGTAAATTCACCATTCGGTCACGATCTTGCTCGATCTCCCTTTAGGATCGCCGGCAATGCGGTTCTCCGTATCTCCATGTACTCCCTCACGAGCAGGGCCACGAGCCCTTCCGAACGCTGAGAGCAGGGGATGACGTCAACAAATGAACAAGTGAAGGGAGCCGCGCCCCGACCGCGTCGGCGACGACCGGGTTTACTCGGCCGCCGCACCGTCGGCTGTCTGGTCGCGCTCGCTTCGGGAATCGGCAGTGGCTCATTGGCCGGGGCGCCCGCGGCGCACTCGCAGGAGAAGGACGGATCGGTGACGGTCCGGGTGGTCCGGGCGGTGGACACCGACGGAGTGTGGACGCCCGCGCTGGAACCCGGCATGGCCGGTGTCCGGGTGACCCTCACCGACGACGCCGGGGCGGCCGTCGAAGGGGTCACGGCGGCCGACGGCACCGTGACACTGACCCCGCCGGAGGGCAGGCTCGCCGGCGGCAAGTACCGGGTACAGGTGGTGAATCCGAAGCCGGACGTGCTGTTCCCGGCCTTCGCCTCGCGCCGGGGACTGGACGGCGCACCCAACGAGATGAGCAGCAACGAGGAGTTCGTCGACCTCTCCGACGGGAAGAGCGTGACGTACACCACCGGGCTGTGGAGCCCGGGCGACTACTGCCAGAAGAACGCCCCGCTGGTGACGGCCTGTCAGTCCGCCTCGGGTGAGGGCGGAGCCCAGCGCACACTGGTCTCCTTCCCGTACGACGCACGGGGTCAGGACGGCGTCGACGTCGACGTCACGGACATCGCCACCGACGCCGATACCGGCACGCTGTTCGGCATCGCGTGGAACAAGGCCGACAAGCGGGTGTTCTCCTCCGCGACGGCCAAGCGCACCACGGCATACGGCCCGGGCGGCGCCGGCGGGATCTACGTGACCGACCGCGCACAGAAGAAGACCACCCTGTTCACCGTCGTCCCGGACGCGGGGGCGACGGCGCACGGGCCGGGAACCGACGACGCCTTCATCGCCGTGCCGGGCAAGGAGAGCCTGGGCGGCATCAAGATCACCGATGACGGCAGGGACCTGTTCGTCGTCAACCTGAACAACCGCAAGCTCTACCGCTACGACGCCACGGCGGCGACCGCGGCGAAGCCGAAGGCCGTCGCGGCGATCCCGGACCCGGGCTGTCCGGCGCCGGTGGACTGGCGGCCGTTCGGCCTCGGTCTCCACGACGGCGTCGGCTACGTCGGCGGAGTGTGTTCCGGCGAGTCCACCGGAAAGGCATCGGACCTGCGCGCGGTGGTCATGCCCTTCGACCTCGCCACCGGGTCGTTCCGCAAGTCCGTCCTCGACCAGCCGCTGGACTATCCGCGCCGGCCCACGGGCGGTTCGCCCCCGTGCGAGGGAGCGGGCTGGTTCCCCTGGACCAACACCTTCCCGCCCTCCCGGAACGGCCAGGAGTGCCAGGGCTATCTGGCCCTTCCCGAACCGGAGTTGGGTGAGATCGCCTTCGAGACCGACGGCTCCATGCTGCTGGCCTTCCGCGACCGCCTCGCCGACCGGGCCCCGGCCGCCGCCTCGCCGGGCTCGATCGCCAGGGTCCTGGCCGGTGGTGACCTGAACAAGGCGTGCCGGGCGGGCGAGACGTACGTGATGGACACCAACAACGGCTGCGGGCTCTCACCCAGGGGCACCCGCTTCTTCGACAACAGCCGCATGGGCGGCATCCACCCCAACGGGGCCTTCGCGGGCATGGCGCGCTCCGCGGTCGAGGACACCATCGCGACCTCCGGTTTCGACCCCAACGACACCGCCTTCGGGTACGGGACCTCCTTCGTCCGGCGCGACGGCGAGCGGGACCCGAAGTTCGGCCTCCGCCTCAACCCACCGGGGACCGTCGCCCCGTTCGGCAAGGGCGCCTCGATGGGTGATCTGGAGGTGCTCTGCGACCAGGCACCCCTCCAGATCGGCAACCGGGTCTGGTACGACCCCGAGCGCAGGGGCATCCAGAACCCCGGCCAGAAACCGGTCGAGGGCGTGACCGTCCACCTGTACGACCGGTCGGGCAAGGTCGTGGGAACGACCAGGACGACGGCGCGAGGTGAGTACTACTTCGACGACTCCAACGTCACCGGCGGTCTTCGGCCGAGGACCGAGTACACCGTCCGTCTCGACGAACCGGCCGACTACGCCGAGGGCGGGCCGCTCCACCAGTGGGTGCCCACGGAAGCGGACGTCGGCGACAACCACTTCGTCGACTCCAAGGGCCTCGTCCCGCGCGACGCGAAGTTCCCGCAGCGGGAACTGACCACCGGCGGACCGGGGGAGAACGACCACACCTACGACTTCGGCTTCCGGCAACAGGAGGGCGTGCTGCGCCTGGTCAAACACGACCAGGACGGCAGACCGCTGGCCCGCGCGAAATTCCAGCTGTGGAAGGAGACGAACGGCTCCGACGACCTGCAGACCACCGGGGCGGAGCCGGACACACGGGTCGGCAAGCCCTGCGCGACCAGGACCGACGGCATCTGCCGCGGCACCGGCACACCGGGCACGTACTACTGGCAGGAGATCAGCCCGCCCGCAGGGTACGCCGCACCGGACGTGGCGGTGTTCGGGCCACTGGTGCTGACCTCCGACAACCTCGACGCCGGGGTCTCGGTGACAGCGGTCAACCGGCGACTGCCCGCCACCACACCGACACCGGCACCGAACACACCGAACCCACCGGATGCGCCGGGTGGGCCGAATGACCCGGGCCACGTGCCCAACTCGGGCCTGGCGGCCACCGGAACGGGTCAGGCGGTCCTGACGGCCCTGGCAGGTTGCGCGGTGCTCACCGCTCTCGGCGCGGCACTGGTCGTGCTGATGCGCAGGCGAAGGGCGCGGCACCCGTAGCCCCCGAGGGCCTGCCGCACGACCGGAGGCCCCGCCCGGCAGGCTTTGGGCGGGACCTCCCGTACCGGTGGACCCTCCGGGCCGGATCGGGCGGGTTCGCGGACCAGAGGTTCGCGAACCCGCCCTCCCGCGTGACCGACCGACGAGAGAAGGCGACTGCATGGCTCGGAAGAGGAAGACCGACGGCCGTATGCCGCATCGGGCCCTCTGGTTCGGAATCGTGATCGTGATCGCGGTGTGCGGCATCGCCGCGGGCGGCCTCGCCGCCTACCGGGCCCTCTTCGACGACCGTCCCGCCGAGCGGCCGGTGACGATGGACGAGGCGTCCAGGCTGGGGCTGTCGCGGCTGAACCTGTACCAGGCCAGCCCCGTGACGGTGACCCTCACCGCCGCAGAGGGCGGCGGAACGGTGGTGCGGGTCAAAGGGGTCGTGGACTACCGGACCCACCGGGCCGTGGGAACGTACCGGATCACCGGCCCCACCGGATCCCCTGAATCCTCCGGGCCCGCCACCGGGCGGCTCGACCACGGCCTGATCGTCTGGGACGCCGGCGGCCTCGGCCTGGCTCCCGTACCGAAGGGCGGCAGCGGCCCGCCCTGGCAGCAGGCGGAGCACGTCCCACGCTCGGGCTGGTCCGCGCGCTCCTACACGAGCGACCCCCTGGACGCCGGGCTCCGGCTGCTGATCGGGCTCGGCGCGGACCGCCCCGACAACCCACTGCTGCTCGCCCAGTCGGGGGCCCGCTGGCTGAAGCGCGATCGCATCGACGGCCGCAGCTACGACCGGTTCGCCGGGCCACGCGCCCGGGGCACCACGCCCGGCGCGGGTCCCGAGAACGGACGGTCGCCGCTGACGTACTGGATCGACGGCGAAGGCGGCCTGCGCCGGGTGACGATGCGGATGCCGGGTCTGGGCACCCCGACCACCGTGGAGTTCTCCGGGCGCGACAGCGGCGCGAAGCTCCCCACGGCACCGTGGGGCACCGGTTGACGCCCCCGCTCCCGCGTACCCCGAGGCCCGCCGGGAGCAGCTCCGCGACCGAGGAGGGCGAACTCGGCTCCCGGTCAGTGGAGTTGGTTGCCGAGGGGGGTGCCGGGGGGTGGTGGGGGGAGGACGTGGGCGATGGCGGATGCGCGGTGTTCGATGAAGGGGGTGAG